>NZ_LGHK01000115.1 GCF_001908235.1 Bradyrhizobium sp. NAS96.2
GATCCTGCCTCTACGCGGACGCGGAAAGGCTGCAATCATGCGCGGGGTTGGATTCGTTCCCAAGGAACGCAAGACTGAAGGCATCGTGCCTTATTTGTCAGTTCAAGCAAATATCTCATTGGCCTCGCTTCCGCTCGTGTCGCGACCAGCAGGCGTCATTTCCCGCTCCAGAGAACGGGCTCTGTCCGAAAAGTACATCAATGGGCTACGCGTCCGATGCAACGGGCCAACCCAGCTCTGCCAATTTCTTTCCGGGGGTAATCAACAGAAAGTCGTGATAGCCAAATGGCTCGCGCGGGGGGTCCAAGTGCTCGTACTCGACAATCCGACACGCGGCGTCGATGTCGGTGCGAAGCAAGAGATTTACGGTCTGCTGAGGGACTTGGTGGAACGCGGATTATCTGTTCTGCTCGTAA
Organism: Bradyrhizobium sp. NAS96.2; assembly: GCF_001908235.1. Classification (GTDB taxonomy): domain Bacteria; phylum Pseudomonadota; class Alphaproteobacteria; order Rhizobiales; family Xanthobacteraceae; genus Bradyrhizobium. Next base: position 417 of record NZ_LGHK01000115.1, read on the forward strand.
CAGACGATCTGCCCGAACTTATCGGAATGTCGAACCGTATTCTCATCATGCGAGATGGACAAATCCAATTCGAGTGCAACGCGCCTGCTGATAACAAGCCAACGGAGCAGGAACTTGTTCAACACATGGTATGAGCCCCAAATCGCCAAGCCGAGATCAGGTCTGAAGGCCAGAGCGCGGATTGCAGAACAGTTCCATGCCCGTTACCGCCCGATCATAAATGCAGCCGGACCGCTGTTGCTGCTGATGGCTATGGTCATTGTGTTTGCCCTTATCAACCCGCGCTTTTTGAGTTGGGTGAATCTCTTCAATCTGATGCGGCAATCGTCAATCCTGCTGATTGTCTCAACGGGCATCACTTTTGTGATTCTCATGGGTGCGCTTGACCTTTCCGTGGGAGCCATCGTGACCCTTGTAGCAGTTTCATCAGCGGTTCTAATCCGGGACTTTGACTTCGGTGCAACCGGAATAGCTTTTGTAGCAGCAGCCATCGGTGCTATCTGTGGCCTGGTGAACGCAGTGCTCGTCCTCCGTCTACGGTTGCCGTCCTTTGTGGCCACACTCGGTACAATGACCATCCTTGGTGGGATTTCGACCTGGATTAGTGGTGGAGTAAACGTGTTCTTTCGGAGCCCTGATCTCACATGGTTTGCGTCTGGTTCAATCATCGGGCGGATTCCAAACTCGGGAGTCTTGGCGCTCCTGATTTTTGCTGCAGCGTCCTTCATCGGCGCGAGAAGCCACTTCGGGAGATCATTGTTTGCGATCGGCGCCGGAGGGGTAGCTGCTCGACTTTCCGGCATTGATGTCCTTCGCACCAAAGCTATCGCGTTTGTGGTATGCGGGATGCTTTGTGGAACTGCGGGCTTACTTCTTGTCGCACGAACATCAACCGGGACTGCCCGCATGGGGGATGATCTGCTGCTCCAAGCCATTGCCGCCGTTGTAATGGGCGGAACCGCGCTTTCAGGTGGTTCAGGGGGCGTGCATCGAACTCTGATTGGCGTGCTGGTGATTGCCGTACTTCAAAATGGCCTGAACATCGCAGGAGTACATACATACATCCAAATCATGGTGACCGGGCTCATTGTAATCTTATCTGTTACGGTAACCCTCGATCGATCACGGCTGGCTTTCATCAAGTAGAAGGGAAAACTCGTGCGGCAGCATCGCCAGCTCCTTAGTGGGGGGCCGGCTGCGCGGGTCGTGATTGTCTGGATCGCTATAGCTAAGAATCTATGGACAGCACAAATGAGGTAGCGTCAGTTCGCCTTGGCCGGCGTCAACTGAGACATTCAACTTGTGCGCGGCAGCAGCCAAAACCGGCACCGAAACGTCGTTCTCGCCTGCCAGGCGCACAGCGGAGTCGATGTCCTTTGCGGAATTCGCAATCGAGATTGCCAGAATATCGGGCTTCTCGCCCAACAAGAATGCCGCGAATCCTTGGAATATTCCGCTATTAGTAGACCCACGACCGACCAAGGACCGGAGCATCACGAGATCGATGTCAAGACCATGCGCAAACTGGCAGACCTCCGCAGCGACCGCCGCTATGCCCATGGTCATGGCGTTGTACACAAGCTTCATCTTGTGACCTTGTCCGACATCTCCGACATGAATGACGGTCTCACAAAATGCAGCAAGAATGCCTTCAACCACCGGAAAGAGCGTTTCATTCGATCCAACGATCGCGTTGAGGAGACCGAATTCCGCTTGTTCCGGGCTCCGTGTTACTGGCGCATCTACAAAGCTTAAGCCGTATTTGTGGGCCTGCTCAGCCAGTGCGACCGTCGAAGCAGGATAAGAGGTCGTGCAGTCAATTACCAAACCTCCTCGGCGCATATGGATGAACAACCCGTCTTGCCCAAGGCATACTGCTTCTACCTCACGGCTTGAAGGCAGGGATAGCACGACCGCGCTTACATGCCGCGCCAACTCGGTGATCGAAGGATGTTCATAGGCCCCCGCGCCAGTCAACCGATCCGCACCGAAACGATCTTTGTTGGCCTTGATATGCAGCTCGACATGGTGACGCAACAGGCTGATACCCATTCCCGTTCCCATGCGCCCGAGTCCGATAAGGCCTACTCTGTGCTTCGCAGCGTTCGGGGCGACGTTGAGTGGCCGTTGTTCGGCAATCATGACTTATGCATTCCGAAAATAGCCATGCCTTTGCAAGATCGGCAACAGTTCATGATGGTTGTTGATCGTGTAGTCCGGATTTGCCGCTCGTAAGCGCGCCTCGGAAACAAATCCTCCGGTGATGGATATGCTTATGAGTCCGAGATTGCGCGCAATATCTGTTTCAACCGGCATGTCGCCGATGATGAAGGTCGAAGCCGGCTTCAAGTCGTAGTTCTTCATGTATAGACGAAGCCGCTCTCCCTTGCTCATCGACTTGTATTGAGTCGCGCGGTTTTCAAAGGCGAGCACATCGTTGATGTAGTCATTGATTCCAAGTCTCCTCAATTGCGATCGCAGCGGGTCAACTATATGGTTACTAACGATAATCGACGAAGCCGCTTCTCGGCGCGCTAGCTCCAAGACCCTGCGTGCGCCCTCGCGCAGATCGGATTTGTCCGCAAGTGGTTCGTAGATGTCGTGAAAGAGTGCGCTTCCATCGCGATCAAGCGCCGTAACTTCGTCTTCCGACATTCCGAGACTTCGATAGAGAACAGATAGTGGAACGTCGCAATGTTCCCGAAAGGTGTTCATGTCGATCGTCGCATGGCCAAAGTGAGTTAGTATGTCATTGGTCGTTTGCAGCAGTGCGTACGAATCATCGAGCAGCGTTCCGTTCCAATCAAAGACGAGGACGGGCTTCATGATCGACCTCAAGCAGGGATTGATTCGGAATAAGGAAGGGCGGCTAGAAATTCGCGCAAGTTTTGGTTTGCGCGTTTCTGCCCCGCAGGGGTCGGCATCTCGAACGTAAATGGTGATAGATCGAAGCCGTCTTGCCGGCAGGGAAGCGACGACACTAGAAGTGAAAACGGCAGATACGTGATTGTGGCTGCGTTGATGGATGCAGCAATATTACTTTCGATGATCTTGAGAGTGTTGGGCTTGATGTTGTGAAAGCGAAGGCTTTGCGTGCGCTGTTCGGGTGGCAATCGTTTCCAGATCTGCCAGAATGCCAACTCATCTAGTGTGTCTATACCGATACCATAGTAGTTCGGCGCGACAACAGGTGGCGAACCGATCGCCCAATGTACAGCTTTCGCCCCAGCGGCAAGCAGCATGTTTGTGACAGTTCGGCTGGTATCGCCGCGAATGAGAGCCTCGTCGACGATTACAATCGTGGTATCGCCAAGGTTAGTACCCGACACATGGTACTTCTGAGAAATGCGAGACTTTCGTTCGCTGGGCGCACCAATGAGAGTTCGCTGAGGAAATTGCGTTGCGACGACTTCCCGACGCTGGGAAAGCAGGCCGTAATCACGGAGGGATGCAAACAGACCGTCGGCGTAAGGGCCCCCGGTATGGGGCATGGAGGAAACGATCGTGGGTGCGGAGCCTGGCTCCTCTTGCAACCGTTGTGCAACAAGGCGACCAAGGGCGACCCCTATGTTGTAACGGGTTTCGAAATATGATTGGCCTTCGATCGATGTGTCCGGATTTCCTAAATAAAGCGTCTCATAGGCGCAAAGTTTGGCATTGTATCGCCCGCGGCTCACAGAACGGTCAACGCAACTTCCAGTTGTTCCATCTACATACTTGATGTGGCCCGGCAATAGTTGCTTTGTCTTGCCCTGTAGTCCTGCGAACGCACCGTTTTCCGAAGCAAAGAGCAAGAACCCGTCATCTGCCTGCATAGTTTCCAAAGGTCGCAACCCGCATCGATTGCGGTATGCAACTAAGTTGCCTTCTCCGTCCAGGAGAAGCGCGCTAATGGCGCCGTCAATTCGATCATCAATGTCGCGAAAGACAGTCTCGTAATTGACGGGTAGGCCGTACCGCCAATAGTCTCTTTCACAGGACCGCTCAATCCACTTGAGCAACAGTTCGGAATCTCTGTCGCCATCCAACCTATGACCCTGGGCAAGCAATTCGCCCCTGAGTTCACGAGCGTTGACCAAAGCGCCATCAAAAGAAATTGTCAAATGGCGGCTGGTACCCGCATTAATGTGAATCGGCTGAAGGATTCCGCGGTCGCTAGGTTCGCGGCGTCGGCTACGAATATGGGCGATTGCAACATGGGGCCTAAAAGTTGGATCCTTTTCATCGTGCTCAATGCGCGCTGAATCGCATGATGGCTGGAGCACCTTCGCATATCGAACGCCTTCCTTGCGCATGAAGGCTGCAACGCAGACCCCTGCCTGCCCACGCAGTGCAAGTCTCGGAACCATGTGCTTGAGCCGATCATAAACCGTCGCCCGCGAATTGCTTGAGGAGGATTGTAAGGCAGCAGCAACCCCGGACATGCAGATCATTCCCCTGTCGCACGACCGATGTCTCGGTCGATCACCGGCGAACGCATTTAGCCGCCATGGTGAGGAGACGCGAACGCCGCTCTCTCTAAGCAAGCGCCATACCAGTCCTTGGCGACTTCGCTCGTGCTGCTAGGGCGACGGAATTCAAAGACCTTAACCACTTCGTATACGATGATCTCGCACCGTCCGCTTCTCGACATGTTGTCTAAAGCGCGACACGTTAGTACGAAGCTGGCCAACCGCCGAGAGTGGGCCCGCGGCTAACATTGCTGGTCCCAAATGTAAAAGACCCCTGGCTATCTGGAGCATGGGCCGGCCTGCGGAATGCAATACGTCATTGTTGATTCTATTTTTGAGCGAGATCAATCCGGGCGCGGCGCGATTGGCGCAATGGTCTAATTTCAAATGGAGAGGCAGCTGTATGATGAGTGTCGCAGTGATAGCGGGCGAGAGCACGGGGATCATGCCGCGCTGCTCAAGTGTGGCGCTCGTTCGCCACGATCTAGCCGAATGCGGGAGCGTTCCAAACCCGCCTAGCGTTGCTGGAGGCCGATCAGCCGGGCTCGCTAGTGATCGACGATCATGGCGACTGGTCGATAAGGTTTCGGAGAGTGATTTCCATCATCAGAAGCAACTGAACATGGAAACCGGTTGAAGCGGCTGTGGAAACCTGACCAGAACAGCCTGAGCGTGAATGCATGCACACACGCGTCGACTGCTCTCATAAGCTCCTCTTATACATCACTTGCTGAAGTTGTGGCGCAGATAAGCGTCTACAAAGATCCCGAACGCGTTTGGTACCGCAGTCTCCTTGGCTTCATCGGCCGCAGTGAATTGCTTGGGTCATGACACTATGGCTGATAGAGGAGACGGGAAGGAAAGGCAGCGGCTATTTATGACCGAGAGGACAGTTCGAACGCAAGCGCACGCCGTTATTTGGATCGACCACCGCGTTGCCAAAATCTTCTCGGTAGGGCTGACTGGCGTGAGCGCCTCGGCCGTACGCGCGCATTCGTCATCCCCTCATCACAAAGCGAATGCGAGCGGAGACTTGACATTCCTCGTCAGGGTCAGTGAAGCCCTGGGTAACTGCACCGATCTGCTCATCATCGGGCCAGGCAGCGAGAAAACCGAGCTCATGCAATTTCTGAAAACGACCAGGTCAACGCTCACGGTGCACGTCGAATCCAGCGATCACCCTACGGAGCGCGAAATCGTTGCGCTGGGACGAAAGCGCTTCCACCTCGATTGAATGAGGAACAGGACCGTGCAACGCGACGGGACTGAGCATGTCCTCTGACCACAGCGAGGGCAGGTAATTTCCGCACACCACGGCTTCCGGTAAGTTAAGCTAGGCGGCTGCTGTGTTCGCAACGCGGTCGCCCGCCAGCGCCGGAGGCGAGATGTTGCCGTTCGATGTTGTTGCCCCTCAGTGCATTTGTCGTTGTCGTGATAGACGTTTCTCGCTTGGTAGTACCGAACAGTATCGACGGCAACACAATACAGGACAGCCGGTACTATCTGGGCCAGGTGCGCCAATGGGTGGGCCGTACAGTCACGCGTTCTCCGGTCTTCGCCCCGATCCAGCCGCCGATTATGCGGCGGCAGGGGAAGACCAGCCGGTGAATGGTGCTGCCCTCGATCACGGCAATTTCCAGGTCGCGATCAAAGGGGGCGGTCTCGATCCGTTCCCAGGTAATCCGATCGTTAGCACCGGAATGCCGTTCATAGTTGCAGATTGACAAGTTACGCATCCTTCTGAACAGGCCCGACGAGCTCCCCAGTCTGCCGCGCGAGCAGTTCTGCGTCCAATCTGCCCGCGGTCTCGATCGCGCAAGTGGTCTGCCGGTTGCCCCCGCCGTGACGCTATTGCCATGCGGGGGCGGGAATTAGTGGGCAGCCCAGATCATGGCTGCGGAATACTGCCAAACTTCAGCAGGATCGATCCCGACCAGCCCAAGTCCGTGTCGGTTGGCATCTTCGACGCCGCCCTGAATGAAGCTTGCGCCCGGCGCGCCCGCCATCGCTGTCATGTTGCACATCCTCCGTTGGTTGGAGTCTGCTTAACGCTCGTGAGGCGCCTGTTGGTTGACTGATATGCCTCCACTGGCGCGTTCCAGAGCTTCGCATTACCGAAGCGAGTTCCAGAAAGGGGACGCCCGCACGCCAATTGGGCCTAGCGGCGCTCCCCGATCATGGCGCCGGTCCGCAGGTTGATGAAGTGGGCTCCGCCGCAGGCTGCGCAGGTTACAGGGTGCAGGACGTCGGTTCCAAGCTCGGGGCTTTCGTCCGGCAGAAGGCCCTGGACCCGATCGCCCGTATTTGGGCACGAAAAGATGATGGGGCGCCAAGTTTTCCTGTCTGCCATGTACTGACCTTGACTGGGAAGGTGATCTCTATCGGCAGGCCGCAACCGACGTATTGATGCTGGTCAAAAAGGCCGACGCGCGTCCGGAACGACTTGTTGCGTTGTATCGTCGCGCGGCTCGTGAGCGGCTGGCTTTCTCGGATTGTCGTCGGGGGCTGCCCCTAGCAACCTGTCTTGGCGCTGAAGCCGTGGCCTTCAGGCTCGTCGCAGCGCCGGTCCTATTTGATGCACGTCAAAAGCCGACGTGTCTCTATGAGCTAAGGGTGGCGAGATGGACGTGAAACATGGTTACTCGACCCGAACAAGGCGGTAGTTTCTTCGGAAATCTGATCAGCCGGTTACGGACTATTCTGTCTCGACAGTCCGAGCTGGCTTATTTGAGCCATCAGGATATCGACGCAATCGCGCGTGAGCTCAGACTCTCCACGGCCGAGTTTCGAACATTGGCGCAACGTCCTGGCGTACCCGAGCTTTTGAGTAAGCGGCTCGCACTTGCAGGGCTTCCAGAGCAAGCGTTCGCTGCGCATCATGGCGACGTATTACACGATCTGCAGCGCGTGTGCGGCCTATGTCAGGCCAAACGCCGCTGTGCCGCTGAGCTCAATCAAGAGAACCATGCAGGCCCTCCAAAATGGTGTCCGAATGAACAAACGCTGCGTGCGCTCAATCGCGAAGCCGCCAGCCACGCACAGCGCTTCCTGGATTGATGCCACTCATTCACCCGTCGCTGGCCACAGCGCGACCCGCGGCTTCCGTGATCCTCAACCGCATGGTGGATCGCCCTCTATGACGTAGATCAGCCGACCGAATTGCGAGCTCGCTTGGGGCAAATTCGCCTCGATCGACCCGCTCGGCCAGCTTATCGGACTACCGGCATTCTATGGTCATTGAAGAGCGGCCATTATGACGATCTCGGTGGCTCGGCCGTGGCGTGCCGTCGCCGCCGACGAGCCCGGACACGGCCATTTCGATCCAAACAGTCAAAATGAAACCGTGCGACCGCGGTCCGATCGTCAACGCGCTTCGCCGGCGAGCGCCAACGCGAACGTCCCGGTTGGGCGCCGCCGCGGTGACGCGGACCTAAGACGAATGATCGGCCTGTCATTGATGGTAGCAAGCCGTTACGGCCGTCAACAGTTCAGCTCGTTCAAGTTGGCAGTAGCGTCGCGCTGTGACAGAGTCGCGGCATCGAGCAACACGTCGCCATGTCGAAGGAAAAGCCGACACAATTCCGCTCGTTATCGGTCACCGCAAGTCAGATCGTGCGCTCGCAGGGGACACAGAAATATCTCGCCGTCCAAAGGAGTAGCTGGCTAATAACGAGCTGAATGTTCGGCGCGTGAGGCAAGTCACCTGGCATCGGCGAGCATCACACGTCGCATCGCTGAGCGCGATTGACATCGCTCAACGGGGCGCTTGCTAATTCGCGGTGCAATGGCTCGGTCAAGAAGCGCGTAACCTCTACTCGTAATCGCAGCGATCCGCTCCATCGTAGACCGTTGAGCAGACTGTTGTCGATACTGTTACTGCAGCTTCTCGCTTACGGTTTCGCCCGATCTACGTTGTCGCGAGTGTTCTCTTCCCAATCGTTGCTCAAATGCGAGCAGCGATGGCAGTGATGTGTCGCATATCGCCAGCTTTTTGAATGGTGGACGTGGTTAGTCCGCCATACGGAAAAAATGTCAAACAAAGTCGCATTGGTTATCTGATATACGTTTGCAATCCAATCGTCTGCAAAGTCTAGAAACATGTGCGGCCTCCTCAGCGGCAAGCCTCGCCTTAATCACGTATGATTGTCGATAGTATGCTCGATTATTACATTCGAGAACTTATAGCGAGGCCGTGTCAGTCACTTACCCAAGCACGTCATCTTGTAAGTCTGTACGAGTTCCTGTCAGTGGCACTTTTAAGGTCGTCGCTCCGAAAAAACTGTGTTACAAGCCGCCCTCTCACAAGGAGCATTCAGGGTGAAGAAAGTAACAAAGAAACGCATCAAGCGGCGCGAGTGGACCAAAGAAGATATCAAGGAGCTCAAGGCCCATTCGAAGGCCCGGACTCCAGTCATAAAAATATCAAAGGTGACCAAACGCACGATCGGTGCGCTGCGTCAGAAGGCCTTACATCTCGGGATCGGCCTCGGTCATCAGCGATAGCTTACTAAAGCGGTACCAAAACTCGCAGAGTAGGGCGGCTGACAGGCCGCCCTTGATCGCTCTTTCAGCTTTGCCATTGCCGGTGAGATGGTCGCCGACTCCATTCTGCCAGGTCCTGCGCACCGTTTGTTTAGGCATAGTGATGTCAGGCTTCGTCCCGCTTGCCCCTGATCCGCTTGGATACGGAGCGTTATGGGGCGGTTATCGTGCCGTCCCTTTCGTCGCGGCCTAGAAATCGTCTGGCTCGTCGGTCGCCTAACAGTGCGTATGCCGAATCCGCTGTACACGTTCTTGGCCCGAAGCGTCGCAACGCGTCGACATCCTCTATCGACGAAGGCCTTCTACGTGAACAGGTCGTGTTAGGGGAATGTCGGTGCAGATTCGGCGTCGGCTTCATCTTACAACGAGCCGATCTGCTTCGCCTGTTCGAAGGGGCCCGGTGGACGTGCTGAGCCACGTGCTGGGCGCGGTGGCCTTCTGACAAGTGCCGAACGCTGACCATCCCGCGGTCCTCCAGACGGGAACGACTTTCAAGCGGGTCGTTCGCCGCTGATCGTGATAACTTTAGAGCTCGGTAGAAAGCGAGCGCCTAGAAACGAGCCTGCGGATTAGCTCAGACTTGTTCCAGTCGAAAGTCCCGAGCGATATGGCGCGCTCAGCAGCAACAGAAACAGCGCCCTGTTGGCTCCATAGCTGGCGGCAGATCGGCTGTTTCCTGAGCCCGTCATAACCACGGTGCCATCGGTTGCGCATACCGACCACAACCACCTTCGCCCACGCTGCTTCAATAAAACTTCGAAGGTTGGCAGATCAGACATTGCCGCAGTCCAACGTCATTTCCGAGGGCCATGCATTGATTCTCAGAATTAGAGAGCGGCTTTCAAGCAAGCGCTCTCCAGGCGATGCCTGACTGCAGCTAGCTTGCTAACTAGCTCGAGGGATTCCGGAATGCCGAACTCGGCAAAAACGAACTCGTCCAGTGCTTCCAGCTTTGTAGAGACGCTCATGAGAAGCTTGCAAGTCTTGTCCGTTAGCGACAATTGTACGACCCGAGCATCGCGTTTGGAGGATCTGCGTCGAAGCAATCCCTTTTTCTCCAGCAGCTTTGATTGGGTCGTCACGAATGAAGCGTCTACGTGCATCAACTTTGACACCACATTGACCGGAATTCCGTCTTCGCCTTCCAAATCCGCCAAAGCCGTCAAGATGGTCCATTGTGGCCCAGTAACGCCAAGCATATTGGCCCGAAACTGGCGAAGCTCCTCCAAACGCGCATTGATGGATCTGATCTCCCACGTGAAACGGCAGACCATCTCCTGCCCGTCCGCCAAATTTGTACCCATCGCGCTTGCTGGACTAGACAAATCTGGCGGCATCGCGTGTCAGGGTTTCCATCCTTGGTTTGCTTCCCCTTAGCGCGAATCAAGAATGTGGACAATCTCATCTGAGGAAAGCGGCCGAATACTTGGTACGATTCGAACGAACGGGGCGCCCCGGGGATGCAGCGACGGAATTCTAGGCCCGCATGCGCAGAGATGCGTGACATTCCGAGCAGCATTGGCTTCGCGGCGGCCATTGGACACACATCGACGAGACCTACATTATCGTCCGATCGAGGCGCAGGAATCGTCGTCAGCGAGGAGTGCGCCTAGGCTGAGGGAGGCTCCTGGTCGCCTGTCGTGGAGAACGAGATTACAAAGGCCATCCAGAATCAACTTGCCGTCCTTGGCCGCTATACCCTCGAGCGCCAGTGCGGCATCCTCGTGTGGCAGACTTCTCGATTCAGCAAACTCGCCGCGAGCATCGGGGCCGCTTCACCAGGCAACTGCCTCGGTTCGGCAGGGTTTCGAGCGTGACGTAAAGGCGCCCAGCCACGGAGCTGCGGGGTTATCCGGTGGAGAACGCCAGTGAACGGGAAGTCGCGTGATGCCGCACGAGACTGCTGAGTTGGCGCACGCCTCGCGCGCAACGCACTATGTCGCTCTATGTTTCTCCGATTGAAAGGGCGCCTAAAGGATGAGCCGAGAAGTGGGGTGATGCCGATGCTCGCGAATAAGCGACTTGCTCAATGCCATCCGGGAATGCCGGCTGACTCCTTGATTGTGTGATATGGCAGACGAGGCACCGCGGTTCCGCGGGCTGCCTGGCGCAAGTCTCGAGCCATCGCCGATGATCGAAGACAGACACTGGCCGAAGGCCCGCCGAAACGGCTCTTCATGATGTCGCGGCCGTTTGCCCGAAACACTCGCCGAGCGCCGTTTGTGTAGTCTGAGGCCGCGAACGCTATGGACATGATGGACAAGCTGACGCGTTGACCACGTGCCACAGCAACAGCAGCAGACAGGGTCTTTGGCAGCGTGATTAGAAAGAGATCAGAAGCGGTCAGTGTCCAACGAACAAACCGGTTCAAGCGGTGCCGCTCCGCGGGCCATTTCAGACGCGACCTTCGTCATCAACCGCATGGAGGTGAAAAGCGAACTTCGCGGTGTCCAACCCAATAGTTGCGACGTTCATCTTGAACAACTCCTCTGCAGCCAGCACATCTGGCATCATATGACGGGCGCCGAGAGAGGGGGGCCGTCTTCCCATCAACGGCCGGCTGCGGGATGAATTGTTGAATGAGACGTCGTTCACCTCGCTAGCCAAAGGCCCGCGTCGGATCACGAACAGATTCTTTCGCACTTTCAGGATTGACGCTTCTTCTAGAATGAAGGAGCAAGGCTGAATGATGGGAATGCCATGGGTCAGGTGATCCAGATTGATGAAGCGCAGATTCGGGATCACCGGGCCGAGATGGTGCGCGGGACGATCGAAGAAACGCTGAATGCCGTGCTGGAGGCCGAAGCGGACCAGCTTTGCGGCGCTGCGCGCTATGGCAGGACACGCGAGCCGGCAGCAACGAGCGAACTCTGCAGACCAAGGCGGGAGACATCAATCCGTGCGACTTGATTGCCTTGTGCCTGATTTTTGCCTCGAGGGAGCCGCCGACGGCGGGCCGCTTAGATGCCGAGCAACAGATTAGTCGAGGTCCGGGACCATGCGTTTCGAACTGGCGACACTCATCTGGCTGAAATCACCTCTCGATTGAGAGCGACGGTCCAAACTTGTATTCTCGCTAACGGTCTTCGTCGAGCCTGTCGCTAGGATGATTGGGAGTTCTTTCTGGGAAGGTGATAGCAAGGCGCACTTGTCCGCCCAACGTAGGATCCAAAGATGGCCGAGATCATCACGAGGAGAGTGTCCGCTGCAGATGCAGAAGCCGTCGGTCGCTTTGTCGATGCACTTTTGGTCGAGCTGAGTGGCAATCCGTCCGATGCAAGTCGTAGAGTCGATCGTGCCCAATGCAAGGCCCCTGTGGCGAGTGGACTTCGTATCGCTGTCTGAAATGTGCTTCTGGGGCGCAAAGTTCCTGCATTTTCGCAGCGTAGAGTTTGCGCAAAGTCAGGATGTGCCTCTGGTTCTCAAGCAGTGGGGTGGCGTCGAACAACAGCACGCAAGTGATGAAAGAGATTGCAGGCATGGAAAACGGAAAGGTTCCGGCCGTCAACTCGATGGCTCGCATAGAACATGTGGAAATCGATTCCAGGGATCCAAATCACGGTTTCGAGAAATTCGCGCAGCATCTCACGCAAAACAGCCTGCCCTGGCTGCAGCTCCTCGCCGCGGGAAAAACCAGCATGACCGTGGCCTGTGATTCGGAGTGGCTCGACGCGCTATTGCGCACGCTGGAGCGAAGCAAGGATCTGCGCAAGCAGCGCGAGGCGTCAAGCTCGGTGAGTCTCACCTGCTTCGGTGGAGTTTCGTCGGAATTGTCGTTCAGGGCATTGCAGGTTCTCGAACATCACGGGATTGTCCCGGACAAGTACGTGCTGTCGCCGCATTCGGTCAGTCTGTTTGTCCCGGCGGCGAGCCGAGAGGCCGCGGTTAAGGCGTTGCATTCGCTAGTCCAGCAGACATAGCTGCGAGAAGCGGCAGGGATCGCTTCCGTTGTCAGGCCAAGATCGGACGCGAGCAACGGCGCCGCGTGCCGCAGTGCCTTGGCAAACAAGAGCGAAGAGATGAGCATCCTCTTGTTCCATTCTGATCCGATCGCGAGCATTGCGAAGCCGAGGTCTACACGCTGCACTGCGGTCGCCGGGAGTGACTTGGGCCGCGGCCATCAGGCTGCGGCGCACGGAGCCCTGTCGCCATGATACGATAAGACACGGCCCATCAAGGCTGTTGGTAGCAGGCTAAGGCCGGGCCGTTGAGCAGACTGCCTGAGATTGTCTCTGTCTTAAAAAGGGAGTTCACTCCATGCCGAGGAAAGAGATTCTCGACCAGATCCAGAAGTACATCCACCCGTTCCGAATTACGAGCGGCAGGGGCTTTCAGCTGAAGGACTTCGACCCTGGCGACACGTGCGGTCTGAAGATGGAAAAGGGCGAAGCTGCCGACCTTCTTCAACGTGGCACTCAGTGGCTCGCAGAAGAACAGGACATGCTTTATGCCCAAGACTGTTGGTCGCTGCTGCTCGTGTTCCAGGCCATGGATGCGGCTGGCAAAGACAGCACGATCAAACACGTCATGTCGGGAGTAAATCCGCAGGGCTGCCAGGTCTTTTCGTTCAAGCACCCCTCGCGGGAGGATCTCGCCCATGACTTCATGTGGCGCTACGTCACGCGTCTGCCAGAGCGTGGGCGGATCGGAATCTTCAATCGCTCCTATTACGAGGAAGTCCTCGTCGTGCGCGTTCACGAGGACATCTTGAAGCGGCAGAGGCTGCCGCGGTCGTTCATGGGCAGGCAGATATGGGACGAACGGCTGACGTACATCGCGCACTTCGAGGATTACCTCAGCCGGCAGGGCATAGTCATCCTCAAGTTCTTCCTGCATGTGTCGCGCGAAGAGCAGAAGAAGCGCTTCATGAAGCGCCTCGACAACCCGGAGAAGAACTGGAAGTTCTCTGCATCGGACGTGCACGAGCGCAGGTACTGGCGCGACTATATGAGCTCGTTCGAGGCAGCGATCGCGGCCACTGCATCGGAGCAAGCGCCGTGGTATGTGGTGCCGGCCGACAACAAGTGGTTCACGCGTCTTGTAGTCGCCGCGGCAGTCGTGGAGGCAGTGGAGAAGCTCGACCTTGCATATCCGAAGGTGAGCCCGGAGCAGAAGAAGGAGCTGGCGGCGGCTCGTGCGGAACTTGCACGTGAAGCTTAACTTCCGTGGCTCGACGCTCGATAGCCAGCACCATCAGCGCTACGCCAGGGCAGCCGCGACCGAAGAAATCGACTGCATCCGCCGATCCGCGACGATCTAGCTTTGGCTGGCCATACGTTGCAGCTGCGTTATATTAGACGGCCCAATTGTCGATGTCCCCTGGAGGGACCGCATGTCGACGACGATTTCGGTCCTTGGTGGTGTGGGCCTGTTTCTGCTTGGCATGAGCGTTATGACCGCCGGCCTCAAGCGACTCGCCGGATCGGGATTGCGGACGGTGCTGAGCAAGGCCGCGGCGACCTCGCTGTCTGGTGCTTTCTGGGGCGCCGTCGTCACGCTGATCGTGCAATCCTCTAGCGCAACCACAATGACCACCATCGGTCTCGTGAGTGCAGGTGTGCTGACATTTCCGCAAGGGTTGGCCCTCGTATTCGGCGCCAATGTCGGCACAACAGGAACCGGCTGGCTGGTTGCTCTCATCGGGGTGCGCGTCTCGCTCACGGCCGCGGCGTTGCCGATGATCTTCGTTGGTGCGCTGATCAAATTGCTGGGCCCTGGACGTATTTCCGCAGCGGGGGCAGCGCTTGCCGGGTTTGCGCTTTTGCTTTTTGGACTGACAACTCTGCAGCAGGGCATGGGGGGGCTGGCCGAACAGTTGCACCCGGCCGATTTGCCGGCTGTTCTCGGCACCACATGGTGGTCGGGCTTTTACGGCCTGCTGGCGCTGGTCACTGTCGGACTGGTGATGACTGCTGTAATGCAATCATCGACGGCGGCTATCGCGGTCACGCTGTCCGCATACTATGCGGGCGCCGTCGGACTGGACCAGGCTTGCGCGCTGATCATTGGGCAGAATATCGGCACGGCGACCAGTTCCGCCATGGCAGCAATCGGTGCGAGCAGCACCGCCAAACGATTGGCCCTCGCGTACATCTTGTTCAAGCTGATCGCGGCCTTGATCGCGTTGGCGCTCTTCCCCGTCACCATTCCTCTGCTGGTCCGCGCCTCTAACACGATCGATGGCGTGACGCTACTTGCTGGCTACCACACCATGTACAACGTCGTTGGCGTCCTCGTGCTGCTGCCGGTGATCAACGGGTTCACGCGGTTCGTCGAGCGCATTCTGCCCGAACGCGGTTCGCCGCTGACGCGGTGCCTTGACCCGGCAGCGCTGGCGACACCGATTGCGGCCGAGGAAGCCGTACGGCGGACGGTTGCGCGCGCACTTGGGACGATGTGCGGATCACTCGCGACGGCCTTGGGTGCGACGAATCCGGGCGCATCCCTCCGTCCCAAAAAGGACGTCGTGCCAGCGGCCGAGGCCGCCGAGGCGTTGCGCCAGGCTCAACAATTCATGTCGGAGGCAAGTGGCCCGCCCGAATCGGAGGACGAGCAGGGACGGCTCACCAGCACACTGCACGCGCTCGACCACGCGTCTCGCCTGACCGAAACCGTAGGCGAGGGGAGCGAATTCGATACCCCGACCGGCGGGCCTGAAGATATTCGTGTCGCGGAAATGTGCGCGGAGGCAATGGTTGGCGCAGCCTCGCTCGCCGCTGAAGTCGCCGCCCTGCCGGCCTCTACTGGTCACACTTTCCCAATCGCGTCCGGAAGCGGGTCGAAGGAGCCGATCGAGTCGGAGAAAGAACGCCTGGCAACCGGAGCGTCGACCGAGCAATCCCTCGCCCTACTGGAACGCTGCGCGAAAGCACTCGGCGAACTGCGGAAGGACCATCGCAGTGCGACGCTTGGCTCGGTGGCGAGCGGAGCGTTGACCGCGGACGACGCAATCGCTCGCGTCGATGCTGTCCGGCGCCTTGAGGCACTTGCGCACCACGCCTGGCGCTCCGCGGCGCATCTTGTCGGTCGCGGCGCATAGCGCGCAAGAGCTCGAAACACGCGCAATCTTGCGAAAACGAGCCGTTCACATGCCGGATTCCGCTACGACTACGACCTTCCGCAGCGAGCGTGACGAGCGAATGATAAACTTCTCTGCCTCCACGACAAGGAAGAACAGCAGGCCGCCCGCAAGAAGCCATGGCCACACCCAAAGCGGGACGGCTTCATTGCCGAACATCGCCTTGACCGGCGGTAGGTACGTGAAGATGAGTTGTAGGATCACGACGGCAATGATGCCGAGCGGCAGGTAGGCGTTGCCGATATGCGCCTTGAAAGACAGCGACGAGTCGACCAGGTAACGGCTGTTCAGCAGATAGAAGACCTGGCCGATCGTGATGGCATTGACGGCCACCGTCCGGGCAAGCCCGTCCGATGCGCCTTGCGCCTTCATCCAGAAGAACGCCAGCAAGGTGTAGGCAAGGAGCGCCAAGCCGACAAAGATGATCCGCCAAATCCCGAAGCCAGTCACGATCGGGCGGTCCACCGCGCGCGGCGGCCGGCGCATCACATCGATCTCGTGCGGTTCGAAGGAGATGACCAGGCCCAGCGCAACCGAGGTCACCATGTTGACCCACAGCACTTGCGGGGCCGTGATCGGCATGGTGAACCCGACAAGGATTGCGACCGCAATGACCAGCGCCTGCGCGACGTTGGTCGGCAACAGGAATAGCATGGCCTTCTCGACGTTGTTGTAGACTGTGCGCCCTTCCTTCACCGCCGCCGAGATCGAGGCGAAGTTGTCGTCGGCCAGGATCATCGCTGCGGCTTCCTTCGTGACCTCGGTACCCTTGATACCCATCGCAACGCCGATGTCAGCCTTCTTGAGAGACGGTGCGTCGTTCACCCCATCGCCTGTCATGGCCACGATTTGATTATTCGCTTGGATCGCTCTCACCAGGCGCAGCTTGTGTTCGGGGCTGGCTCGCGCGAAGACGTCAACGGCGCGGACACGTTCCTGCAGCGTGGCGGTGTCCATATCCTCGATCTCGGTGCCCGTGATCGCCGTCGTCCCATCGCCAAGCCCAAGCATCTTGGCGATGGCCGCGGCCGTGATCTTGTGATCTCCGGTGATCATGGTGACCCGGATGCCGCCGCTGTGGCATTCCTTCACGGCTTCGATAGCCTCTTTGCGGGGTGGATCCAGCAGGCCAATCAGGCCGAGCAAGACGAGCGTCCTTGGCAGGTCGGCCGCGGTGAGGCCGCCAGCTGTCACATTCGGGTTCTCGAGCCACGCGAGCGCTAGAACACGTTCGCCTTGGGCCGCAAGCCGGTCTGATTGTTTCAGGAAGTGCTCGCGGTCGAGTGGTTCCGGCCGTCCGTCGGCGGTCCGCTGACGGTTGCAGTGCTCAAGGATGACTTCCGGGGCGCCTTTGACAAGCAAGGCTTGCTCGCCGCTCGCAGCCTGGTGGAGAGTCGCCATGAACTTGTGCTCGGATTCGAATGGAATGGCGTCGATACGCGGAGATGCGGCCTGCTCGGCTTGCCGATCCATACCGAGCTTGGCCGCGAACGGATAGAGCGCGCCTTCAGTTGGATCGCCCTCCACCTTCCAGATGCCTTCCTTCTGGAATAGCTCCGCATCGTTACAGAGCAGGGACACCCGCCCCATGAGCGTAAGCACGGCGTCCTTGCCCGCGGGCTGTCCGTCCTTTTTGATTTCGCCCTCGGGCGAATAGCCGTCGCCGGTGACCTGATACGCCGACTCGGCCGTGACGGCGGACACCACCATCATCTCCATGAGCGTCAACGTACCCGTCTTGTCCGAACAAATCCGCGACACCGAGCCGAGCGTTTCGACCGCGGGTAACCGCCGGATAATAGCGTTACGCTGGGCCATGCGTTGTACGCCGATGGCCAAAGTGATCGTGATAAGCGCAGGCAGTCCTTCCGGGATGAGCGATACGGCGATGCCCACGACGGCCTGGAAGAGCTCCACAAAGTCCATGGCCTTTACCCATCTGCCGTAGGCGAAGATCAGGACGCTGATCACCCCGATGGCCGCGGTGATGGCGTAGGCAAATTTCTTGATCTGTCGTAGCAGCGGGGTTTCGAGCGGGCTGACGTCGGCGAGCAACTGGTTGATACGGCCGAGTTCTGTCTCACTGCCGGTCGCGACGACCAACCCGGTCGCGCGACCGGACACGACCATGGTGCCGGAAAATACCATGTTTTCGCGATCGCCGACCGTCGCGTTCGCAGGCGCCACATCGACGCTCTTTTCCGCGGGCACGGACTCGCCAGTGAGGGCCGCCTCTTCGGTCCGCAAGTTCTTCGCCTCGATGAGCCGCAGATCTGCAGGAATCTTGTCGCCCGATTCCAGGAGCACAACGTCCCCCGGAACAAGTTGCTCGGCTGGAATCATGCGGGTCTCCCCGCCGCGCATCGTCCGAGCTTCGGCGGACAGCATGTTGCGGATGGAATCCAGTGCCCTCTCGGCCTTGCCTTCCTGAATGAACCCGAGCAGCGCGTTAAGAACGACCACGCCAAAGATGATTGCCGCGTCAACCCACAGGTTCAGCATTAACTTGGTGAACCCTGCGGCAAGCAGTACGTAGACGAGGATGTTGTTGAACTGCGTGAGAAACCTCGTAAGCGGGCCCCGTTTCCTGCCTTCCGGCAAACGGTTTGGCCCGTATTTCTGAAGCCGGATCGAGGCCTCATCCGGATCGAGGCCCTTCTCGCAACTGGTAGCAAGTCGCTTCACGACCTCATGTTGAGGTATCGCGTGCCAAGGCCACTCTTCGTTGGCCGTGTTCGCTGCTGCACCCATGCTTTTGCTCCACGAAATCAGCCCCTGTTGCTCGCCTGTCCTGACGAAAGGGCTCGAAGCAATCGTGATATCCAATCATGCATGGCATCGGCGCCCTAGAGGGCGTGTCCATCACGTCATGTCCTGCCGGGGAGTGGCCGGGCTCCCGGCTGACCTGGCACCCTCTCAGGAAGCGGTCGCGGACGCTGGATTCCCGGCCGGCCCGGCGCCGGCGGACGAGCCACCGGGCGGCCTGAATGCCGCCATCCGTGCCATCCGGCCGGACCGCCCCAGCCGGAGCCGCGCCGCCAATTGAAGCCGCATCGATACCAGCCGGGGCCGCGCCATCCGCGATTGTACCAACAGTAACGGTGGCCTCTCCACCGGAATTGGACAGTTTCCGTAAGCCGATGCTCGTCGCCCGCGCCATGCAGGCCCAGCGGTCCTCCGATAAAACCGGCCTGCGAGCGACCGCCAGTCGTAGTCACTACCGCCGCAGCAGCCGCAAGAGCGAGCGCCCATAGAATCGATTTTCGCATGATTTCCTCCTCGGTATTCACCGCCCAGGAGAGAACCGGCAGATGGCCGCAGACCCGAGTGCTGCAGCCGACCTTCTTGCACGCGATCCCGCTTAAGGACCCACACCAACGCGGTCTGGAAACCCCGAGCGTGAATCAGCTGCGAGAACAATCAGGCGGCTGCCGCGACAGCGCAGCGTGCGGCGGTTCTCAACGATGGTTTAGCTCAACCCTCAGGCAGCCTTTGGCTGAGCTGCGCTTGCGAGCGTGTCGCGCAGATGCTGCTCTTTCTGTTCATCGAGCGAGGTCTTCAGAACGGTACCTCCCGCATCCTTGATCTGACTGAGAACCTTGTCTGCAGTCATACTCTGGATCAGCAGGAACAGAACGGCGTCTCCCGATTTCACGTTAGATGCGAGATCCTTCATGAACTGATCTCTGATACCGAAATCGGTCAGCGCGCCGCTCAATGCGCCTGCTCCGGCACCAAGAGCCAGGCCAATAAGGGGATTCAAGAACACCAACCCAAACAGCAGTCCCCAAAAGCTTCCGCTTGCGGCGCCCGTCATCGTAGTGTTCACAAGTTGATTGAGTTTTACAGAGTCCCCTGTTTTGACTGCGATCACGGCATCATTGATCGTGATAAGATATTCCCTCTGCAGATTGAGTATTTTCTGCCGAACTTCCTCTGCCTTAGCTTCGGATGGGTACACGATCGCGACAAGATCTGACATTGAATTCTCCTGTAACGAGCCGGCATGCTGCCCCTGATCAACCGCGAGATCCACGCATCCGCAAAATTTAACACAGACGTTAGACTCTCTTATCGGCCAATCAGCCCCGTGCTTTCACAATTACGAGATGTGCTGAGGTCCGGATGCAATTGAGTAAGCGTAGCTGTCGTATGTGCCTTCGAATGAAAGGAGCTCCGCAAACTTGCCTCGCCGCAGAATGGCGCCACGGGGCCAAGGCGGGGCGGCGCTGGCGAAAGACTCATGGCCGGCTTATGGTGGTACCCGATGCCGCGGCGCGCTATTCGCTGCTCACGCAGATCGACGGCACCATGCCAAGGACTTACATCGCGTGGCGTTGGAGGTCTCCCGATCGGGCCATACATGAAGCCGATCCGGCAGAGGGCTCCAGTTTTCCGTCAATGAGTCGACGCCGCTGGGGTGCTCTACACCTCGCTATCGCGGGTTGCGGCGATCGACGAGGCCACGGGCGAAGCCAAATGGGTGTTCGATCCCAAGATTTATGAAAACGGTCTTGGCAAGACTGGTGCGCCATCTCGGTAAGGTTGAAATGGTTTGAGATCAAACGAGAGGATTCAACATGGCAAGCTATGTAGGGGAAAATCTCTTAGTCAAGAAATCTGCGGCCGTCCTTCTTCTTCTACTCGGCATCGTGTTGATCGTGATCGGCCTGCACGAGGACTTTTGGACGGTTGCCTCGCTCGGAGCTCTTTCTTTGCTTGGCGGCGTTTTCCTTCTTGTGCTCAAGATTGTCGCGCGCAACCAAAGTAATCAGCTCTAGGTCGCGTGGACTGTTGGGATTCTCAAGTCAGTGAAAGCATGATTCAAGATGGCTTTTTTGGGAGGCAGTCTTGGGCGTCATGGATCGACCGTTTTGAGCGATGAGCCGTGGATCCGGATATCGGGCCTGATCATCGGCCGTCCCGACCAACGGGGTTCGACGGGACGCGACAATCGTCTATTCGTGGAAGGCGTGCTTTGGATTGTCCGCACCGGAGCCCACTAACGCGACCTGCCGCCGCTGTTTTCATTCCGACAGGTGGGGCGCAGCAAGCGGAGTATGGGGTGGCGCACGGGCCACCAAGCCATCATCGCAGCAGCCGAGGACAAAGGCTGCGATCTCGTTGTCATGTCATCGCTCGGGCGCAGCGGACTTTCCAAGTTTCTAATCGGCAGCGTGACAAACAAGGTGCTGACGCTCGCGAAAATCCCCGTACTGGTTTGTCAGTGAATGTGGTCTACTAGCAAGGGAGGCCCCGAATGTACGCCAATATTCTCTTGAGCTCGGATGGATCGGACGTTGCGAGAAAAGGCGTTAAGCATGGGATTGCTTTAGCAAAGGCCCTGAACGCCAAAGTGACAGTCATCACCGTAACGGAACCGCTACCGATCGACTATGGGAGCGGACACGCCTCGGGGTGGCTTCCCACGCAGGAAGAGGTTGATCGCTTTGACGCAGGCTGCAAGGAACGTGCTGGCAGACTGCTCGATGAAGCTCGAGCTATGGCGGAGCAGATCGGGATTTCTGCAGAACTCTTGCATGTTCCGAACGCGCACCCAGCCACTGCGATTATCGAAACGGCAAAGTCCAGAGGCTGCGACTTAATCGTCATGGCCTCTCACGGGCGTCGCGGCCTCAGGAAGCTTTTGTTGGGGAGTCAAACATCGGAGGTCCTAGCGGACGGAAGCGTGCCGGTGTTGGTAGTGCGGTAGCAGACATGATAGTGCAGGAGGCAAGTGGTAAGACCAGCTCCTAGCCTGGACTTCGCCAGCAATCCCGACGTCCCGCCTTGGGTCAACTGCGACTCGACCCATCCGCAGTTCTCAGGCGCAAAGCGACCATTCGGCGACGACCGTTGCGATCCTAACCACCGTGAATGTAATGTGACGAAAGGCAATCCAAAGGCCGGTGCTTTCTGCAGCAGATGCACACATGTCGTCGTCAGGAATGACGATGCTTCCTACTCAGCTAGTCGAATTGTGCGAACGCCGAGTTGCTTCTGGATGTTCGCGCGTCCGTGTCCGAACCATGTGAGTAGCGGAGTATCGGGACATGAAAGCGAATAACACAACGCGCAACCTCGAAGCAACAGATCGATCTTTGCGGCTTATCGGATCGTGGCGCTCTATATGGTGGGTCGGCTCGTCCCGTACCGGCAACCCATCCTTTCTCGCCCCGGAAATGACCGAAACCTGGAACCAGATCTTTATGGGCGGGCAGTTCTGACTTCCAGCGGGCCGTCGCAGAGTCAGTTCGTGAGAAACCGAGTCAGTTCTGCTACGAACCGATACAAGCAAGCCAGCCACCACCATTAATTTGCTGGTGGACCCGTCGCGTGGCAAAGCCGTTGAACAGCTCGACTCCCGGCACGTCGCATTTTGGCTTCTGCCGCTAGCCGTTGGTGGCCCGGCCAAACATTATGCAGCCATTGCGCTGCGATACTACGAACTCAGGGACGAGAACGGTCAGCGCCTTGGCGAATTCATCGCTCGCGGACTGGACTCCTTTGTCCCTCCGTCAAAGGGAACGCCAAGCCAACTCGCCGATGCTCTGCTCTTTAGAAAGAGCACTCTCGAACTGGACTCGACCGTACCGCGTGCAGTCTTCACGCACGATAACCCCGAACAAACAGACGATAGCCGCACTCAGTGGCGGGAGCGGCAATACTACCGTCCCCATCCAAATCAGCATTGATGCGAAGGGCGCCGATTCCGCAGGGCTTGCACGTGTCTCGTCCCAGCTCGCGCAGCTGGAGGCGTCGCTGCCTGCCACGGTCGTGCGAGAGGTGCTGAAAGCAAGATCGGCTAGGAAACTGTAACCATGGTGGGGGCGGCCTGTACTACGCTGGACCGCCCCTTCCGCCTTGACCCTCACACTATATGTTCCTATTTTGTTCTCATGTCAACCCCGACGACAGGCGCAACTTTGCATTGTGCTTTGGACGTGACCAACCCCGCCCTTGAACGCTATGACTGTCGCAATCTGGGGGACCACATAATGCCAAGTAAGATTTTTCACGTTGCCATTCATGATTTGCGTCGCAAGGGAGAAGATGACTTTGAGTTCGTCGTCGGCAAGAACGATTTGAAGCATGGGTCGACCCTTACTCGTGTGGTCGACGAACTTCATCATCTGTATGCGCGACGCGCGTCCAAATCCCACGGCAAGTTTTCCGCCGATGACGTCAATTTTCCGACACAGGGATTCTTGCGAATTTACATCGATGGAGGGTCAAAGGACTTCGAGACATTGACGACCTCGCTAATGACTACGCTGGTCACGCAAGCTCGACGCAAAACCGGCGCAACGGGCGGTCATGTCTTCTTTGTGCATTTCGAAGATGACGGCAAGCAGTTTGTCATGATCGCCATCGTAAACGACCGTCTCGGAGCGGCCATCACGCACGACTACGATGTTAGCGACGTCACGACGCTGGACCTTGATGGCTTTCGTTTTGCTGGCCGCATCAATCTCACGGCATGGGCAAACAAAGAAGAGCGCTATGTTGGATTTCTCAAAGGTAAGGGAGACGTTGCCGAGTACTTCAAAGAGTTTTTAGGCTGCGACACCACCGTACAAGACCGAGAAGATACCAACTCGCTTGTTGCTGCATTGAAGCATTTTGCCGATTCGCAAAGCATGGTGGGCGCCGACCGAGACGAGTTCCTAGCGAAAGCGAAGGCAATCTGCGACGTATCAGCGAAGAAGCGGGAGCAACTTCATCTTACCGCGTTCTCGAATGAGTTGTTCCCGAGCGAACCTGACTTGCTGCTGAGCGTTCTCACTGACGACGCACGCAAGATCAACGACGGCTTCATCCCAGACAGGCGCGCGTTGGCGATCTTGGTACGGTTCAAGGCAAAAACTTCGTTCTGGTCTGTCGAGTTCGAGCGTGAGGCCATTACGCTGGGGAAGGTACGATACAATGAGAAGTCAAATTCTTTAACGTTGAGTGATATTCCTATGGAATTGGCGGAAGAGCTGAAAGCACAGCTTAATGGCTGACTTGAGTTGGCAAGACCTGCTGCGGTGCTACGACCACGTTGAATTCGCGGGAGACCGGGAGGGCGTGCTTACGATCGCTAATGCCGAAATTCTAAATACGATTCTGTCGATCGACGCAGACGAGTCGACTTCCGGTGACTTGAATTTCTACCCGACAAACAATATCAGCGGAGCAAGCATCGGCGACAAAATCGCCGTGCACGTGGGTGCGCCAAAACTATCCATCGGCATCCTTGCTCAGAATCTTGATGGCCTGTTATCGGCCCCGAAGGGATTCTTAGACTTCCCAGTGCGGTTTTATGTCATCGACGGCCGTCTGAGCGACCGCGATACGTCCACACCGCAGCTCAAATCGTATCGTGCAGTCGTTTCCCTCATAAAGTTGCTGGCTGATGCAGCAACATTCCTCGATCGGGAAGAACAAAAGCTGTTCTTCTTCAAGGACGGCAAGGTTGAGGTTCCCATTCGCTATAGTGCAGC
>NZ_LGHK01000116.1 GCF_001908235.1 Bradyrhizobium sp. NAS96.2
TCTCGTCGGCATAGGCGTGGCGGAGCAGCGCGAGCGAGTTCGGCACCAGGAKGCCGCGGCCAGTCCCTGCACGCAGCGCGCGGCGATCAGCGTCACGGCATCAGGCGCGACGGCGCAGGCGACCGACGCCGCGGTGAAGATCGCAAAGCCGGCCATGAAAATGCGCTTGGCGCCGATCCGGTCGCCCAGCGCGCCCGCGGTCAGGATGAAGGCGGCGAACGCGATGGTGTAGGCGCTGACCACCCATTGCAGCTCGGCCACACCACCGCCCAGCGAAGCGCCGATCGCGTTGAGCGCCGTGTTGACGATAGTGACGTCGAGCTGCACGACGCCGTAACCGAGGCTCATGGCTGCGAGCGTCAACGTCGCCGCAAGCCCGGCCGATCGCCGATGCGACGCCGCGCGCTGGTCCGGCACGCGCCGGAGGTTCAGGGATGTCCGTTTCATGGTCTTGACCTCGCTCTGCGCAACCAATGCGAGAGATAGGTCTTCGTTTCTCAATGATACTTCGTCATCGATCGAAGTGTGGCATTGCGATGGCGGCCGGGGCCATGCGGCCACGGCAATGTTGCGCGGCGTTTTGCCTCAATAGACCTACGGACCGGCCTCCGGGCGCCTCATTCCGGCCCCAACCGCGGTTCACAGCCCGATCACGCAGATGCGCGCATCGACTTCACACTTTGGTAAACGCCGCAGCCGGACCCGACCTCCCCCATGCCGATGCATATCGTCTATTCGCTTCGCTCCCATGGTCCCCGCAACGGCGGCAAAATCGCCAAAAATGCCGACGAAATCGCCATGAATGGCCGAACGACGGCGGAACACGCTGCGGTCCCGGCGCGGTGCGCGACATGGCCGCGACTCACATTCCGCAGAGCGAGAACATATGTAGCCAGTATGACAACAACGCTGGACAGGAGCCTAAGGTTGGCTTGTCAAGGGCTGCACAACGCATCGGTTTTGCCTTATGGGTCATCGCGTACGGTGCGTTTGCCCGTCACCCGTCGCCGTCCGTGACCGGGTCCCACTGAAATTGTCCCTGCCGGGAGGATGAATGCTTCGGCTGCTGACCACGCTCGGGCGTGGCTTCAAGGAAAAGATCGGCTGGAAACGGCTCGGGATCGCTGCGAGCGTGCTCATCATCGTGTTCGCGATCACGACGCTGGTCCACACCCTGAAGGGCGTCGATACCGGCATCATCCTCACCGCGCTGACTAACATCGCGCCGCACCGGATCGCGCTGGCGGCGCTCTGCGTGGTCGGAGCGTTCTGCACGCTGACCTTCTATGACTTCTTCGCGCTGCGCACGATCGGCAAGAACCACGTCCCTTACCGCATCGCAGCGCTATCGAGCTTCACCAGCTACACGATCGGCCACAATATCGGCGCCACCGTCTTTACCGGCGGCGCGATCCGCTTCCGGATTTATTCCGATTACGGCCTCTCCGCGATCGACGTCGCCAAGATCTGCTTTCTCTCGGGCCTGACCTTCTGGCTCGGCAATCTGTTCGTGCTCGGCTTCGGCATGGCCTGGCACCCCGCGGCGGCATCGGCGATGGACCTGCTGCCGCCGGCGATGAACCGGCTGATCGCGCTCGGCTGCCTTACCGGCATCGGCGCCTATTTCGTCTGGCTGCTGACCGGCGAGAAGCGCCGCGAGCTCGGCCAGAACGGCTGGAAGGTGGTGCTGCCCTCGGCCAAGCTGACGCTGTTGCAGATCATCATCGGCGTGGTCGATCTCGGCTTCTGCGCGCTCGCGATGTATCTGTTGATGCCGACCGAACCGCATATCGACTTCGTCTCGCTTGCGGTGGTGTTCATCCTGGCGACGCTGCTCGGCTTTGCGAGCCATGCCCCCGGCTCGATCGGCGTGTTCGACGCCGCGATGCTGGTGGCGCTGCCGGAGTTCAGCAAGGAGCAGTTGCTGGCGACGCTGGTCGTGTTCCGGATCCTCTATTTCCTGATCCCGTTCGGTATCTCGATCTCGATCATGGGCATGCGCGAGCTGTGGCTCAACGTGGTGCGGCCATGGCAAGAACGAAAAAGATTAAGCCAAGCCTGCACGGCTTCGGCGACCGTGCGGCAACCGATCGAAAGCCGGCAGCAGCAGATCAGGCGGCTGCGACGGTAACAGCGACGTTATCAGCAACGCTATCAGCCCCTGGCCCGGGTTTGTTCGATCCCGGGTTTTTGATCCCTGCAGCCGCTTCTCTTATTTTCGCCGTACCACTCGCGTCAAACCGCGCCATGATTGGCTCTTTGGTTCGATTTTCGTTTCGTGTGACGATCTGCAGCGTGCTGCTCGGCAGCGCGCTTGCGGCGGTATTGGCCTCAGCCGCGGAGGCGCAGGATACCCAGCTTTCGATCTCCTGGGAGGTCCGCAACCGCTTCCGCCTGTTCCGCGAGGAACGCGATTTCCGCCTGCATGTCGAAAGCGGGCTCGGCCGCAGCGTGCTGGCCTCCGAACAGGCGCTGGAACTGCAAAGCGACGGCCGCGGCTGGGCCCGCAATACGGTCAACCGGCTCTGCATCGACCTGCAGGGCCGCGTCAGCGAGCCCTGCACCCGCGACAACGTCAAGGAAAGCTATCTGACGCCGATCGATCACCCGATCGTCGTGCGGCTCACCGGCCCGGTTCCGGTCGGTGCGACCTGCGCCTGGTCGTTCGATGACGGCGACGGGCCGCAATCCCAGACCTTCGATTGCGCCGAGCCGGTCAATCTGCGCGTCCGCTACGGCCGCACCACGGTCGCAACCGTCGACGTCGCCAGCGGCTCGGACGCCAACCAGCGCGTGACGACGCAGATCGCGGTGCGCGACCTCTTGATCGCCGGCCTCGGCGACAGCATCGCGTCGGGCGAAGGCAATCCCGATCGCGCAATCGCACTCTCCGACGATGGATTCTGTTTCCGCTCCTATCTCGGCGGAGCGCAATATTACCGGCCGAGCCGCGCCGGCTTCAAAGGCGGCCGCGCCTGCGAAGCGCCGGACACCCTGGCGAACTGGCAGCGCCACAGCGCGCTGTGGCTCAACTCGGCCTGTCATCGCTCGCTGTACAGCTACCAGACCCGCACCGCGCTTGCGCTCGCCGTGCAGTATCCGCACATCGCAGTGACCTATCTGCCGCTGGCCTGCACCGGCGCCACCATCGCCGACGGGCTGCTCGGCTCGCAGCAGGCGCGCGAATGTCTGCCGACCAAAACCGCGAGCAGCTGCTCGGGCACCGTCAACGGACAGATCGCCGAGCTGCGCACGGCACTGGCAGCCGCCAAGCGCCGGCAGCCCGACCGCGCGCTCGATCTCGTGCTGCTGTCGATCGGCGCCAACGACATCTACTTCTCCGGCCTCGTCGCCAACGTGATCGTCGACACGCCGACCGAACGCACGCTGTTCAGCCAGGGCGGCTCGATGGCCAGCGTCGACGATGCCCGTTCGGCACTGGCGCGCGACCTGCCGGCCGATTTCGCCAAGCTGCGCGATGCGCTGAAGCCGCTGGTCGGCGGCGACCTCTCGCACGTGATCTACACGGCCTATGCCAATCCGGCGCTGGCCAATGGCGGCGCGCCCTGCCCCGGCGGCCGCGCCGGTTTCGAGATCCATCCTTCGTTCAACGCCGATCCGAAGCGGCTCGCCTCGGTCTCGAGCTTCGTGCAGAACGAGTTCCTGCCGCAGCTCAAGGCGATCGCGCAGTGCCAGTCCGGCATCATCTGCCGCAATCCGCAGGCCGACCGCATGACCTTCGTCGATGCGCATCAGGACGCGTTTGCAAGCCACGGCTTCTGCGCACGCGCATCGACCGATCCGGAGTTCGACCGCGACTGCTTCGCCGCCAACGGCGACAGCTTCGTCTCCGACATCGTCGCCGCCGCGAGCCAGCCGCTGAAATGCGGCCGCAGCGCCGGCGAATACCGCGCCTATCTGCCGCGCGCGCGCTGGATCCGCGACGCCAATGACAGCTATTTCGCGGCGATGACCTACCCGCAGGGCCTGCCGTCCTCGATGCAGCCAACCGACATCCACGACGCGACATGGGGCATCCTGTCGGCGGTGTATGGCGGCGCGGTGCATCCCAGCGCCGAAGGTCATGCGGCGATGGCCGATGCGGCGGTGCCCGCGGCCGCCACCGTGCTGCAATTGAACACCACGGTGCCCGAGGTGCTTTCCGAGCCGGTGGCGCCATTGCCGACGGCACCGGAGCAGCGCTGAACGCTCGCGCCCTGCGAACGCGAACGTAATCCTGGATCGGAGCGTGAAACGTCCTTAGTGCCGCTTCGTCGCGGGCACGGGCGCCGGCGGCGGCTTCACCGCTGCGGCCTGCGCCGGCAGATATTTGGCGACGATCGCGGGATCGAGCTGCGCCATCGCGGTGTCGGGCAGCCGGGTCCAGACCTCGTCCTTGCCGAACAGCGAGATGCCGAGATAGCCGCGCATGGTCAGCGTCTGCCCGTCGGCGCTCAGCGTCATCTTGGCCTTGTAGACCTTGCCATTGCGCGGATCGAGCACATTGCCGCCTTCATAGGCGAGCCCGTTGCGCTTCATGTCGCGGATCAGCGGAATGCCGAGCCACGGCATGTCCTTGCGATCGTCGGTGCATTTCGAGCAGACCGGATTGGGCGGATCACCGGGCGCTGCAAACATCCTTGCGATCATGCCTTCGTACAGGCCGTTGCGCTCGATCACCAGGAACCAGCCCTCGGGCTTGCCGTCCTCGATCTTCTGCCAGAGGCCGGCCGCCGACAGCTCGGCCGCGGACGCCGCAGGCGGAGCAGCTAGCGCAAAGGCCGCGGCGAGCGCCAAGATCAGCCGAAGTCTGGATCGCGTGTTCCGCATCATCATCACCTGATCAATCGACAAACTCGACTACGCGCAGACTACGGCCATTTGACGGGGCGTTCCAGTACCCGTGCCGCGCGGGAAATGGCCCATGCCGCTGGCATTCGTCGCTGCCGGAGCGGAATCAGTTCACGCCAAGCTTCTTCTGCAGACTTGATGACGAGGTTGTGTACTGGAACACCAGCCGCTTGTCCGGATACACGTAGCGGTGCGCCTTCTGCGCCATCAGCGCGCCCTCGTGGAAGCCGGATAGAATGAGCTTGAGCTTGCCCGGATAGGTGTTGATGTCGCCGATCGCGAAGATGCCTGAAACGTTCGTCTCGAACGCGGCGGTGTCGACCGGCACCAGATTGTTCTCGAGCGCAACGCCCCAGTTCGCGACCGGACCGAGCTTCATGGTGAGCCCGAAGAACGGCAGCATCGTATCGCAGGCGATCGTCGACATCGCATTGTCGTTGCCCTTCAAGGCGGCGCCCGAGAGTTGACCGCCAGCGCCTTCGAGCCCCGTGACCTGGCCGATCTTGAGATCCATCTTGCCGTCGGCAACCAGCGAGCGCATCTGCTCGACGCTGTGCGGCGCCGCGCGGAAATCATCGCGCCGGTGCAGCAGCGTGATGCGCTTGGCGATCGGATGCAGATTGAGCGTCCAGTCGAGCGCGGAGTCGCCACCGCCGACGATCAGGATGTTCTTGTCGCGGAACTGCTCCATCTTGCGTACGGCATAGAACACCGAGGTGCCTTCATAGGCCTCGATGCCCGGCACCGGCGGACGCTTCGGCTGGAACGAACCACCGCCCGCGGAGATCACCACCACCTTGGCTTCGAACTCCTTGCCGGCATCGGTCTTCACGCGGAACAAGG
This sequence comes from Bradyrhizobium sp. NAS96.2, assembly GCF_001908235.1. Taxonomy (GTDB): domain Bacteria; phylum Pseudomonadota; class Alphaproteobacteria; order Rhizobiales; family Xanthobacteraceae; genus Bradyrhizobium. The sequence goes on from NZ_LGHK01000116.1 coordinate 5,695, forward strand.
GATCGCCGATCTTCTCGATGCTCTCCACCATCTCGTTGAGATGGAAGGTCGGGTTGAACGGCTTGATCTGCTCCAGCAGCTGATCGGTGAGCCCCTGGCCGGTGACGAAGGGAATGCCCGGAATGTCGTAGATCGGCTTCTCGGGATAAAGCTCGGCGCACTGCCCGCCGATTTTGTCGAGGATGTCGACCAGATGCACCTTCATGTCGAGCAGGCCAAGTTCGAACACGGCGAACAGTCCGCAGGGGCCCGCGCCAATAATCAGCACATCGGTCTTGATCGCTTCGCTCATGTCCGCTTCTTTTCAGTTGAGGTCGACTGGACGGCTTTTCGCCTCTCCAGCCAAGTGGGCCGGATCGTGACATGCATAATAGGGACAGCGGCTGGCGCGGCAACCCCTTGCCGAGCCTTCGTAACTCGGCTGTATGGACAGAAACTGACGGAGATCAATTCTCGTGAACGCCCCTGTCCGCGTGGATGACACGCCACGCCTGGAAGATTTCCCCTATCGGCTGTCCGACAATGTGCGGTTTGCCGATCTCGACCCGAATGGCCACGTCAACAACGCCGTCTATGCGAGCTATTTTGAAACCGGCCGCGTCACGCTGGTGAAGGACCTCAGCATGGGGCTGATGCCGGCCGGGCTCGGCTGGATCATGGTGCGTCTCGACATCCATTTCCGCGCCGAGTTGCACTGGCCGGGCCAGATCGAGCTCGGGCTCGGTCTTGTGAAGTTCGGACGGACATCGACCACCTTTGATCAGGTGGTGTTTTCGCAAGGGAGATGCGTGGCGTCGGCGAAGGCGGTCACCGTGATGATCGATGAGGCCACGCGCAGGCCGACGCCGCTGCCGGCGGAGGTCAGGGAGAACTTCCGCCGCTGGGTCCGTCGCGGCGTCAATCCGGACGGCGAGTAACGGACCTCAGGCCTGCCGTTCCGGCGTCGACACGACCAGCCCGTCGAGATCGTCGGTCACCTTGATCTGGCAGGACAGCCGCGAATTCGGGCGCACGTCGAAGCCGAAATCCAGCATGTCCTCTTCCATCGGCGACGGCGCGCCGACCTTCTCGCGCCACGCTTCATCGACATAGACATGGCAGGTTGCACAGGCGCAGGCGCCGCCGCATTCGGCTTCAATGCCGGGAATGGCGTTGCGGATCGCGCCTTCCATCACCGTCGCGCCGTTCTCGATCTCAACTGTGCGTTTCTCGCCGCTATGGTCGATAAAGTGGATTTTGGCCATGATTGCTCGTGCTGCCGGAATGCGCCGGACGATGGATGGAAAGGTCCCGGGCAGTCGTATAACGGGTCGATCCGCACAGCGCCAGCGCGGAGACCGAAAACCTGCCGGCCGGCCCCGGGGCGGCATCCCGGCCGCTGCGGTAGGCCCCGGAGATTGGGGAGGCCTAGGACCGGCCCAGAATCAGCTCGATCGCGGTGCGCGCCTCGGCAATCGCGGCCCCGAGCGCTGCAAGGGGCTGGGCCGGATCGAAGCCGCCGACCAGCGCGGTTTCCAGGTTGGCGGCCGCCTCGGCGACGCCGAAGGCGCCGATCGCCCGCGCCGATCCCTTCAGGGTGTGGGCATGGGTCGGTGCGTCGGGCGGCAGGGCAGCGAGCTCGCCAAGGATCCGGGCCGACTGGGTCGAGAACATCGCCAGCACTTCCCGCTCCAGGGCAGGATCGCCCAGCGTCATGCGCCGGAGGTGATCGACGTCGATCGGCCCGTCGCCAGGCGCGAGCGGCGGCGATTGGGTCCATTCAACCCGTTCGAGATGAAGCGGCATGGCCAGTCCCTGTCGTTTCCACCGGGCCTTCACCGGCGGACCGTCGGCGAGCCAATCACGAAACTGGTTAACGAATTGTTGTCGGGATGATCGGCAAAACCGCCCGATTCTGGACAATTTCCGGACACAATCGACCCTCTGCGCCGGGAATTTCGAGTACCCATAAGGCCTTATGGCGCAAAGCTGTTAACGATGATTAAGAAAGTATTAATCGCAAGCATTTCATTCGCATCACTCTCCCCATAGGATGTTTGCGGATGTAGCGGACAAGCCGCCGAGGGGGCGCTTGCGCTCCGCTTGTGGGCACCGGCTTCGAGCTTGCGTGGGGACGATCGCAGGCTCGCCGACGCGTAAAATAGTGAGAGGGCTCAGACTGAACATGGCGAACACTCCCAAGAAGGTCAAAGATCCCACCGAAGTCGCGCTTTCTGCCATCCAGGAAGCCCTCAACATCAGCGAACAGAGCGCGGAGAACCGCAGCTCCCTCAACGAAGGCGCGGCGCCGCCCAGCCTGCCGCCGTCGGCCGCGGATTTTTCCGCCACCTCGTTCGATCAGCGTCCGAATACCGACCGTTCGGCCTTCGAGCCGATCGAAGAACCGCGTGCCCCTCGCCGCGCCGCCAATGATGATCGCGAGACTATTGGCCAGATGCTGCAGACGCTGCAGGGAGGGCGCGCCCGCAACGCCTTCACGCTGTTCTTCGTCTGCTCCGGCGCATGGCTGCTCGGCGGCGTGATCCTCACCATCGCGTTCTGGCCCGCACTGCAGGCGTCGATGGCCCAGGGCACCGGCGTGCTGGTGCTCGCCGGCCTCGCCGCGCTGTTCGCCGTTCCGATTCTGCTGTTCTACTATCTCGCCAGCCTCGCCTCGCACGGCCAGCGCATGCAGATGATCGCGCAATCGATGGCGCAGGTCGCAATGCGATTCTCCGAGCCGGAAAACGCCGCCGCCGATTCCATGGTGACGGTCGGCCAGGCGATCCGCCGCGAAGTCGCGGCGATGGGCGACGGCGTCGAACGCGCGATCGCGCGCGCCGGCGAACTCGAGACCCTCGTCGCCAACGAGGTCGCGGCGCTCGAGCGCGCCTATTCCGACAATGAAGTGCGCATCCGCGCGCTGCTGCAGGACATCGCTCACCAGCGCGACAATCTGGTCGGCCAGGCCGAGCAGGTGCGCAGCGCGATCTCCGGCGTGCAGATCGACCTGCGCCACGACATCGCGCTAATCTCCGACGCGATCGCCTCGCGCGTCGACGAGGTCGCCAAGAGCATCACCGGCGCGCTGGAAGAGCGCGGCCAGCACATCACGACCGCGCTGAGCCATGCCGGCGACAACATGATCCTCGCGCTCGGCGAGCGCGGCGGCGACCTGCTCGACCGCCTCGAGGAAGCCAGCGCCGAGACCACGCGCGCGGTGATGGACGCCTCCGAGCGGCTCACCACCAGCCTCAACTTCAAGACCGGCCACGTCCATGACGAGTTCGTCGATCTGGCCGACCGCGTCCACGAGATGCTGAACGAGCGCATCGACCGCATCACCGGCGAGTTCGAGCAGCGTTCGTCTGCCATCGTCGACGGCATCTCCGACCGCACCGAGGAGGTCCACGACTCCCTGAAGAACTCCGCGGACTCGCTGCTGCTCGAGCTCGAGCTGCGCAGCAACGACCTCGTCAGCAAGATCGACGACGCCGGCAACCGCCTCGCCGGCCAGATCATGACGTCCGGCGACCGCGCGAGCGAGGCGCTCGACGTCACCGTCAATTCGCTGGTCGCCAAGGTGGTGGGCCAGACCGAGACCGCGCACGACTCGCTGTCGCTGCAGATGAGCGCGTTCGACGACCTGGTGAAGAACCACGGCAGCGAGCTCGCCGAGAAATTCGCCCGCGACTCCGGCACGCTCGGCGCGCTGATCACCCGCCACATCTCGGAATTCGACCGTACCGTGAAAACCTTCGGCGGCGACATCGTCGAGCGCATGGGCCAGCGGACCCAGGATATCGCCGACAGCCTGAAGACCTATGTCGACACCTTCGACAATCGCGTCACCACCAATGGCGGCGAGATCACCGCTTCGCTCGACCAGCGCCTGCTGCAGTTCGAGACCACCCTCGGCAGCCGCGTCACCAATCTCGACGCCTCGCTGACCGACAAGCTGTCGTCGTTCGACAGTTCGCTTGCCACCAGGATCGGCTCGTTCGACGGCCGCCTGCAGTCGCTGGACGATGCGATCGACGGCCGCATGAAGACGATCGAGGTCACCTTCGAGAGCCGCGCCAAGTCGGTCACCGACACTATCGACGGCCATCTCGGCACGCTCGCGACGCAGCTGACCGAAGGCGCCACCCAGGCGATCCACTCGATCGACTCGCGCCTCGGCCTGCTCACCACGACCCTGACCGAGGGCACCGTGCAGGCGATCGCCGCGGTCGATCACCGTATCAACGGCGTCGCCGAGACCATCGACGGCCACAGCATCCGCCTTGTCGACACCATCAACAGCCACAGCACCCGCCTCGCCGACACCATCAACGGCCACAACACCCGCCTCGTCGAGACCATCAGCGGCCATAGCTCGAACCTGACCGACACCATCTCGGCGCGCTTCGCCGACATCCAGCAGGGCATCGAGAGCCGCGTCGGCGTCATCGCCGGCGACATCGACACCCGCGTCGCGCAGTTCGAAGACCTGCTCGGCTCGCGCGTCGAGGCCGTCGCCGGCCGCATCGAGAGCAGCGGCCGCCAGGCCAGCGAGGACCTGATGTCCCGCGCCGAGCTGCTGTCGTCGAGCATCAAGTCGCATGTCGAGGACGCCGAGCGCTCGCTGACCAACCTCGTGGTCAACACCAGCGAAACCATCCAGACCGGCGCGCGCACCGCGCAGCAGGCGCTGCTCACCGTGTCCGCCGATGTCGGCAACCAGCTCAAGATGAGCTCGGCCGAGGTCGAGGGCGTGCTGACCGCCGTCGGCACCAGCGCCGCCAACTCGATCCTCACCAGTGCCCGCGATGCGCAGGTCTCGCTGGTGTCCGCCTCCGGCGACGTCGCCTCGCAGATCAAGGCGCTGTCCGAGGACGTCGAACGCACCCTGCAGGCGGCCGGCAGCGCCACCGCAGCCTCCGTGCTGTCGGGCGCCCGCGACGCGCAGACCACGCTGGTCAGCGCCTCGATCGAAGCCGCAAGTCAGGTCAAGTCGCTGGCCGCCGATGTCGAGGCATCGTTGTCGATGTCCGGCTCTGCTGCCGCCGAAGCGATCATGACCGGTGCGCGCGAGGCCCAGACCACGCTGATCTCGACCTCGACCGACGTTACGGGACAGGTGAAGTCGCTCGCCAGCGACGTCGAGCGCTCGCTGTCGATGGCCGGTTCCGCAACCGCGGAAGCCGTCGTCGCCTCCGCCCGCGAGGCCCAGAGCACGCTAGCCGGCGCTTCCACCGAAGCCGCCAACCTCGTCCGCTCGCTCGCGGCCGACATGCAGCACTCGCTCTCGACCGCCGGCACCGCCACCGCGGAATCCATCGTCGCCTCCGCCCGCGAGGCCCAGAGCACGCTGGCCGGTGCGTCGACCGACGCCACCAATCTGGTCAAGACACTGTCGGCCGACATCGAGCGCTCGCTGTCGATGGCCGGTACCGCGACCGCGGAAGCCGTCGTCGCCTCCGCCCGCGAGGCGCAGAGCACGCTGGCCGGTGCATCCACCGAGGCCGCCAATTTGGTCAAGACACTGTCGGCCGACATTGAGCGTTCGCTGTCGATGGCCGGCTCCGCCACCGCGGAAGCCGTCGTCGCCTCCGCCCGCGAGGCCCAGAGCACGCTGGCCGGTGCGTCCACCGAGGCCGCCGATCTGGTCCGTACCCTCGCGGCCGACATGGAACGCTCGCTATCGATGGCCGGCTCGGCCACCGCGGAATCGATCACGTCGGGTGCGCGTGAAGCGCAGAGCACGCTGGTCAATGCGTCGACCGACGCTGCGACCAAGGTGTCGGCACTTGCCGCCGACATCCAGCGCGCGCTGTCGATGGCCGGTTCCGGCACCGTCGAGGTGCTGACGGCCGGCGCCCGCGAGGCGCAGAACGCCCTCGTCACCGCGTCGACGGATGCAGCCAACCACGTCAAGTCGCTGGCTGCCGATATCGAGCGCACCCTGACGTCGGTCGGCACCAACACCGCCCAGTCGATCCTCGGCAGTGCCCGCGATGCCCAGAACTCGTTCGTCGCAACGTCCAGCGAGGCCGCAACCCAGATCCGCGCGATCTCGGTCGAGATCGAGCGCTCGCTGACCACGGCCAGCGCGGAGACCGCGCAGACCATCCTGGGCAGCGCCCGCGAAGCCCAGAGCTCGTTTGCGGCGACCTCCGCCGATGCCGCCGCGCAGATCCGCACACTCTCGACCGATATCGAGCGCGCGCTGGGTTCGGTCACGGCCAAGACAACCGACAACATCCAGACCTCTGCGCAGAACGCACAGGCCGCACTGATCACCATGTCCAACGAGGTCTCGACCAAGGTCAAGACGACGTCCGCCGACATCGAGCGTTCGGTGCTGTCCGCCACCAGCGCGTTCGGCTCGGCGATGACCGGCAAGACCGACGAGATCGTCACCTATGTGCAGCAGCAGGCCGAGCGTCTGTCGCAGATGGTCGACGGCCGCCGCGGCTCGCTGGTCGAGGCGCTGACCGCCAAGACCACGCAGCTGTCGGCCGACATGGATCGCGCCACGGCAGACGCGCTGAAGGCGATCGAAACCCGCGGCCTCGCCTTCTCGCAGTCGATGGCGGCGCATGGCGGCGATGTCGCGCGCAACATCACCTCGGCCGGCGATCAGGCGACCGGCGCGGTGGCGAAGTCGCTCAAGGAGCTCGAGCACGCCTCGCGCGCGGCAATCGACCAGTCGCGCCAGGTCTCGATCTCGGCGGTCACCGAGATGCAGGAGACCAGCAAGATCCTGCGCACCGATACGGTGGCGCTGTTCGAGCGGCTGCGCGAGGGCAACATCCTGCTGCAGGAAGTGCTGACCGGCGCCCACGACAACCTTAACTCGCTGGAGCGCGCGCTGGTGACCCGCGTGGCCGACTTCGTGTCCGCCATGAACGACGTCACCTCGCGCAACGGCGTGGCGACCCAGACGCTGGAAGACCAGCTCACGGTGTTCAACAGCAAGACCGGCAAGGCGCTGGAAGATCTCGGCGCGCTGTCGAGCCAGTTCGAGACCCATGGCAAGGCGCTGATCGAGGCGGCTGCCGTGGTCGAGCAGGCCAACCGCTCGACGACGGCGTCCGTCAGCGAGCGCAAGGAGGCGCTGGAAGCGCTGGTCACGACCATCGACCTGCGCACCACCGATCTCGACCAGCGGCTGTCGCGCTTCACCGGGCTGCTCGATGAATCGCTCGGGGCGGCCGAGGAACGCGCCCGCGACATCGCCCGCGTGGTGGCGGAGACCGCAGGCGCCGGTTCGGCTGCGATCAGCAGGCAGTTCGAGGCGGTGCGCCAGGCGGCCGAGAACGAGCGTCAGCAGACCGTCGACGCGATGAACGAGCTCTACCAGCAGAGCAACGCCGAGACCGATGCGATGTTCAAGGAATCGACGGAGAAGTTCTCCGCGATGGTCACGGCGATGAAGCAGATGGCAAGCGAGATGCACAGCGAGCTCGAGGCCACCCGCAACGAGCTGCGCCGCGGCGTGCTCGAGATGCCGCAGGAGGCCGCCGAAAACACCGCGCAGATGCGCAAGGTGATCGTCGACCAGATCGAGGCGCTGGCCGAGCTGAACCGCATTGTCGCTCATCACGGCCGCGGGCTCGACGTGGTCTCGAGCAACCGCGCCAGCGTCCGCCACGAGGAGCCGGTGATGGCTGCTGCCGCCGGCCGTGCCGACGTGCGGATGCGGGACAGCGTGCGAGACAATGGCAACAGCGCTTCGACGCTGCCGCCGCCCGATCTCGGCATGGCGAGCTCGCGCCGCACCGAGGCCCCGTCGGTCAGCCCGGCAGGCCCCAACAACAACGGCGACGGCTGGCTGTCCGACCTGCTCAACCGCAGCGACGCGCCGCCGCCCGCCCCGC
>NZ_LGHK01000117.1 GCF_001908235.1 Bradyrhizobium sp. NAS96.2
CTACTAAGGCACCGCCAGACGAAAGAGGCGGCAACAGATATGTTCAGCCTACAACCACCGCGCCACATCCCGACTCTACCATTCGCGACTGGGGCGAGCCGGCAGCGAGTCCGGTCACGTCCGCTGCGCCGCCGAAAGCGGAAGTCAATTCAGAGCATTAGCGACATGGTGACGGGGGCGAAGCCGCGAGAATCGGAAATTGCAGTGGCTCGCGCCGCCAGCCAATGTTTGCGTTCGCTCCAGGTGGATGCCTCGCGTCGCATAGGCGTCGAAATCAAGCCCGCAAATGTTCGGCAGGATTTCCTTGTCTCCATGGCGAGCCGCGAATTTGCAAAAGCCGCAGGCCTTGTAATTGATGCCGAATTCAAACTTGTCACCCGGGCCCGGTTCGACGAAATCGTAGACGAAATCTTCCGGAAACTCGTTCTGATGACTCTCTGTCGCGCTTTCTGTCGCTTGTTCGCGCAGCAAAGCCTGATTCTCAGGCGACATGAATTGACGCCCTGAGGCGAGACGTTCCGCCTCGGGCTCCGTGAGCAATTGCGCCTTGTAGGTTTCCCGTTCGATTTCGCCGATCATGGAAACCGGCACGCCGTGTCGCCGGAGCACCCGGCTGATGGCCATGAAGCCGGTGAGGCGCATGAAAAAATCGCTCATGCGACTTGCGGCGCCTCCGACATAGGGCATTTGGGTGAGCACGATCTGGAATTCGTCCATCACCTCCTGCCGAATGCGATCGATATCGGAGAGATGCGCGCGCTCGCACAACATCGCTTCGGCAAGGTCGAAGCGATGGCGCATGGCGGCCTCCATTGCGCCGCGGTGCGACTCGTAAAACGGGTGGATGGTCTCAGTCATTGGATACCTGACACGGTTGGATCGTTGTGACGTCGGGGAAACTGGTTTCATGCGGCGGCGATGGCCTCGATCTCCAACAACCATTTGCTGTCGACGGTCTCGGCGATCACGACCGTCAGCGCGGGCTGATGCTCGCCGAGCATCTTGCGACGAATGGTGCGGTTGGGCACGACCTGATCCCGGCGGGTCAGGAACGTGGTGACCTTGACCAGATGCTCGACGCGAAGGCCTGCCGCGGCGAGCACCTCCATGACGTTGCGCCAGGCCTGCTCGCATTGGGCCTCAAAACCATCGGGCACGGTGCCGTCTGATCTCTCAGGCACCTGGCCGCTGATGAAGAGCAGGCGGCGATGCTGCGTCAATTCAAGTCCCATGCAGTAGCCGCCGGCGGGAGGGTGGACCGTTGCAGGATTGTGGCTGACGATGTGAGCTGGGGGCATCGCGCGTCTCCGGATTGCGGGCGGACCGTATCCGGCGGCGCCACCGCGGCGCAAAGCATGTTTGCTGCGGTTCAGCGCAAGAAAATCTATTGCAAGGCCACGGCCTGTCGGTGTCAAACTCCCGCGCGATGACCTACGCCCTTCCACCTCTCAACGCGCTGCGCGCCTTCGAGGCCGCCGCGCGGCATCTCAGCTTCAAAATGGCCGCGCACGAGCTGCACGTGACGCCTGCCGCCGTGGGGCAGCAGGTGAAAGCGCTGGAGGCGCGCCTCGGCGTGCAGTTGTTCGAGCGGCTGCATAAGCAGCTGATCCTGACCGAGGCCGGTCAGGCCTATCTGCCCGGGGTCTCAGAAGGCTTTCGCCATATCGCAGACGCGACCGCGCAATTGAAACCGGCAGCTGCGGTGCTGCTGCAATTGGGGGTCCATGGCAGCTTCGACCTGCGCCGCCTCAAGTTGGCGGAGTTTCGCAGCGCGCATCTCGAAATCGGTTTGCAGGTGCTGCAGCCCGCCGGCTTGCACGAGTTGGCCGAGGGCAAGGTCGACCTGCTGATAGCCCGCGGCCTTGGCCACCATCCGGGCCATCGCTGCGACCGGGTCAACGAGGGATCCGGTTTGGGCGATTGGCTGATTGCGCCTGAAGGCACCGCGGATTGTCCCGAGGTCGTCAGCTTCCGCGAATGGCTGCGCGCCGCGATGGCCGAGAACCCGCTGGCAAATCGCCGCCCTCGTCTGGTCGGATAGCCGACTTGCGCTGCGATGATGGCAGTACACCCCTGATTTGCCCGACGTGTCAAGGCGATTTCGTAAAAAACGAATTCGCCCGCGGCATCCGCCGGCTACTGTGCATGGGGTTGTTTTCGATGTTTTGGTGTCAGTGCCCGCCGAGGTAGGCGGTGATCAGCCGGGGATCGTGGATGAGGTCCTTGGCGGGGCCTGATTGGACGACCTCGCCGGTCTCCAGCACGTAGCCGTAATCGGCCGTCTCGAGCGCGGCGCGGGCGTTCTGCTCGACCAGCAGAATCGACACGCCGAGGTCGCGCAGCGAGGCGATGGTGCGAAAGATCTCGCGCACGATCAGCGGCGCGAGGCCGAGGCTCGGCTCGTCGAGCATCAGCAGCGCGGGCTTTGCCATCAGCGCGCGCCCGAGCGCGAGCATCTGGCGTTCGCCGCCGGAGAGCGTGCCGGCGGCCTGGCGTTGCCGCTCCTTGAGCCGGGGAAAGCGATCATAGACCTCGTCGAGCGTCTTCTGGACGCCGGAGCGGTCGCGCAGGCTGTAGGAGCCGAGCAGAAGGTTGTCGGCAACCGACATGTCGGAGAACAGCTCGCGCTTCTCCGGAACCAGGCAGAGCCTGCGCTCGACGCGGTCCTCGACGGACATTTTCCGGATGTCGTTGCCGCGGAACACCATGCTGCCGCGCGATGCGAGCAGGCCGATCGCGGCCATCAGCAGCGTGGTCTTGCCGGCGCCGTTCGGGCCGATCACGGTGACGATCTGCCCCTCGTCGACCGACAGCGAGACGTTGCGAACGGCCTCGACGTTGTCGTAGCAGACGGTGACGTCGGTCATGGACAACATCTGGCTCATGCGACGCCCCCGAGATAGGCCTCTTGCACCCGCTCGTCGCTGCGGATCGCGCTCGGGACGCCCTCGCAAAGCTTGGAGCCGAAGTCGAGCACCACGATGCGGTCGACCAGCGACATCACGAACTCCATGTCGTGCTCGACGATCAGAATGGTCAGGTGACCCGCCCGCAGCGAGCGGAGCAGCTCCGCCAATCTCAGCTTCTCCTGGCGGCGCAGGCCGGCCGCCGGCTCGTCCAGCACGAGGAGCGCGGGATCGGCGGCGAGGGCGCGCGCGATCTCCAGGATGCGCTGGTTGCCGAGCGGAAGGTTGCCCGCGAGCTCGAACGGCTTGTCGCCGAGCCCGACGCGCTCGAGCTGCATCAGCGCCTCGTGCCGGGCGCTGGCCTCCTCGCGCCGATTGAGACGAAACGCGCCGGCGAACAGGCCGCTGCTGGTTCGGCCATAGGTGCCGAGCATGACGTTCTCCAGCAGGCTCATGCGTGGCCGCAGCTTGACATGCTGGAAGGTCCTGGCGACGCCGGCCTTGGCGATGCGGGATTGCGGATCGCGCGTGATCGAGCGTCCGGCGAAGACGATTTCGCCCTTGCTGACCCGCAGCGCGCCGGTCAGGCAGTTGAACATCGTGCTCTTGCCGGCGCCGTTCGGACCGATGACGGCGAGAATTTCACCGGATCTCACCTCGAAGCTGACATTGTTGACTGCGACGAGGCCGCCGAACCGGCGCTCGGCGCCATCAACTTTCAGAAGCAGCTCGCCCGGTGTCGGCTGCGGGCGGCGCGGCAGCGGCGGCGCCGGCTGCGGCCGCTCGCGCCGGATCTTCGGCAGGTAGCGTGCGATGGAGGGCACGATGCCCTGCCGCGCCCATTGCAGGAACAGGATGAACAGCGCCGAGAAGGCGACGATCTCGAGCTGCCCGGACGCGCCCTTGGCGATCAGCGGCAGATAATCCTGCACGCTGTTCTTGAGCAGGGTGACGATGGCGGCGCCGACCACGCCGCCGAGCAGGTTGCCGGCGCCGCCGACCATCGTCATCATCAGATACTCGATGCCCATGCTGGCATCGAACGGTCCCGGGCTGATGAAGCGGCTCATATGCGCGTAGAGCCAGCCGGAGAGCGAGGCCAGGAAGGCCGCGATCACGAATGTCACGAGCTTGATCCGGAAGGCGTTGATGCCGAGGCTCTCGACCAGCGCGTTGCCGCCGCGCAGCGCCCGCATGGCGCGGCCGAGCCGTGAGTCCAAGAGATTGTAGCCGAGCAGGAGCACCAGGGCGACGATGCCCCAGATCAGGTAATAGATCTGTGCACTGGAGACGAGCGCGAAGGAGCCGAGGCTGATCGGCGGGATCGACGAGATGCCGTTGAAGCGGCCGAGCCCATCGACATTGCCGAACAGGAAGCCGATCGCAAGGCCCCAGGCGACGGTCGAGAGCGAGAGGAAATGGCCCTGCAGGCGCAGGGTGACGACGCCGAGGATGGCTGCGACACCACAGGTCAGCGCCACCCCGAACAGCAGGCCAAGCCAGGGCGATTGCCCGTTCAGGGCGGAGACCCACGCCGTCGCATAGGCCGCGATGCCGACGAACGCAGCCTGTCCGAACGACACGATGCCGCCGACGCCGGTGAGCAGCGCAAGGCCGATGGCGACAAGCGAATAGATCCCGATATAGTTCATCAGCGTGACGCTGAACGGGCTCAGGACGACGGGTGCGAGTGCGAGGCACGCGAGCGCTGCTGCCGCCGCGAGCTGAACATGAAGGCGCGTCATTCCTCGATCTCCTCCTCGGAATGCAGCGAGGCGAGGGATCGCCAGATCAGAATCGGGATCAGCAGCGAGAATACGATCACGTCTTTCAGCGCGCTGCTCTGGAACGATGCGAAGCTTTCGAGGATGCCGACCCCGACCGCGCCGATCGCGGCACCGGGATAGCTGGTCATGCCGCCGACGATGGCGCCGACGAATGCCTTGAGGCCGATCAGGAAGCCGGAATCGTAGAACACGGTATTGACCGGCGCGATCAGGATGCCCGACACGCCGGCCATCAGCGAGCCCAAGAGATAGGCGATGGTGCCGGCCCGCGCCGGCCGGATTCCCATCAGCCGCGAGCCGGTGCGGTTCACCGCGGTGGCGCGGAGCGATTTGCCGACCAGCGTGAAGTCGAAGAACAGATAGAGCAGACCGCTGAAGACCAGCGCGGCGATCACGATCAGCATGGTCTGGCCCGAGATCAGCACGCCGGCGAACTCCGTCGAGAACGAGGTCAGCGGCTCGGTCCGGACCCCTTCAGGGCCGAAGAACAGCAGGCCAAGGCCGACCAGTGCGAAATGCAGCGCCACGGAGACCGTCAGCAGCAGCAGCACCGTGCCGTCGGCGATCGGACGGAACACGATCCGGTCCAGCAGAGGGGCGATCGGCGTGATCAGCATCAGCGCCAGCACCAGCCGGACGGCGAGCGGCGGGTCCATCCGCATGGTGAGCCAGGCGATGCCGACCACGGCCAACGGAAGGATGAGATAGAAGAGAAGCGCGCGTGGCAGCAGGCGGATATCGCCGCTCCGAATGAGCGAGATGACCTCGATCAGGGTCGCAAGGCACGCCAGCACCACGACCAGCGCGCCGGTCCCGGGAAAGCGCTTGGCATCGAGAGCAGCAAGCGTCAGCGCGGTGAAGGCGGCGATGTCGCCGAACGGAATGAAGATGACCCGGGTCACCGTGAAGATGAGCACGGTTCCGATCGCCACCAGCGCGTAGACCGCACCGGTGGCGATTCCGTCGATCGCAAGAATGGCCGCGATATCGCTCGTCATTGAGACGCCGTTCCCCGTTCTGATCGCCTGCCGTCTTCCGTCTATGGCGCGTACTTCCAGGCGCCGCCGGTCAGGCGGACCACGACCAGCGAGCGCTCGTCGACGCCGGTCACCGCGCCGGGCTTGAAGTTGTAGACGGCATGCACGCCGGGCAGCTCCTTGGTGCTGAGGATGGCATCGCGCAGCGCAGTACGGAATTGCGCCGTGCCGGGCTTTGCGGTCTTCAGCGCCCGCTCGGCGGCGTTGGCAAAGATCAGCCAGGCATCGAAGGAGTAGGCCGAGAACCCGTCGGTGGTCGGGATGTTGTGGGTCTTCTGGTAGACCGCGCGGAAGTCGAGCGCGATCTTCTTGGCAAAGTGCTCGTCCGGAAGCTGTTCGGCCACGATCACGGGGCCGGCGGAGACCTGAATGCCCTCGGCGGCCTTGCCGCCGACGGTGACGAAGTCCGGATTGACCAGCGCCACGGTGCCGTAGGTATTGCCCTTGAAACCGCGTTCGGAGAGCGTGATGAGCGGCAACGCGCCCTGCGTGCCGGAGCCGCCGATCAGCACCGCGTCGGGACGCGCGGCCATGACCTTGAGTATCTGCGCGGTCACCGAGGTATCGGTGCGGGCATAGCGCTCGTTGGTCTGCACCTTGATGTCGTCGGTCGGTTCGGCGGCCTTGGCCCCGTTATAGACGAGGTCGCCCCACGCATCGGAGAAGCCGATATAGCCGATGTTCTTCATGCCGTCGCGCTTCATCCGGTCTGCGACGATCTTGACCAGCAGCGAAGCCGGCTGCGGCACCGCGACGACCCATTGCTCCGGCGCGTCCGGAAGCTTGCCGAGGGGCGAGATCGCGATCATCGGCACTTTCAATTCGCTGGCGACGGCCGCCATGGCAATGGTCGAGGGGGTCGTCGCCGTGCCAATCAGCAGGTCGACCTTCTCCTCCTCGACAAGCTTGCGCGCGTTGCGCGTCGCGGCCGACGGATCGGAGCCGTCGTCGAGCTGGATCAGACGGATGGTCTCGCCGTTGATCGTCTTCTTGTATTCATAGGCGGCATTGATGCCGCGCCCGTAGGGGATGCCGATCGATGCGCCGTTGCCGCTCAGCGAGGTGACGAAGCCGATCGTGATGTCGGCCTGCGCCGCCGGTGCCGCGAAGACGCCGGCGACGAGTGCGAGTAACCCCAGAGTCTTCTGCCGCATTTGCGTTGTCCTCCGTTGATGCTGGGTACGAATGTCTGGAAGCCGGGCAGGAGCCCGAGCCGCGAACGAACCGATTGAAGGCATTGCTGCAGCGCCAGACGCCGGGCGCGGCGAGGGGAAGTTTCGCTCGGCCGGGGCGTCAGCGGCCATGGCAAGGCGTGCTGCTCGAACAGCGGGCGGGGCGACTGCAGCCCGCGGGCATTTGTCGAGGCGAAAGAAGACGAATGCCGCCGCCGCGCTGCGCGGCCGGCGATGCTGCTGCCGGCCGTTGCGGCCCGACGCTAGTCCACGCGATTGAGTTTCTCAAAATCGGTGCCCTGCAACATCATCGTCATGGCCACCGGCAGCGGCCGGTGGTCGATTACTTAAAGCCTAAAGTATTCTCCGTGGCGCCGTCAACACGTGTCACGGGGCTGTCAGAAAAAAATGTTGCTGCATACAATTTCGTCCGCGCGCGCCATTTTCCTCCATTTCTTTGTCCTGAAAATTGGGTCCTCTGGTTGCCAGGGAGCGGTCGCCTTGGCGGGCTCCGCCGGGCGCATTTGACGCGTCAATTAGTTTATGGTTGAAATATCTCCGTCGGCAGGCCGACGGCCGATGCTCCTGTCACCGTTCGAGGAGAAGGGCGATGCGCATCTTCTGGCAAAGTTTCGTCGATGCGAGCGTGAATGCGCCCTATATGGCGCGGCTGTCGGAGTATCTAAACAGTATCGCTGCGCCCGGCACGACGGTTCAGGTCGAGGGCATTTCGCCGCCCGATCGGGAGTTCGGCCGGCTCGCCGAATTGCGCTGTGCGGTTCAGGCGATCGACAACGGCATCGCGGCGGAAGAGCGCGGGTTCGACGCCTTCGTGATGGGCCACTTCCAGGATCCCGGGCTTTACGAGCTCCGCTCGGCGCTCGACATTCCCGTGATCGGGACCGGCGAGGCGACCTTGCTTGCGGCCTCGCAGCTCGGCCGGCGCCTCGGCCTCGTGACGCTCGATCCCGTCTTCGAGGTCTGGCACTACGAGCAGGCTGAACGTTACGGGCTGGGTGATCGCGTCGTCCACGTGACCGGCATCGGTTGCAAGCCGGAGGATTTCGCACATGCGTTCGCAGGCGATCAGGCGGCCCATGCCCGGATGATCGAGGATTTCCTGGCCTGCGCCCTTCCGCTGGTGGAGCGCGGAGCCGACGTGGTGATCCCCGCTGGCGTGCTGCCGGGCCTGCTGATTGGGCGCGAGCATGGCCTGAAGGTCGGCCACGCGCCGGTCGTGAACTGCGCAGCGGTGGCATTGAAGAGCGCCGAGATGTGGGTGCAGCTCAGGAAGCTCAATGGCACCGAGCCGAGCCGCGGGCCGAGCTTCAAACGCGCCAGCGCGCTCGCCCGTGACGATTTTCGGGTGATGCTCGCGCGCAACAAGCGTTAACCCGAACGCCGGTCAGTTCTGGAGAACGAGCGATGATGAGACCCGAGAAGATCCTCTACGAGACCGAGGTGACGGCGACGGGGGGCCGCGACGGCAAGGCCGCAAGTGCCGACGGCCTGCCGTCGGTGTCGCTGTCCGTGCCGAAATCGCTGGGCGGACCCGGTGGCGAGGGGACCAACCCGGAGCAGCTCTTTGCGGCCGGCTATGCCGCGTGCTTTCTTGGCGCGGTCAAGCTCGTGGCGCGCACCAGGAAGGTCGCGCCCGCTGAGGAGCCATCCGTCATTGCGAAGGTTGCCATGGGACCGGTCCCCGTCGGTTATGCGCTCGCGGTCGAACTGAAGGTCAGCCTGCCCGGCGTCGAGAAGGCGGTGGCGGAGGAGATCGTCGCGGGCGCGCACGAGCGCTGCCCCTATTCGAATGCGACGCGTGGCAATATCGACGTGAAGCTGACGGTGATCTGAGGCAGCAGGCAAGGCAGGCGGCTGGTGAAACATTCACTGCGCACACCGTATGACGGCATCGTGATGGCGGCTCCCGTCACGATCCCCTATGCGCGCTATTCCATCGAGAGCGCACAATGGTGGATTGGTCGCGCGCTGAGCGCGCTGGTCGCGAAGGCCGGCATCAAGGCGTCCCACATTGACGGCCTGTGCGTTTCCAGCTTCACCATGGGGAATGACAGCGGGATTGGACTGACGCAGCATTTCGGGCTGTGCGTCAGGTGGCTGGACACGATCCCGCTTGGCGGCGCCAGCGCCGTCGCGGCGTTGCGGAAGGCCGCGCGCGCGGTGCAGGCACGCGATGCCGATATCGTGGCCTGCGTGGCCGGCGATACCAATCACGTCGATTCGTTTCGCCTGACGCTCGAGAATTTTTCGCGCTTCAACCAGGACGCGGTCTATCCCTATGGTGCAGGCGGCGCCAATGCGAGCTTTGCGCTGATCGCGCGCAACTATATGCGGACGTATGGCTTCACGCGGGAAGACGTCGGCCGGATCGCGGTCGCCCAGCGCGCCAACGCGCTGCGCAACCCGCATGCACTGATGAAGACGCCATTGACGATCGAGCAGTATCTGGCGGCGCGTCCGATTTCCGATCCCATTCATCTGTTCGATTGCGTGATGCCGTGCGCCGGTGCCGAGGCTTTCCTCGTGATGCGGGACGAGACCGCTGCATCGCTTGGCTTGCCGGCTGCGCGATTGCTGTCGACGATCGAGCGGCACAATGCCTTCGCCGACGATCCGATGCAGGTGCGCGGCGGCTGGGCGATGGATGTCGGCGAGCTCTACGCGATGGCCGGCGTGAAGCCTGACGATCTCGATGTCGTCCAGACCTATGATGACTATCCGGTCATCACGATGATGCAGTTCGAGGATCTCGGCTTCTGCAACAAGGGTGAGGGCGCGGCCTTCGTTCGCCAGCACGATCTGACGATTGACGGCGACTTCCCGCACAACAGCTCGGGCGGTCAGCTCTCTGCAGGGCAGGCCGGCGCCGCCGGCGCCTATCTCGGGCTGGTCGAAGGATTGCGACAGGTCCTGGGAGAAGCCGGCCCGACGCAGGTCAAGGATGCAAAGCTCGCTCTCGCCTCCGGCTTCGGGATGATCAACTATGACCGCGGCCTGGCCTCCGGTGCCGCGATCTTTGCAGGGCCTGCGCGATGATCGATCCGATTGAGCCACCCCGGCGCAAGAACCCGCTGCTGCGGACGCGGCTTCCCGCGTCGCCGCCGCGGCCGCGCAGCAGGACTTCGCACGGGTTCACGCGCGCTGCCGCCGAAGGACGCTTCATGCTGCAACGCTGCGAGGCGTGCGGCGCTTTCGCCTATCCGGCGCGCGAGGCATGCCCGGCCTGCCTGTCGGCCGGCTTGACCTTCGTCGATGCGCCGCGCCGCGGCGCGCTGCTGGCCGAAACGACGGCGCGGGTGCCGAGCGACGTTTATTTCCGCGAGCGGGCGCCCTGGCGCATCGGTCTCGTCAGGATGGACTGCGGTCCGACGATGGTGGCGCATCTGCATGCCGACTGCATCGAGGGCGCGCCCGTCCTGATGTCGTTTCAGCTCGACAAGAGCGGTCAAGCAGTGGCCTTTGCTCGACCCGAGAGGGAGACTCCCAATATGGCAGACGACAGGCAGTGGCGGGAAATGACGGCCGATCCGAAATTCCGCCGTGTGCTCGTGACCAACGGCCGCAGCCTGATCGGCCAGGAGGCCGTGGCGGCACTGAAGGCCGCGGGCGCGAAAACGGTCTTCGTCGGCGTTTCCGAGCCGTGGCGGCCTTTCGCAGGCGAGCAGCTGTTGCGCGGACAGGCGGGGATCGAGGTCGTGACGCTCGACGCGGCCGACGAAAAGTCGGCGACTGACCTCGCGGCTGACATCGGCGGCAAGGTCGATATCCTCGTCAACACGACGGAATATGTACGGCCCGGCGGTCTCCTCGACCGCAGGGGCACCGGCATCGCGCGCGACGAGATCGATCAGGCCTATCTCGGCTTCATCAACCTTGCGCAGGCCTTCGGTCCCTCGATGCGGACGCGGGGTGCAGATGGCATCAACAGCAGCGCCGCCTGGGTCAATATCCTGTCGGTCCATGCGCTGGCGAACTGGCCTGCTTTCGGCGCCTACTCGGCGTCGCAAGCCGCCTGCCTGTCGCTGTCGCATTGTCTTCGCGCAGAACTCAGGCCCGGCGGCGTCAAGGTGATGAACCTGTTCACGGGGCCGGTCGACACCGAGTGGTTCCAGACCGTGCCGCCGCCCAAGGTCGCGCCGCGCGCGGTTGCGCAGGCGATCGTATCCGGGCTCAGGGGCGGGCTCGAGGAGATCTATGTCGGGGACGTCGCCGAGGAAATCAGACAGCGTCTTGCCGCCAATCCGAAAGCGCTCGAGCGCGAGCTCGACAGATAAAATCAGGATCTCAACAAAACGGGAGGACGTCACAATGCAAGGCAAGAATCTCCTGGAGCTGGCTGGTGCTATTTCGTCAGGCGCCGTGCGCGTCGTCGATCTGACCTTCACGCTCAGTCCGGATTTCCCGGTCATCGTGCTGCCGCCGGAGTTCGGCCAGGCGGCTCCGGTCCGGATCCAGGAGATATCGCGCTATGATGGTCGCGGTCCCGCTTGGTACTGGAACAACGTGACGTTCGGCGAGCACACCGGCACGCATTTCGATGCGCCGATTCACTGGTTCACCGGCAAGGACCTGCCGAACAATTCCGTCGACACGATGCCTGCCAAGGACATGATCGCGCCGGCCTGCGTCATCGACTGCTCGGCGGGCGCGGCGCAGGATCCGGATTTCGTGCTCACGGTCCCGCTCGTCGAAGCCTGGGAGGCAAAACACGGACGGATTCCCGAACGGCATTGGGTTCTGTTGCGCACCGACTGGTCCAAGAAGGGCTGGCGCGACTATGCCAATCTCAGGGATGACGGCGCACACACGCCGGGCCCGAATCCGGCCGTGATGAAATGGCTGGTGGAGGAGCGCGGCATCATCGGCTTCGGCACCGAGACGATCGGCACCGACGCGGGGCAGGCCGGCCATTTCGAGCCGCCTTATCCCGCGCATCACTTCCTGCACGGCGCCGGCCGGTATGGTCTTCAGTGTCTTTGCAACCTCGATCAGCTTCCTGCCACCGGCGCCGTCATCGTGGCTTCGCCCCTGAAGATCCAGAACGGCTCCGGCAGCCCGCTGCGTGTGATCGCCTTGGTTTCGGCGAACTGAAGCGAGCGGATGGCGCTTGCCCGATAGAAGAAACGCAAATCAAGGAGGACAGGTGCCATGATCTCGATGAAGACCCTGCTGGCCTCGGCCGCGTTGTTGGTCGTCGTTCCGCAGGCCGGGCAGGCCGACATCCTCGTCGGATTCGTCACCGGCCTCAGCGGGCCGGTGTCGTCGATCGGGATTCCCAATGCGAAGGGGATCGCGGCCGGTGAGGCCTATGTCGGCGAAGTCGGCGGTGAGAAGCTCCGCGTCATTCAGCTCGACGACGCCTCCGATCCCACGGCGTCGGCCCGCAACGCGCGCAAGCTCGTCGAACAGGAGAAGGTCGACATCCTGATCGGCACGTCGGGCGCGCCGCAGACGCTGGCGATGGCGACGGCCGCGATCGAGATGAAGATTCCAATGATCGCGGTGTCGCCGATCGCGCCGGTACCATCAGGCGATGGCGGGCCCTGGGTCGTGCAGACGCCGCAACCGACGCCGCTTCTCGTCCAGGGCATCGTCGATCACATGAAGGCGCGCGGGTTGAAGACCGTCGCATTCATCGGCTTCTCGGATGCCTTCGGCGACCTCATGTACGACTCGCTGTCGCAAAGCGCCAAGGCGGCTGACATCAAGGTCATCGCCAACGAGCGATACGCCCGATCGGATTCGTCGGTGACGGCCCAAGTGCTGCGCGCGTTGGCGGCGCGGCCCGACGCCATCATGCTCGGCGGCACGGGAACCCCGGGTGCGCTGCCGGTGATCGCTCTGTCCGAACGCGGATACAAGGGGCCGCTCTACGGCAACCACGGGCTGATCAGCGCCGATTTCCTGCGGCTCGCCGGCAAGGCCGCCAACGGAATCATCTGCCCGACCGGACCGGTGACTGCGGCCGAGCAGCTTCCGGCCAGCAATCCGATCCAGAAGGTTGCGCTGGATTTCCGCGCGGCCTTCGAGAAGGCGAATGGCGAGACGCCGACCGACTCGTTCTCGTCCTATTCCTTCGACGGCTGGCTGGTGTTCGTCGATGCGGCCAAGCGCGCGATGGCGACCGGCGCCAAGCCGGGCTCGCCGGAATTCCGCACCGCGCTTCGCCAGGCGCTGTTCACCACCAAGGAGCTGGCGGGGACGCAGGGCGTCTACTCCTACACACCAGCGGATCGGCACGGCGTCGATGCTCGCTCGCGAATCCTGGTTCAGATCGAGGACGGGAAATACAAGCTGCTGCCCTGATTGAGCGGCGGGATGGTGTCGGAGAGCGATGTGGAAAACGCTCCAGTCACGTCAAGCTCACGGCTTCTGCATTGCGTCCCTGGCGGCGCCCTTGAGCTCGTCGAGTTCGCTGGTCAATCCATCGAGCCGATCGGCCGGGAATCCTGCCAGCAGCTCCGCCAGCCACGAGCCATGGCTCTTGGCCATGCGCCTGAAGGCTTTCCGGCCCTCGATGGTCATGCAAACGATCTGCACGCGCCGATCCAGGTTTGAAGGTGTGCGGGTGATGAAGCCGTCCTCGACCAGCCGATCGACAATCGGTGTAAGATTTCCGGCAGAGACCATCAGCCGCTTCGGCAGCTCTCCCAGCACCAATCCACTCGGCTCGCGGTCAAGCTGGGCCAGGACGTCGAAGCGCGGCATCGTGAAATCGAATTCCTCGCGGAACCGGCGCCGCAGCTCGCCCTCGATCAGGGTCGTGCAGGCGAGCAGCCGAAGCCAAAGCCGTGTCTGAGCCCTGTACTCGGCCTCCTGATCACCCCCGTTCTTGGGCGAAACAGGCGGGGACGCCTTCGCGACTGCCAAATCAAATCTCCTGGGGCATCCGGGCCCGTTGAAGGTGATGGCCTCGATGTCGTCTGCAAGATAGTTCGTGCCAAAAGTAAATTCAAGGCTCGTTCAGGGGCCGCGGATCGGCTCTGCGGTGTACAGAATTTTGCGGTGCGCGGCTTGCCGGAAGGCGATCTCCGCGGTTTCCCGACGAGGGCTCCGGCGATCCCTGGCAAGCGCTGATATTTTATGTTTAAAATAAAAAGCGAGCATCGTTGCCCGAGCAGAGTCGGCACGACCTGCTCGGCGAAGAGATCGAAGCCGCCAGGCAACCAGGGCGGCATGACGTTGAAGCCGTCGGCCGCGCCGTTCTCGAACCAGGTCCGGATGTTGTCAGCGATCTTCTCCGGCGGGCCGGCGATCACCCAATGGCCTCGCGCCCGCGAGCGCTGCACGGGCTGGCGGATCGTCGGCTTCTCGCGATCAGCTGTAAGCATCTGAAGTAAAAAGAAAAATGCAGGACGGCTGAATTTGCAGTTGTATCGGCTCAAAAGTCGGCTATCTCAGGCGCGATGATAAAGCGAAATAACATCAATACGTTGTCGCATCGGTTTTCCGTTGCGCCCATGATGGATTGGACGGACCGGCATTGTCGCGTCTTCCATCGCCTGATGTCGCGGCGGGCGCGGCTCTATACGGAGATGCTGACCACCGGTGCCATGATCCACGGCGACCGGACGCGGCTGCTCGGCTTCGATGCCAGCGAGCATCCGGTGGCGCTGCAGCTCGGCGGTTCCGATCCGCGCGATCTCGCGACCGCCGCGCAGATCGGGGAGGATTTTGGCTATGACGAGATCAACCTCAATGTCGGCTGTCCCTCCGATCGGGTGCAGAACGGCCGCTTCGGCGCCTGCCTGATGGCGGAGCCGGCGCTGGTCGCCGAAGGCGTTTCGGCGATGAAGCGCGCGGTGAAGGTGCCTGTCACGGTGAAGTGCCGGATCGGCATCGACGACCAGGATCCGGAAATCGCGCTCGATACGCTGGCGCGCGGCGTGATTGCCGCCGGCGCCGATGCGCTGGTCGTGCATGCGCGCAAGGCCTGGCTGAAGGGATTGTCGCCGAAGGAGAACCGCGACATCCCGCCGCTCGACTATGATCGCGTCTATCGTCTCAAGGCGGTGCTGCCGGATGTGCCCATCATCATCAACGGCGGCATCATGAGCCTCGCCGAAGCGAAGCAGCATCTGGCGCATGTCGATGGCGTGATGCTGGGGCGGGCGGCGTATCAGGAGCCGTGGCGGCTGCTTACCGTCGACTCGGAGCTGTTCGGCGAGACGTCGCCGCATGCGACGATGAAGGACGTGTTCGCGGCGATGCTGCCCTATATCGAGCGGCAGCTGGCCGAAGGCACCCGGCTGCATTCGATCACGCGCCATTTCGTCGGCGCTTTCCATGGCGTCCCCGGTGCGCGTGCGTTCCGCAGGCACCTTGCGGAGAACGGCGTTCGGCCGGGCGCTGATATCAACGTGCTGTGCGATGCGATCGCGCTGGTCGACGATCGCGCACGCACGGCGGTGGCGGCCTGACGGGACGGATTACGGCTTGCGCTGACGCCGCACGACGTCTTGTGCGACCTTCAGGAAGTTGAAGAGGTGCGGCATCCGGTTGTCGCGCCGGTAGTTCAGCGACAGCGCGGTGCCCGGATTGTGCCCCTCATAGGCGCGGTAGGCAACGCCGGGGCGTTCCGCCTGCGAGACTGATTTCGGCACCAGCGCGATGCCGACGCCAACCGACACCAGGCTGATCGCGGTCTGATAATCCTGCGCCAGCACCTGCGATTTCGGAATGAAGCCTTCTTCGAGGCAGATGTTGAGGATGTGGTCGGCGAAGCTCGGGCGCGGCTTGCGCGGGTAGAGCACGAACGTTTCGGCTTTCAACGCCGCCAGCCGCGTGACCTGCTGCTCGAGCAGCGGCGAGGTGTCCGACAGCGCGAGGATCAGCGGCTCCTGCAGCAACGGCTCCGACTTCAATTCCTCGTCCTCGAGCGAGGGCCGCGCGACGGCGATGTCGATCTCGCGCTGGATCACCGCGCGTTTCTGCTCGGCGTTGTTCATCGCCGACAGTGCAAGCTCGACGTCGGGATAAGCCGAGCGAAACGCCTTGATCACGTTGGGCAGCACGCCGTAGGTCGCCGATCCGACGAAGGCGACGCGCAGGTGCCCCGAAAAGCCTTCTCCGATCCGCTTGATCTCGCGGTGGGTACGGTCGAGCCGCTCCAGCACGTCGCGTGCACGCTCCAGCAGGACGCTGCCGGCCTGGGTCAGCCGAATCTGGCTTCGGCTGCGGTCGATCAGCATGACGCCGAGATCGCTCTCCAGCTGTGCGATCTGCCGGCTCAGCGGCGGCTGCGCGATCGCGAGCCGCGATGCGGCACGGCCGAAATGCAATTCCTCGGCGACGGCGACGAAATAGACCAGTCGCCTGAGATCCATGACGTCGTCGCGATCGGTCACGGTCAGCTGGACGTTTGTCCGCGCGCTTCCGGGGAAGCTGCGGGAAGGGCTGGCCGGGTTTGGTGCGGCGTGGTCATCAGCGCGCGTTCGAGACGATGGTTTCTGCGCGAAGACTGGGCGTGGGTCCCCGGATTGTCAATTGTCCGCACGGACAACGCCATCTGACTAGTCCTTGCGGGCGAAGGCACGGATCTTGTCCTCGTCGACCTCGACGCCGAGACCCGGGCCATCAGGGACGCAGATCTCGAACTCGTCGAATCTGATCGGGTTGACGACCAGATCCTCCACGAGAATCCGCGGGCCGAAATGCTCGGTGCCCCATTCGAGCCTGGGCAGGGTGGCGAAGGCGGCGAGATGCGCGGCCACGCCGATGCTGCTCTCGAGCAGGCAGCCGCCGTAGAGTTCGAGGCCATGCGCGCCCGCGACCGCGGCGGCGCGCTTCATTTCAAACAGGCCGCCGCTCTTCACGAGCTTCAGCGAATAGACGCTGCCGCAACCCATCGCGCCGGCGCGAGCGATTTCCTCCTTGGTGAAGGCCGCTTCGTCGACCAGCAACGGGATCGAGGTGCGCGCTGCGACGCGCGCCATGGCTTCGAGCTGCAGCGCCGACACCGGCTGCTCGATCAGGGCGACGTCGAGCTCCTCAAGCGCCGGCATGAAGCGGATGCACTCGGCCTCGGTCCAGCCCTGGTTGACATCGACGATCAGGCGCACCTCGTCGCCGAGGCCGGCGCGCAACGCCTGCAGCCGCTTCAGATCGGCCTGCGGCCGGTTGAAGCCGAACTTGATCTTGAACTGGCGGTGCTCGCGGCGCCGCAGCTTCTCTCTTGCTTCCTCCAGCTCCTGGCCGCTGTCGCCCGAGGCCAGCGCCCAGATCACCTCCATGCGCTGGCGCACCGCGCCGCCGAGCAGCGCGCTGGCGGGAAGGCCGAGTGTCTTGCCGGCGGCGTCGAGCAGGGCGGATTCGATCGCGCCCTTGGCTGCGAAATTGCGGGTGGCGGCCTTGCTCATGCGCAAGGCGTTGGCCTCGAAGGCGAGGGCAGGCTGCCCGAGCAGCACCGGTGCCAGGTAGTTCGTGACCGCGGCCTTGATCGATTCCACGCTCTCCTCGGCCCAGCGCGGTCCGCCGAGCGTCGAGGCTTCGCCAATGCCCGTCACGCCGTTGTCGAGCAGCACGCGCACCAGCACATAGCCCTGATGGGTGACTTCCGTGTTCGATAGCTTGTGCCGGCGGCGGGTCGGCGCCTCCACGATGGTGGCACGAATGCTGCGGATCGCTGTGTCCTTTGCGAGCGGCTGCACTTGCTCCACGGGCTCGGCGATTTCGATCACGGCACGGCTCATAAGTCCTCACAGGTCAGTTCAAGTTGAACCCGCCGGGCCTTCGGTCCGGCGGGCTTGCTACGGATTATTCGGCCGCGACGAGCCGCTCGACCGCCGCCTTCTTGAGCTTGAAGTCGAAGGCGAGAACGAGATCGGTGTCGGCGCCGGCCGGCGCCTTCGCGAACGTGCCGATCAGGCTCTGCTTCACGGCGAACACCGAGTCGTTGTCGAGATACTTGGTCTCGGAATCGTAGATCTGCGAGATCAGCGATTGATAGCCGTCCTTGGAGAGCATGAAATGAATGTGGCCCGGGCGCCAGGGATGATGGCCCATATACTTCAGGAGCTCGCCGCCGGCGCCGTCATAGGGGATCGGGTAGGGCTCGGGACGCAGCGCCACGAAGGCATATTCGCCGTTGGCATCGGTCGTGAACCGGCCGCGCAAATTGTACGCCGGCTGCTCGGGGTCTTGCAGATCGTAGAGCCCGTTCGGTGCGTCTTCCCAGACGTCGATGGTGACGCCCTCGATTGGCCGTCCCGCGGTGTCGCTGATGCGCCCGCTGACCTTCACGGTCTGCGCGTTGTCGAACGTCTTCTTGATGATGGAGGCGCCCTTCGGCAGCACCGGCGGGTTCTCCCGGTAGAACGGCCCGAGCACAGTGGATTCGCTCTCGCCGTCCGTCACCCGGTGGTCGAGCATGTCGACCAGCACCTCGACGCCGAGAATGTCAGCGATCAGGATGAACTCGTTGCGCTTCTCGTCCGAGATGTCGCCGGCGCGGCGCAGGAATTGGCAGGCGGCAAACCATTCGGCGAAGGTCAGGTCGACCTCCTTGCAGAAGGCGTGCATGTGACGGATCAGGCTGGTCATGATCTGACGGTTGCGATCCGGAATGTCCGGTGAGAGCGCGGCGATCACGTGGTCGGTGATGGTGTCCTTGTTGACGTTCAGCATGGTCGTTTCCTCCTTTTCTTGCAGTTTTGATCAAACGTGCATCCCCGGTTTCGGGAATTTCATTTGGTGGCTTCACCAGACGAATTCGTAGGCGGCGTTCTCCAGCATCGCGGGCGCGGGATGCGGGTCGGCGAGGCTGCCGAAGCGGCCGCGGAGGAACAGCAGCGGTCGCTTGTTCGGCTGCAGCGACATCTCGCGGACGTGGCCGAGAAAGATGGTATGGTCTCCGGCGATGATCTCGTCGGCGAGATCGGTCACGAAGTACGCCGCCGCGTTGGCGATGACCGGCAGCTCATTGCGCCGCTCGAACACGTCGCGGAGGTCGAGCTTGGGCTTGCCGGCGAAATGCCAGGCGAGATCTTCCATCTCCTCGGCGAGCACGCTGACCGCAAAGCGGCCGGTGGTCTGGATGTTGCAAAGCATCTTCGCGCTTTTCGCGATCGAGATCGCGACCAGCGGCGGATCGAGCGAGACCGACATGAAGGCGTTGGCCGTCATGCCGTGGTCGCGTCCCTCGCAATGCGTGGTGATGATGGTGACGCCTGTGCCGAACTGGCCACAGGCATTGCGCAGCTCGCGCGGATCGATGGCGGTCATTGGTTGATGACCTCGAGTTGGGCCAAGCTTGATCGATTGACCGGTGACGCAGTCACGATGTCTCGCCAGTTTTCCAGCGCTGACGCCGCGGCGGCAAGACCGGATTGCCGCAGCGAGCGGATCCGGCTGCTGGAGACGATCTCGCCATTGCCGCAGCGCACCGGCGGCAGGATGCGCGTGTTGAAGTGCCGCCGCAGCAGCTGCGCGGTGCCGCCCTTGCAGGACCCGAAGCGAAAGTCCTCGCCGACGATCACTTCGCGAGGGTGCAGAAGCTGCAACTCGGCGAGAAAGTCGGCCGCGGTGCGGCGGATATAGATCTGGTTGAAGTCCGCGACGATGACATGGTCAGGCGCAAATGTCGCGATGCGCTCGAGCTTTTCGTCGAGCGAGATCAGAGCCTCGGCCTGGCCGAAATACACCTTTGGCGGCGGATCGAACGTGTAGACCACGGCAGGAACGCCGCGGCGTTGCGCTGCCGCAATGGTCTGCCGCAGCAGTTCCTGATGGCCGCGGTGGACGCCGTCAAACGCGCCGATGGTGACGACGCTGGCGTCGAGGGCTAATTCCCCATCGCGATGGAAAGCGACAGCGGTGCTGCCAAAACCCTTGGCTAAACCTTTGCCCATGGTTCGCTCCCTTTGCCGTGCTGTGCGATTGCTGCGTCAGCTGCGGTCCTGCATCGGCCGAACGATCATTGCCGTCCGGTCCGTGCCATCTTGTCATAGCCCGAGCCGCGGCGGTCCGCGCGGTATGGTGTGATACCTTTCGCCGGCTCCTCCTGAGCGCGTAGCGTTTCCTCCGATGTCACGCCGACCAAGAGCGTGACGGGATGGTCCAGATTGGTGCGGCGACGTCCGCCGGTCGGGCGACACAAGCGGAGGAGAAACCCATGACTACAGCAGCAGCCCTGCGGGCCGATGCACCTGCGTCAACCACCAGCGTCTATACCGGTGCGGAATTCCTGGACAGCATCCAGGACGGCCGGGAAATCTACATCTACGGCGAGCGCGTCAAGAACGTCACCGAGCATCCCGCGTTTCGCAATTCAGCGCGGATGGTGGCGCGCTGGTACGACCGCTTCCACGAGAAGAAGGATCGGATCGGCGTCCTGACCGACACCGGCTCGGGACAGATCACCCATCCGTTCTTCCTCGGCTCGCGAACCGCCGAGGACCTGATCAAGGGCCGCGATGCGATCGCCGAACTGCAGAAGGTCGCGTTCGGCTGGATGGGCCGTTCACCGGATTACAAGGCGGCGTTCCTCGGCACGCTGGGTGCGAATTCGGGCTTCTATGGCGAGTACGCCGGCAACGCGAAAAAGTGGTACGCGCGGACCCAGGAGCGGCTCGACTTCTGGAATCATGCCATCGTCAATCCGCCGATCGATCGCGACCGGGCGATCGAGGAAGTGCGCGACGTCTTCATGCATGTCGAGAAGGAGACCGACGCCGGCCTGATCGTCTCGGGCGCGAAGGTGGTTGCGACCGGCTCGGCGCTGACGCATTACAATTTCATCGCCCACTACGGCATCCCGATCAAGGACAAGTCGTTCGCGCTGATCTTCACCGCGCCGATGGATGCCAAGGGCATCAAGCTGATCGCCCGCTCGTCCTACGAATTCACCGCGGCCGCGACCGGCTCGCCGTTCGATTATCCGCTGTCGAGCCGCTTCGACGAGAATGACTCCATCCTCGTGTTCGACAAGGTGCTGGTGCCCTGGGAGAACGTCTTCATCTATGGCGACGTCGACAAGATCAACCAGTTCTTCCCGGCGTCGGGCTTCATCCCGCGCTTCACGCTGCATGGCGTGACACGGCTTGCCGTCAAGCTCGACTTCATTGCCGGCCTGTTCTCGATGGCCGTCGACGCGACCGGATCGAAGGATTTCCGCGGCGTGCAGACGGCGGTGGGCGAGGTGATCGCCTGGCGCAATCTGTTCCACGGCATGTCGGATGCGATGGTGAAATCGCCGATCGCCTGGCAGGGGACCGAGGGCTATAATCTGCCCAACCTGAACTACGGGTTGGCCTATCGTGTGTTCGCACCGATGGCCTATCCGCGGATCAAGGAGCTGATCGAACGTCATGTTGCGAGCGGTCTCATCTACCTGCCGTCGAGCTCGGCAGATCTCGAGAGCGAGGCCATCCGGCCCTATCTCGATCGCTTCGTGCGCGGCTCCAACGGCTATGCCGCGATCGACCGGATCAAGCTGCTCAAGCTGCTGTGGGATGCGGTCGGTTCCGAGTTCGGCGGCCGGCACGAGCTCTACGAGCGCAACTATGCGGGCAATTACGAGAACCTGCGCGTCGAGACGCTGATGGCCGCGAGCGCGACCGGCGACCTCGGCGCCATGCAGGATTTCGTGCGCAACTGCATGAGCGACTACGACGTCTCGGGTTGGACGGCAAGGGATCTCGTCAATCCTGATGACATCAACCTCGTCAGCCGCGGTCTGGTACAGGGCTGACGATCTGCTAGACAGATCAATGGAGCCGCCGCGATCGTGCGGCGGCTCCACGCCGTTTCGCGGTGTCGCCTCATCCTTGCAGAAAGAGTTCAACGCCATGCTGTTCCACGTCGAGATGGATGTACGGATTCCACATGACATCGCGGCCGAAAAGGTCGACGCGCTGAAGCAGGCGGAACGCGTGCGTGCGATGGAGCTGCAGCGCACGGGGGCCTGGCGCCATCTATGGCGGGTGGCCGGACGCTACGCCAATGTCAGCATCTTCGACGTATCGGGCGCGCAGGAGTTGCACGACATCCTGTCCGGCCTGCCGCTGTTTCCGTTCATGGAGATCAAGGTCACGCCGCTGTGCCGGCACCCGTCGTCGATCCACGACGACGATAAATAGCGTTAGTCGACGACGGTGCGCGGGCGCCGGTGACGGCTTGAGGTGATGCTTCCGGTGACGTCGGGGTAGCCGGTCAGCGACAGCGTGTCGGCGCGCACGCCCCAGCTTTCGAGCCGGTCGAGGAAGCTCATGCCGAGCAGATTGGTCTTCATCTGTCCACGCTGCACCACCAGCGCCGGCACCGACTTTTCGACCAGCTTGCCGACCGCGAGGCGGTCGAGCGTCAGCCGCGCCGCCTTGGTGTGACCGCCGGCGGTTTCCAGGTCGACATTGTATTCCAGCATGTCGGTCGGCAGCCCGATCGCCTTGGCGGTTTCCCAGGTCAGCACGACCGAGGTCGCGCCGGTATCGATCACCATCGGCGCGCTGACGCCGTTGATCTTGGCGCGGAACGCGAACTCGCCGCCCTGGCTGCGCGCGATCTGCACCGCGGGGGCAGAGGAGGGGGCCGAGGCCGACGCGACGATGCTGCGGCCGAAGATCTGGGTCAGATTCTCCCTGGCGCGCGCGATCTGGTCGGGATCGCCATAGGCGACGACGGCGCCGGCGGTTGCCATCAAGAGCAGGATGACAAGGAGGATGCGGGTCACAGCGCGCCTCCGGTCGCGGCGGTGGCTAGGCTCGCTTCGGGCGCGGCTCCATGCGTTCGAGCCCAGCTTCGGCCATGCGCGCCGGCAAACTCGCCATGACGGACAGCCGCTCTGTGCGATCCATCTTGTGCCAGCGCGCGATCTCCGGAAGCGAACGACCGCAGCCGAAGCAGAGCTTGGTCCTGGGGTCCATCATGCAGACTGCGATACACGGCGTTTCTGAGCTCATTCTTCAACTGTTGAACCGTTTCGGCCGCCAGTGCAAGCCGAGCGGCGCGGGATGCTGCATCACGCCCTGGCTTTTTGTCGCGAGCATGGTCCCGGCGCGAACGCCCTCCGTTTGTTGACCGTGAAACCCGCGTCACGTTTGTCCGCGACATGCTCTACAATCCGGTGCCGGCACTCATGATCGACTTGCGGCGCACGCGTTTCCGGTCGGCGCCCATCGTGGGCTCGGCGGGCTCCGGCTGCATCGGCGGCGATTCTTCCGCCATCGGCGCCAGCGCGCTCATCACCCGCTCCGGCGGCAAGGTCACGATCACCTCGGTGCCGATGCGCAGCTTCGATTTCAGCGTGAAGGTGCCGCCATGCATGTCGATCAGGCTCTTCGCGATCGGCAGTCCAAGGCCCGCACCCTGTTCCGCCGACTTGATCGAGTTGGAGCCCTGGCCGAACGAGGCCAGCACGACCGGGATCTCGTCCTCGGCGATGCCGCTTCCGGTGTCCTTGACGCTCAGATATTGCCCGCCTGACGCGGTCCAGCCGACCTTCAGCCAGATCTCGCCGCCTTGCGGCGTGAACTTGATCGAGTTGGAGAGCAAATTGAGCACGACCTGGCGGATGGCGCGCTCGTCGCCCCAGATCCTTGGCATGCCATGCTCGAACACTTCGTGGATGGTGATGCCGCGGCTGGAGGCGCGCAGCTTCAGCAAATGGTGGCAGTCGGCGACGACATGCACCAGCGCCACCGCCTCTTCGTTCAGCTCGTAGCGGCCGGCCTCGATGCGCGACAGATCGAGGATCTCGTTGATCAGATTGAGCAGGTGCACGCCGGAATTGTGGATGTCGGCGGAATATTCCTTGTAGACCGGCACGGCGTGCGCGCCAAAAATCTCGCTCTTCATCACCTCGGAGAAGCCGAGGATGGCGTTGAGCGGCGTACGCAGCTCGTGGCTCATCTGGGCCAGGAAGCGCGACTTCGCGACGTTGGCGGATTCGGCGCGGTGCCGCGCCTCGTCGGAGATCGCCTTGGCCTGCTCCAGTTCGCCGATCAGCGCGTCCTTTTCGGCGCGGGCCTCCAGCGTCGCCAGCGTGGTCGAATGCAGGCGGTGCGCCAGCAGCGCGAAATAGCCCTCGGCAGCAAGCGCAAGCAGCGCCAGCACATAGTTGTCGAACGCGCCGTTGAGCACGAGGTCGAGCGCGATCCCCACCGTCACCGGAACGGTCGCCGCGAGCGCTGCGATCGGCAGACTCGCCGCCAGCATGCTGGAGACCGCGATCACCAGCAGCATCAGGAACATCATCAGCGTGTTGGAAGCGAGATCGCGCCCGGCAGGGTGGATCAGGATCGCGGTCCAGCACAGGCCGTAGAGCAGGTCGAGCAGCACGAAGCGCGTCCGCCACTTGCGGGTCACCGCGACCGAGGTCGGCTCGGCGAGGAAGCGGGAGCAGCTGCGAATGATCAGGAGATGGACACAGAGGATGCCGACCGTCCAGGCGCCGGCCACGATCGGCTTCATCCAGAGGCCGAACAGCACGCCAGTCGCCACCACAAGCAGCATCACGACGTAGGACGCCGAGATCCGGGTCTGGGCGTATTGGCGAAGCAGCTCGGCGTCGAACGCCGGGCGGGTTCCACTGGTTGACGTTAACCGATCCCGTGCCTCGCGCACCCGCTGCGCAGCGACACGCCGGCTGTTCACCGGCGCCGCCACCTGAGGTCCTGCCGGAAGCGCTACAACTTCAGGCTTTTCTGCGGGATTACTCATAAACAACACAAATCCTGCCAGCGAACCGCGCGGGCCTTTTGCATTGTCTATCTGTGACGCCAAATCATTAAGCGATGACTTAAGAAGCTAAAGAAACTCGTTAACCGGAGGTTAAATTAACTTTTGGCGGCACGCCCGACGAACCGCCGACAGCGTTGCGCAACGGGTGTTCGATCGCCTTAAAAAAGGGCGCGGCTGAGCCGCGCCCGCACTGTTCGCTCCGTGCCGGATCTCAGCGCTGCAAACGGGCGAGGAGGCTCGAGGTATCCCAGCGCTTGCCGCCCATCTTCTCGACCTCGGCATAGAACTGGTCGACCAGCGCGGTGGCGGGCAGGGTGGCGCCGTTGCGGCGGGCTTCGGCCAGCGCGATCGAGAGGTCCTTGCGCATCCACTCGACGGCGAAGCCGAAATCGTACTTGCCTTCGTTCATGGTCTTGTAGCGGTTTTCCATCTGCCAGGACTGTGCTGCGCCCTTGGAGATGGTTTCGATCACGGCGGCGACGTCGAGGCCGCTCTTCTTGGCGAAGTGGATGCCCTCGGACAGGCCCTGCACGAGGCCTGCGATGCAGATCTGATTGACCATCTTGGTGAGCTGGCCGGCGCCTGCCGGTCCGAGCAGCTTGCACATCCGCGCATAGGCGCCGGTGATGATCGGCTCCGCGCCCGCATAGGCGTCTGCGCTGCCGCCGCACATCACCGTCAGCACGCCGTTCTCGGCGCCGGCCTGGCCGCCGGACACCGGCGCGTCGACGAACTTGAAGCCGGCCTTGGTGGCGGCGGCATCGAGCTCGCGGGCGACCTCGGCGGAAGCGGTGGTGTGATCGACGAAGGTCGCGCCCTTCCTGATCCCGGCAAAGGCGCCGTCGGGGCCGATCGTGACCGCGCGCAGGTCGTTGTCATTGCCGACGCAGCACATCACGAAGTCCTGACCTTCGGCGGCGGCCTTCGGGGTCGGTGCGGTCTTGCCGCCGAACTTGTCGGCCCATTCCTTCGCCTTCGCCGCGGTCCGGTTGTAAACGGTGACCTCATGGCCGCCTTTTTTCACGAGGTGTCCCGCCATCGGGAAACCCATTACGCCGAGACCGAGAAAAGCGACTTTAGCCATGTCTGATACCTTGTGATTTGCCGTGGTGATCGCCCCTTGGGACCGCCGGAAAACGTCGCGGCGGGCGGGGCATTCCGTCCATGGAAGGAGCCGCACCATACCCCCTGCGCAGCGGAGGGCAACGGCTTCGTTGGATGGCAGACCCCGGTTTTGTGCTAGGATCGGGCTACCTAAGAACCTCACAAAAAAGGGAGTGTCTCGCATGGGCATGAGCGTCGGTGTGCTCGATCATTTCAACATCCGGACCCGGAATCTCACCGCCACGGTGCGGTTCTACGAGGACATTCTGGGCCTGGAAAAGGGCGCGCGCCCGAACTTCGCGTTCCCCGGTGCGTGGATGTACAGCGAGGGCAAGGCGGTCGTGCATCTGGTCGATATTTCCGCGACCGACGAGGCACAA
This sequence comes from Bradyrhizobium sp. NAS96.2, assembly GCF_001908235.1. Taxonomy (GTDB): domain Bacteria; phylum Pseudomonadota; class Alphaproteobacteria; order Rhizobiales; family Xanthobacteraceae; genus Bradyrhizobium. The sequence goes on from NZ_LGHK01000117.1 coordinate 26,084, forward strand.
AAGCCTGACTCGGGCGTCGTCCACCACGTCGCCTTTGCCAGCCAGGGCTTTGACGGGATGCGGAAGCGGCTTCAGTCCAAGGGCATGGAATTCGACTCGCGCCAGGTTCCCGGCGGCGATCTCTGGCAGATCTTCGTGAACGACCCCAACGGGGTCATGATCGAGCTGAACTACGAGGCCGCCAAGGAAGGCGGCTCGGCAGCCCCAGCCGAGCGGCGGGACGACGTCGGAGCGAGGTAGCCTTTTGCGCTGCAACGCTCTATGGGTCGTCTCCTGGGCGTGATCCGGAAATGAGGTTTTCCGGCGCGACAAACGCGACGCGTTTGCGCGGAGATCATGCCCACTAAAAAGCTTGGGAGATGCGCGGTGAGCGTGACGCAGCAACAGGTTCTCGATTGCCTTGCCAAGGTGACGTCGCCGCGCGGCGTCCCTTTGACCAACGCCAATGTGCTGTCGGCGATCGCGGTCACCGACGGCAAGGTGTTCTTCTCGATCAACGTCGATGCCGCCGAAGCCCGCGCGTGGGAGAGCGTGCGTGCGCAGGCCGAGAACGCCGTGCGCGCCATTCCCGGTGTCAGCGTCGCGATGATCGCGCTGACCGCGGAGCGCAAGGCGGGCAGCGCGGCG
>NZ_LGHK01000118.1 GCF_001908235.1 Bradyrhizobium sp. NAS96.2
CCTCATCCGAGGCGATGCGTCGCGCCCGCTTTTTCGCGGTCATCTTAACTTCCTAACCAGAGAGAATTCGGGAAACGCTGGACGCAACAAACACTGGAAATTCACGGCCGCGGCTGCAGCAGGCGGTCGACGATGTCGCCCGCCGACATGCGCAGGAACGCATCCCGCTCGATTGCGACGCCGAGCCGCTCCAGCCATTCGCGGCGGAAACCGCGACGCTTGAGCCGCGGCGGATCGACGACGCCGGCAGCGGCCGCGTCGCGATCCGGGATCTCGTATTCCTCGAGCTCGCCGAGCTCGGCGCCCTTGACGACCAGCTGGCAGATGACTTCGGCCAGGGCGATCGCCTCCGGCCCTTCGGCGGCCAGGCAGCGCACGATCGCGTTAACCCGCTGCTGCATTGCCGCGCCGCGCATCGCAGGGCGGCGTCGCCGTGCAATGGATGCGCTCCTCGTCGCGCCAGAACTCGTCCCAATAGCCAGCCGGACCGCCCTCGCGGCGGCCGACCTTGACCATGTCGCAGCGGATGCATTGCTGTTCGGTCTTGAGCGGAAATCGAACCTTCTCGCCCCACTTGTGCCGCGTCGAGCTCTTGCGCGAGGCCTTCATTGCAGCTCGCGCTCTTCCGTTGCCGCCTCACGCCAGATGCGGCGAACCTCCTCGGCCTCGGCAGGCGACAAGGCTCGATCCGTACAAAGGCATTGCCCTGCCCGATCGAACCAGATCCGCGCGTTCCGTCCGCGCTGCGCCCAACCGAGTGAATAACCGAACATGAACAGGCCAAACGCGCCGACCGCGAGCGCGGCGATCTCGAGCTGCGTCATTGCCGCTGCTCCTGCGTCGCAAGCGGTCGCCTCAAACGCGCCGGGATGCCGGTCGGATTCCGGTTGCGATCGAACCGCTCGCCCTCAGCGATCGCCAATGCGACGCCGCGGACCAGGTCGCGCCGATAGCCGGCCGGCTTCCACCATTCCCGCGTCCAGGGCCATTCGTGCGGGACCGCAGGCGATTCCGTGCCAGCGTGCAGAATGAACGCTGCGCCAGCCCGGCCCAGCGTGCCGCGATCGTATCCGTCGTCATGCTCCGTCGACCAACCCTCGCGCTCGACCTGGCGAAAACGTTCCGCGATCACGGCCTGCATAAACGGCGACAGCGGTCGGCGGATATGCAGCGCCTCGAATAGCCGGCGCAGCAGATACGACCTGCAGATCGAGATCGCAGTCATGATTAGGGCGAAAATGATGTTCTGCGCGATCGAAGCCGCGACGCCGAGCAGCGGCAAGAAATAGACCTGCGCGGCAAGGCTGATGATGAAACCAACCAGAACGTTGATCGCGCTCTCCGCAAGTGATGCCAGTTTCGTTTGCTTCATTGCCGCATTGCCCCTTTGATGCTCGCCTCGTTTTGCTGCAACCAGCGCAGCGTATTCGCAGCGGCCTCGAGGCCGTCGCGTTGATAGATCGCCGCAGCCGAGCTCAACTTGCCGCGCCCGCCGCTGCGGCGATCCTTGAGCTCGGTCTCGACGGCAGTGACCTGCCTGGTTATCGAAATTGCGCAGGCCGGCAGCCGCGCCGCGGCGGCGATGCGCGCCTCGTTCTGCAGCAGCCAGCGCAGCGTTTTCGCGCCGGCCTCGAGGCCGTCGCATTGGCGCTGCGACGCCGAGCGATCGAGCCTCGAGCGCGCGCCGGCGCTGCGATCCTTGATCTCGTTCTCGACCGCGGCGATCTGCCGGAACAAGGCGACTTTGTCCGTCACGCGAATGCCCCGCTTAGGCAGAGGATCGCGATCACCCCGAGGACCAGCAAAATCAGATAGGCCCAGATCAGGCAGCCGCCGCCGTGAGGTCCAACGTCCATCGGTTCATCCTCCGGCCTGCGAAGCACGGCCGACCTCGAGCGTCGCCGGCGACGCAACCAGTTGCGTAAGGAAATCGCGGCCGGCGTCGCTGACCTTGACGCTGGACGTCGAGCAATGCGCGAAACCGGCGCCGACCAGATGCCGGACCATGTCGCCGTCGATCTTCTCGCCGGCGTCGATCGCGAGCAGCGCGGCCTGCATGTCGAGCTCGTCCTCGGTCAGCGGCAGCCGCGTTTGCACGCGATCGTCGACGACCTCGGCCGGCGCACGATCGATGCGCGCGAGATCCATCTCGCTTTGCGCGACGACGAGCTCCGGCGCCGGCTTGGGCGCGCGGCGCAGAAACGCCGGGATGTCGAGGCCGTCGTCGTCGGGAATTTCGCGTCCAGGTCGGTTCGCCGGCGGGTCGGCTGTATCGGCGCGGCCAGTGGCGACGCTCGAAACGACTTTCCCGATCGGAGACGCGGCAACTGCGTCCGACAGGGCTGGACGGTCCCCGGCGTGAGCTCCGGCGTTCGCAAAATGTGAGATCCGCTCGAGCGCGGCGATATCGGCCGCGATGACCTCGTCGCGGGTCAACCAAACAGGACCAGGCTCGACGTCGACCACCGCCGGCGCCGTCTGGTTGCCCCATGCGTGCCAGCCAGGCGGCAGCGGATGCTCGGCGTCGACGCGCGCGAACAGCTCGAGCGCCGGCACGCCGCCGCCCATCGCGGCAATCATGCGGCGGTAATGCTCCGGCTTGCGCGAATGACCGAGCGGCCTCGATCGCTCGCGATGATTGGAGCCGAACTTTTCGCCGCTCGCCGGCTTCGGCAGGCCTTTGCCGCGCTTGAACAGCAGCAGCAGCTCATCCTGGTCGCGCACCAGCACGGCGCCGCCGGCCTCGTCCGGATGCTCGTCATCGTTTTTCGTCCAGACGAAGGCCGTCGAGTAGGACTCGAACCCCCATGACAGCGCGACCGCCGAGGCGAGTGGCATCTGGCAGCGGACCTTGATGACCTCGCCGGTTCGCAGATCCGTCGCCTCGATCTCGGCCTCATGCCAGGCGAGCAGATGCGCGCGCGGAATCCAGAGAAACAGCCAGGCGTCCGGCAGGACCATGTCCTTGACCGGCAGGTCGCAGATCTCCGACCACGCCATGGTCGGATAGTGGTTTTCATAGGAGCGGCCGGTCACGCCCTGGTTTCGATGCCAGGGCGGATCTGCGTAAATGATCGGATACTTGCGGCCGGTCGGCCGCAGGGCCGAGGCGTCAGAGAGGGCCTGCGCGAGCCCGCGGCGATGCTCCCTGCCCTTTTCCTCGGCAGCAATCTTGTTGAGGTCCATCACGACGCGGCCGGCACCGGCGCGCATGTCGGTCTCATGTCTGGCGAGCGCAGCCTCGAACGCCTCGGCATCCATCGCAGCGAGCTTTTGCGCCTTGGATGACAGCTTGCGGTCGATACCGGCCTCGGCCAGCGTCGGCGGCGAAACCTGTTCCTCGTCGGAACAGGTTTCCGACCGCGGACGCCCGCCCCTATGAAGGCCGACCGTCTCCTTCTGAGCCTTGACCAGCTCGCCGAGCCGCCGTTCCGCGCGAAAGCGGATCTTCGCCGCCTGAACCTCGAGGTCGATATTCTTGGCGACCTTGGCCGCGAGGCGGAGCGCCTCGGACTGGTCGCGGATGGTCATGACCTCGTCGACGGCTACGGCCTCGGCCAGTGCACGGCAAGCAGCCTCGTATTTGACCAGCTCGGTCATTGCGCGCCGCCTTCCTCGTGCTGGAGCGGAACGAGGGCGACGCCGTCGCCGCAGGACACGACGGCGGCATAATCACCCTGCAGCTGGTCGAGGTGCAGCTCGATCGCGTCGTCGGCGACTGCGGTCATCCGCTCGCCATTCGCCGCGCAATAGGCGGCGAGCCGCGCCGCAATGTGCGGCCGGATCGAAACCAGCACGCCGGCGCGGCCGAAGCCCGCCAGCGCGCCGCCGCGCGACGTGGTCGAGAGCTCGCCGCGCTCGACCAGGCCCTGCATCAGGCGGTTGGCGTTGTTCTTGTTGCAGCCCATCGCCTCCGCGAGCAGGCTGCGCGACGGCATCGCGCCGTGGCGAGCGACGAATTCTGTGATCGCGGCAAGCGCATCGCGCATGCGCGCGGTCAGGCCCATGCCATTGGAAGCGGGAACGTCGGTCAAAACGGGATATCCTCCGGTTGCGGCCGAGGGCCGAGGCTGGCGACGAGACTGCGAATGATGTCCTCGAGCGCGGGCGCCGAGCCGCGCGGGCGGCGATTGCGGGCGTTCTGCAGCTTGGTCGACCAGCGCAGGTTGGCGCGGCGGTTATCGAGGGTCTGGCCGTTGATGTGGTCGACCGAATGCGAATCCATGTAGCGCTGGCTGCGCGGGTCCGCGGCGATCTGGATCACGCGATGCATGCGCACAGTCGATCGCGACGGTCCCTCATTGCGCTTGGCGTAGCGCATCCAGTCGCCGCCGCCGGCGTGCCACACATTCCAGACATTTTCGGAGAGCCAGCCGTAATCGTCTGCGTCGACCAGCGCATAGACCGGCTCGCGGGTTGACAGCATGATGCGGCGCCATGGCGTGCCGGTCAGGTCGATCAGCTCGGTCGACACGGCTTCGATGCGCTTGCGGGCGATGGCGAAAGAGCCGTGCATCACAGCATCCCCAACGCCTGCATGTAGGTCTCGAGGATCGCCTCGTCGGCCTCGCGGTCGAGCGGGTCCTGCTGCCGCAGCTTGATGATGCGCTTGATGGCCTTGGTGTCGAAGCCATTGCCCTTCGCCTCGGCGAACACATCCTTGATGTCGTCGGAGATCGTGCGCTTTTCCTCGTTCAGCCGCTCGATCCGCTCAACGATCGATTTCAGCTGATCTTTGGCGAAGCGCGTCGCCGGTTCGTCCTTCGGGGCCGCTGACTTGCTCATCGGTCGTGCCACCGGAAGCCGGCGCCCGTGTCGACCGGCCGGCCATGCAGCGGCCTGCAGATCACCGCGATCAGCCCGGCAAGGCCGAGGCCGAGGAAAACCCCCATCAGCGTGTAGAGCTGCGGATCAGACAGACGTTCCGTGATCATGGCTCGATCCCCCGTTCGAGTGCGGCCAGGCGGCGCGCGGTATCAGCCTGCTGGGCGCGCAGACGCGCGATCTCGCGCACGTTGCGGACGCTCTGCGCCCAAGGCGCCTTGACGCCGGCGATCATCGCGTCGTGCACGCGGTCGCCGATGTCGCTGCAAAGGAGACGCGCCAGCGCCTCGCCATCGGGCGAGACCTTTCCGGCGAACCATTTCTCGACCACCTTGATCGAGCGACCGGAGCGAAAGGCGACCTCTTTGGTGACGCCCTTGTTGAGAAAAATCCGCTGCAGCTCCGCGGCGATAGGAGAAAACCACCCGCACGTTTGAGGGATTCGGCCCGCAATCTTGCGGGTGCCGTAGTTTGACTGTCCCTGCGCGGGTTTTACGCTCCGGGTCATGTGCTCAGCTGTTCCGCTTCCCGACCGGCACCATCGCGCGGTCCGACCCCGACCCAATCGTTCGGCGTCACTTCGCCGTCAGTCAGCGCGAAGATGGTTGCCATGGCTGTGTGGTCAGGCTCGCGCTCGCCCGTGCGGTAACGCCGAACCGTTTCACCTGACCATCCAGCCAGCCTGCCAAAGGCGGGGTTGGTCTGGCCGCTTTTGCTCATCCAGTCATCGAATCGCATGACCACGAGCATGCACCATTCTGGTGCATATACAATTGAAGAATGCACCAATCCGGTGCATTACTATAGCACCAATTTGGTGCGAAACCCCATGCCCATGAAGGGGAAATATCCAAACGGACTGGAAGCAGCGATGGAGCGGGCGAAGCTTTCGTCCGTTAAATTGGCTGAATTGGCCGGCACGTCTCGGCAGCAGATCAACAAGCTGGTCAGCGGCGAGCGGGAGATGACGGCGATCTGGGCCGAGCGCCTTGCGCCGCCTCTCAAGACCTCGCCTGAAAAGCTGGTATTTCCCGGCCTTCGGACGTTCCGGGCCCCTCTGCTGTCATGGGTCAGCGCCGGCAGACTTTTCCATCAGGAAGGCGTCAAGAAATCAGACGTGCGCAAATACGTTCATCTAGCCGACCTTCCACGCGGTGATTGGATCGTGCTGGAGGTGCAAGGCGATTCTATGGACCGGATCGCCCCCGATGGATCGTTCATCTGCGTAAATCTTGCCGACCACAGGACGATTAACGACAAGTTCTACGTGTTCGCCACACCGGAAGGCGAAGCGACGTTCAAGCGCTTCCGAAGCGGCACCCCTCCTCGGCTACAGCCATTCTCAACAAACCCTGATCACGAAACGATCATGATGGCCGGGGAGACGCACATCGTTGGTAGGGTCGGCAGAGTCATCAACGATCTGATTTGAGGCCGCATATCAGATAGGCACCATATCGGTGCCGGGCCACTTGACCATGCACCAATCTGGTGCATATTTGTTTCCCGTGAAACAAACGGGGAACTCCCAATGCGACGTACATCCTGCAACCGCCTTCCTGCTGCAAGCCGCACGCCTATCCCTCTCGCAATCGTTCCTGACTACATTGATACCGCGCTTGTGAAGCCGCGCGCCCCGCTCTCGGCGAGCGAGACGGTCAAGCGCATGGCCGATGACATGCGTGAAGCCTCGTATCGCGAGGGCGGCCTCACCGAAGACGATCTCGAGCGGAAGGGCTTCACGCGCGCGCAGATCAAGGCGCATGCGGCTGATGCCCGCGCGTTGGCGCAGCAGCTCGCCGGGCCGAGCCTTTGAGAGTGGCCCATCCCTGATGAAGCGTCTTCAACGCAATCACTACATTGCGCTTGCGCTGCTCGAATACAGCCCCTTCGAGCGGCATCCGCGCGGCGGCTGGCGGTTTGGCGCCAGGAGGATTACGAGCGAAATGGCCGACCGCCTGATCGCCGGCGGCCGCGCGCAAATCATTGACGACACTTTGCGGCCGGTATTTCGGACTGCATCTGCGAGGTCTCGCCGATGACGCTGGCGATCTTCATCGCAGCCAGCTTTGTGGTCGGCCTTCTGGCCGGCCATCGCGTCGGATACCGCCGCGGCTTCGAACGTGGAGTTGAGGCAGCAGAGCGCCTCTATCCACCGATCAGGGTTCATGGAGACAGCGACGCCCAACGTAGCGAGCGCCGCGCATGACCGCGCCGATCACCGAGAAACGACTGCTCGACGCGATCGCGGTTGTATCCGAGGTGATCCTCCTGCATGGCGCTAAATATGCTCCGCTGCTCGATCGGCTCGAGCAAGAGCTCGATGCCCTTAGATCCTACGAAAGCCCGGTCGTGCGCGCTCAGCGTCACCTTGCACAGCGGCAGTCCCAGTCGATCGGCGTGTAGCCAATTTTGAGTGGAAGGTCGGTAACGGCCCTCCCTGGCACCTTAAAGCAGCTGATCGCGGCACAACCTAGCATATATCTCGCCGACTTGGTACCCTTCGGCGGCGCACGGTTGCGCCAAGCTTTAGTTTGGGGGAGATCCAGTATGGTCGGAGAAGTAATCGCAGGAATTAGTGCATTGAAGACGGCCTTCGATATTACGAAGGGCCTGAAAGACATCGACGATAAAGTCAGGCTGAACAGCGCTGTTATCGATCTACAGGAAAAGATCCTCACCGCTCAACAGGAGCAGGCGACGCTAATTGGAGAGAAACACGATCTCGAGAGAGAAATCGCTCGCCTTAAAGCATGGGACGCCGAGAAGCAAAATTATGAACTGAAAGCCATCGGGAGTGGCTCGGTCGCCTTCATGTTAAAGCCTTCCGCTCGCGGGTCCGAGCCGCCTCACTGGCTTTGCCCGAATTGCTATGGAGAGAATAAGAAATCGTTCTTCCAACCGACCGGCAATATGATCCAGCGAGCGCAAGTTTATAGATGTCAGGGATGCCAAAGTACCGTTTCCGTTGAGGGACGACCAATGTGGGCTGGCGGGGATACTCCCGTTGCGAAGAAGGCCGCCGGAGAGGAGTGCCCGAAATGTCGCGAACCGGAGCTTCGCCTTCAGGATAGCAAGCCGCACCCTACATTTGGTGAGATGGGCGTCGTAAATCGATTTATGAAATGCGATGCGTGCGGATTTAGCGAAGCTCGCATGACCGATACAAAGAAGCTCTAACCGCTCGTTCTCAAACCCACGGTCGCTCCGCGCGGCGAGTTGCGGCCCGCGCAGTCGACACATTTCCGACGCGGCATTGTTGTTCGAACCAATCCTGCTCCTATTCATACAGCGAGCTTTAGATGTTGAAACCACCACCAGATCTTCTGCGCAGCGAGATTTTCACGATCGGATTGGTTGCGGTTTATTGGTCGTACCTGGAACACGCCGCCGAAAGGATGATCTGGGCTATCCTTGAGGTCGATGCCTCGACCGGACGCGCGATCACCGCCCCCATTCAGATGCGGTCAAGACTGAAGATGCTCGTCAGCCTAATCGAAGCAAGACACCCGCCCCTCTTAGAGGCGGTCAAGAACATCAAAGATACGATCGAGAAGTTGGAGGCGGACAGAAACCTGGTCGTGCACGGCATTTGGGCGAGAGATCAGCAATCACGACCAACTGCTACGTCCCTTCGCCGTAAATCTAGCGGCCCCCATCTGATCTACGGCGAGGTATTTCCGAGAGAACGCATGACCGGAATCATCCAAGGCATCATCGATGCTGGAGCGTACGTTCATTCTCTGACCGGAGTGATCGAGAACGCCTCGTCTCAAAAATTTAGGACGCCAGCTCCGCCAGAACACACCAAGAACTGAACGAGCGTTGGCGCGTCCAACAAAGCGTCCAACACCGAAAGTGCCCCGCCACTAACAGCTTGATTTTTCGAGCGATTTTTTTTGAGATTCTGCGCAGTGGCGCTCCCTAGCGGAATCGAACCGCTCTCTCCACCGTGAAAGGGTGGCGTCCTAACCGATAGACGAAGGGAGCAAAACTCCCGGCAAATCAATACGTTAGACGTGAGATGCGCCGGACTGGCCGCTACCGGCGAACGGCCGCGACGGGCGAACGTATAGTGGCGATTGGCCGGACGGGCAAGCGTCCCGAACGCTTTTCCCGGATTGCCGCCGCCTGCAGGAGGTCACCTGCAGGACAAGGTCACCTGCAGGACAGTCCGGCCTCGATCGAGGTCCAGAATCCGCAATGCGACGGCACATGCGCATGCGCCCGCGAACCGCCCGCATGAATCAGGATGGCGGCGGCAAGTGCAACCACGACGGCGGGAACAAGGAGTCTTCGGAACGACATTTTTCGGAACGACATGGGCCTGCGCATCGAACGACATCGTGGCCTAACTAAGGCCTGCAGGCCGGACAGCAGCAACACGCTCCGCGCCAGCCGCTAATGATTGCTGGCGACGTCCTGACGATTGGTCGGCTGCGCCGCGGCCACCGCCGGCGTCCGCTTGATGCAGGTGCTGCAGATCACGAGCTTGCGCGCCAGCCGGTCGTCCGCCTCCTCGTCCGACAATTGCGTCTCCGCCACCGCCGGTGCCGCATTGCGCGCATGGCGCCGCGGCTGCGGGGCATTGGGATCCTGTCCGGCACCGTCCCAGGCCAGCGGCCCGGTTCCGGACGGCGGTGCGGTCATGCTGTATTGCTGAGAATATTGCGCGCACGCACCGAGCGCGATCGGAAGAAACAGCACAGCGGCCTTGCGGGCCCAGTTCCGGAATGCAGACATGATCACACTCACACGCTATTCGTACCGCCAGTACTGCGACCTAAGAGCAGAACCGCTAAGAAATCGTTCACCCTGATTGTTCCGTCGCATTCAACCGCGACGGCATCAAGACGGGATTGCGGCGCGAAGCTGCAAAATCGAGACGCAAATCAGAGACGCTAATCCGGAGTCCAATCATGTCAGGCATCAACGGTCGCTTCGACGGCAAGCGCGTGCTCGCCGATCTCAATGCGCTGCGCGCGATCGGCGCCTACAAGACCGGCGTGCACAAGCCGACATTCTCGGAACCGCATCTGCGCTCGCTCGACTGGCTCGCGGCGCGCCTGCCCGATGCCGACCTTGTCGCAACGATCGACGGCATCGGCAACGTGCTCGGCACCAGCGCGAAAGCAGGACCGAAGCTGCTCGCGGGCTCGCATCTCGAAAGCCAGAACCATGCGGGCTGGCTCGATGGGCCGCTCGGCGTGGTCTATGCGCTGGAAGCCGCGCGCGTCATTAACGGCGATCCCGGCATCAACGGCGCGGTCGAGGTCGCCGCATGGTGCGACGAGGAAGGCCATTTCGGCAGCTTCCTCGGCAGCCGCTCCTTTGCCGGCGCCGTGACCGAAGCCGATATCGATGCGGCGCGCGACCGCTCCAGCGATCGCACCATGCGACAGGCATTGCGCGATGCGGGCTTTGCCGGCCGCCCCCGCCTCAACGCTGAGGCCCGCCGCCATATCGGCTATCTCGAAGCGCATATCGAGCAAGGCGACACGCTGGAATGCAGCGGGCTCAAGATCGGCGTCGTCACCTCCATCGTCGGCATCTGGCAGTATCGCATCAATTTCACCGGCGAGCAGAACCATGCCGGCACCACGCGGATGGCGGTGCGCCGCGATGCGGGCCTGGCGCTGGCGCGGTTCTGCGTCGCGATCGACGACAGCTTCCCGGCCCTCTGCGGACCGCGCACGGTCTGGACCACCGGCCGCATCACGCTCGATCCTGGCGCGCCGAGCATCATCCCCGGCGGCGCCGAGATGCTGTTCCAGATCCGCGACGACAATCCCGAGGTGATCGCACGGCTGGAAGCGCAGTTGCATCGGATGGCTGACGAGGCCACCGCACACGGCCGTTGCGGCGTCACGGTTGAGCGCATCCGCACCGGCGTGCCCGCGATGATGACGCCTGCGTTCCAGGACGCCATCGAGGCCGCGAGCGCGGCCTGCGCCGGAGGCAAATCCATCCGCATGCCGAGCGGCGCCGGCCATGACGCCCAGGTCCTCGCCACCCTCATGCCGGCTGCGATGCTGTTCGTGCCGTCGATCGGCGGCATCAGCCATCACTGGAGCGAGAACACCGACGACGCCGACATCGTCACGGGGGCAGAGGTGTTCGTCGAAGCCTGCCGGCGGCTGCTGGCCGGCTAGTCGCCTCGTCACGACGCTGCGATCAGGTCGGACCGCTCCGGTTGCCCGATCTCAGCGAAGCCAGCGCGTGCGAACTCTGTACTGTCCCTCTCCTCGCGGTGAAGAAGACGTACAGCAAGCAGACGTCGATCAGGATCGTGGCGGCCATGACGCCATAGGCCCACGGGCTTTCCATCAGCTTCACTTCGATCAACACGCGTGACAGGCCAAATCCCACGACCCACGCATCAAAGCTCATGCAGATCCGGCGAAACGTCTCGGCATCCAGCCGCCGGATCAGCCAGGCACCAAGCGGTATGCCGACGACGACGCAAGGAACGAGCACGAACAAGATGCTGCGGCTCTCCTCGATGAACAGACCGAGCTTGTAGTACGCGATCGCAGTCAGGCTGGACTCCGTCACTCGGACAAGAGCGAGACCGGCCCGAAACTCATCTTTGACGAGGCCCTGATTGTTGAAGAGGATCGCCAGCGGCGGTCCCGAAATGGTCGTGACCGAGTACAGGACGCCGAGCGTCGTGCCGAAGGGCAAACCGACCAGCCATTTCGACTGGATCGGCTTCCGCCAACCGGCCGCCTGCAGCAGGATCAGCGGCAGGATAATCGAGTAGGTGGCGAACTTGGTCCATCCGGGCTGAAGCGACGTCAGCGCAAAGGCTCCGACCGCAATGCCGGGCAGCATGCCGATGAGGATCGGCAATATGCGTCGCCAGACGGCGGGAACGCCGCTCAGGTTGATGCAAAGAACGTAAAGGTTGACGAAGACTTCGACGATGACAATCGCGGGATTGAGGACGCGATTGGTGTAAAACACGAGTGCGACCGGCACGGTGAGCGACGAAAACCCGTACCCCAACGCACCGTTTACAAAGGCCGCAAACAGGGCGCTTACGGCAAGAACGATCACAGCAGAATCAATCGAAGGCATCTCTGGCTTTTACCGGATCAGTCACTGCCCACTGTACTATAACCCAACGAAGGGAACGCGGTGCTCGAAACTTGCGACGGGCCTTGCGAGGCACCCTGTGCTCGCCGCGACAGCGCACGCTCCATTCGCCCGGCGAAGAGGCAGACGCCACGCCCGCGCAAGTTCACCGCAATTTGTGGATCGGTGATGCCGACGTGGCGCAGGCGGCAGTGCAGGGGCGCCCTTCCGCCGTCAGGAACCGTCCGGCAGCCCCTACTGCCCTGATCTGATCGAGGCCCGTACCGGTAGGTTTCGGCCGCGCTTTCGCAGGCACCGTGGCATATTGGACACGAGAACGGCGCCGGCCGAACCGATTCCGCCAATCGTCCATTTGCAATCCGCTGAACTTGCTGCCATTTCTTCAAAACGCATCGCTGTGGTGCCATTGAAGGGGCCCGTTCGGCTCATGTTGTTGCTGGAGTCGCTTCCGACTGTGATTGGCGCCGCTGCCATCGCACCCGCACTGCTGGTGTTGTGGCTGGTGATTGCCGCCGACGAGCGCCCCGGACCGCCGGTGCAGGTGTGGCTCGCCTTCGTGCTCGGCGCGGCCAGCATCTCGCTGCTGGGCCTGGCGCGAATTCCCTTCAATGCGCTGCTGGCCATTCCCGACAATCCCTGGGCGACGCAGGCGATGCGGGCGTTATTTGGCGTCGCGGCGCCGGAGGAGATCGTCAAGGTCCTCGTCATCGTCGCCATCTCGACGCGGCGCCGTGCCTTCGCCGATCCGATGGATACCGTGGTGTATGGCGCAGCTGCCGGCCTCGGCTTCGCCGCCTATGAGAACCTCGCCTATCTGGTCCAGCACAAGGACATGTGGCGCGCGCTTGCGGCGTTGCGCAGCGTGCTCACCGTGCCGTTCCACGGCGCGCTCGGCATCATCGCCGGCGCCTATCTGGCGATCGCGCGCTCCGGCGGCGCGCTCGGCGCCTACCGGGGTCATCGCGACTGGGCGCGGGTCTCCAACTGGGCGCTGGTGCTGGTCGCACCCCTCCTGCTGCATGCGGCGTTCGATTTTCCGCTGCTCGCACTCCAGCGCATCCCCGATCTCAGCTCGACCGCGCACCTGCTGCTCGGTTCGGCCAGCGTGCTGATCGGCTTCTCCTCGATCGGGTTCGCAGTCCGCCTGGTGCACCGCCTCGGCAAGCATCATGCCCCGCGCACTGACGTCGCGCGCGAGCGGCTGAGCCAGCTGCGACGGATGTGGGCGATGCTGCTGATCGGCGGCGGCACCGGCTTTGCCGGCGTCTCCTTCCTGCTCACCTCGCTGCACCACTGGTATGTCAATCCCGAGCGCAACGCCTCCTTCATCCTGATCCCGATCGGCTTCACCTCGATCCTGATTGGCCTCGCGCTGCTGATCGCGACCACCGCCGTCTACTTCCTCGGCCGCAACCGGATGCGGACCGCCGCCGAGGGCTTTCCGTCCGCGCCAAGCCAGAGCTAGGATACGCACGCGGGCAGATCTGGAGAACCGCGATGACCCTGTCCAACGACCTCGACAAGCTGCGATCGGAGATGCAGGCCGCGGTCAAGGCGCATTGGAAGGCCTTCCTGTTCGAGGGCATCCTGCTCGTGATCCTCGGCATTGCGGCGATGATCGTGCCGACATTCGCCAGCCTCGCCGTCACCATCTTCCTCGGCTGGATGTTCCTGATCTCCGGCATCGGCGGGCTGATCGTGACGTTCTGGGCGCGCAACATGCCGGGCTTCTGGTGGTCGCTGATCTCCGCGGCGCTCGCCGTGCTCGCCGGCATGGTGCTGCTGGCGCGCCCGATGCAGGGCGTGCTGACGCTGACCATCGTCATCGGCGCCTATTTCGTCGCCGAGGGCGTCGCCACCATCATGTACGCGCTGGAGCACCGCCGCGAATTGTCGGGACGCTGGTCCTGGCTGCTGATCGCCGGCCTGATGGATATCGTCGTCGCCTTCTTCATCATCGCGGGCCTGCCGGAATCGGCGGGATGGGCGATCGGCCTCCTGGTCGGTCTCAACCTGATGTTCGGCGGGGCGACCCTGATCGGGATGGCGTTGGCGGCGCGCAACACCTGACGGCGAACCGCGGCGGGCTTGTATTTGGGGGGTGACAGCCCCAAATCCCTGGGCTATAGAGCCGCCCCATGATCACCGTCGCCACCAGCTATTTTTGGTACTTTAGCTACGACAGCTCGCTGGCGGCAGGAGGATCGCGCTCAATCTGAAGAATTGCAGCAAACGTCCAAAACAAGCCGCCAGACCTGGCGGCTTTTTTGTGCCGGCAGGTCCGAAAATCCAAAGGAGCCAGCCGTGTTGAGTACGACAGACGATCTTCGCATCAAGGAATTGAAGGAACTGAGTACGCCCGAAGAGGTGATGCGGGAGGTCCCGCGCACCCTGACGGCGACCCGCGTCGTGATGGGCGCCCGCAACGCCATCCACGCGATCCTCAATGGCACCGATGACCGCCTGCTGGTCGTCGTCGGCCCCTGCTCCATCCACGATCCCGCGGCGGCCGTCGATTATGCCGAGCGTCTCGCCGGCCTGCGCGAACAGCTCGCCGACCGCCTCGAGATCGTGATGCGGGTCTATTTCGAGAAGCCGCGCACCACCGTCGGCTGGAAGGGGCTGATCAACGATCCCGATCTCGATAACAGCTTCGACATCAACAAGGGCCTGCGGCTTGCCCGCAACGTGCTGTCGGCCGTGAACAATCTCGGCTTGCCGGCCGGCACCGAATTCCTCGACATGACGACGCCGCAATACATCGCCGATCTGGTCTCGTGGGCTGCGATCGGCGCCCGCACCACCGAGAGCCAGATCCATCGCGAGCTGGCGTCCGGCCTGTCCTGCCCGGTCGGCTTCAAGAACAGCACCGACGGTGGCGTGCGGATCGCGGCGGATGCGGTGAAGTCGGCGTCGCACCCACATCATTTCATGGCGGTCACCAAGGGCGGCCGCTCGGCGATCGCCGCGACCAGCGGCAACGAGGACTGCCACGTCATCCTGCGCGGCGGGCGGGTGCCGAACTATGATGCAGCGAGCGTCGATGCCGCCGCCGCCGAGCTCGGCCGCGCCGGTGTCGCAGCGCGGCTGATGATCGACACCAGCCACGCCAACAGCAGCAAGAAGCCGGAGAACCAGCCGGCGGTTGCCACCGACATCGCACAGCAGGTCGCGAGCGGTGAACAGCGCATCATCGGCGTGATGATCGAGAGCAACCTTGTCGCGGGACGCCAGGACGTCGTGCCGGGCAAGCCGCTGACCTACGGCCAGAGCATCACGGACGGTTGCATCGACCTCGCGACGACGGCTGACGTCTTGAAGCAGCTGGCCGATGCCGTCGACGCACGACGCAACGTGCGGCGTGACGGCCTGCAGGAGCGCTCGGCCTGACGCGGCCGAACGGATTGAGCGTTGCCGGCGGGGCGAATATCGCGCTCCGCCGGTTTCTTCCGTGGCCTAGCAGCCGCGGCAGATGCTCTTGATCTTCTTGTCGAGCGCAGCGTCTTCCTTGTTGGCCTGGCTGTTCGGATCGCTGATGTTCTTTTCGTTGCCAACGTCGCCGCGGCGCGGCTGACGATGTCCAACCGGCGCTTCCGGCACCCCCGAATTCTTCTGCATGGAGGACGATCCGCCCTGCTGCGCCAAGGCCAGGGACGTTCCAAGCTGGGGCGCTCCGACCGCAACAATCATCAGAGCCATCAACAAAACAGTCTTCCGCATCTCGCCTCTCCGCTTCTCAACCCTATTGCGCCCGTTCCGGCACCTCGACGCTAGCACAGTTGCGTCGTCCCTGCGCTGCGCAATCCTGGACATTCCGTATATCGGCTATGGCGCCAAGGAGCCAGATTCCGGCGGCGACCAGCACCACAAAGAAGCCGAACATCACAGCATTTTCGATGCTGCGGTTGCCCTCGTCCTCGGGCGGCTGCTGCCGTCCGTCCCCGGCCCCGCCCATCGCCGGCTCACGATTGCGGCGGATAAGTATGAACGTCCCCGCAATAATCGACGATACGGTACCGCCGTTCCACGGAATCTTCACGATCGCGGGAAACCGGCTGCGACAAATAGGTCGGGCCGATCGGCGCCTTGCCGTAGCCGCCGGGGATGTCGAGCACATAGTCCGGCTGGCACAGTCCGGAGACACGCCCGCGCAACGCCCGTGTCAACTCCTGCCCGGCTTCAATTGTGGTGCGCAAATGCGCGGTGCCGGGCGCAAGGTCGCCGTGATGCAGGTAGTAGGGCTTGATCCGGCACTCGACGAAGGCGCGCATCAGCGCGGTGAGCGTCGCGACATCGTCGTTGACGCCGCGCAGCAAGACCGACTGGCTCACCAATGGAATGCCGGCGTCGGCAAGGCGAGCGCACGCCGCGCGGGCATTGGCGCCCAATTCGCGCGGATGGTTGGCGTGGATGGCAATCCAGGTCGCAGCCCCCTCGACCCGCAGCGCCGCGATCATCTCGGGACTGATGCGTCCGGGATCGGCGATCGGAACACGGGTGTGGAGGCGGATGATCTTGACATGATCGATGCCGGCGAGATCGGCCATGATCTCGGTCAGCCTGCGCGGCGACAGCATCAACGGATCGCCGCCGGTCAGGATGACCTCCCATATCTCCGGATGGCTCCTGATGTAATCGAGCCCCGCGCGGTAGGCGTCGTCCGACAACGCCGAGGCCTTTCCCGGCCCGACCATTTCGCGCCGGAAACAGAACCGGCAATAGACCGCGCAGACATGGACCAGCTTGAACAACACCCGGTCCGGATAGCGATGCACGATCCCGGCGACCGGCGAATGTGCGTCGTCGCCGATCGGATCGGCGTTCTCGCCGGGCTGCTCGACGAGTTCGTCGGCGCTCGGGATGAACTGCCGCGCGATCGGGTCGGCGGGATCGGCCGGGTCGATCAGTGCAACGAGCTCCGGCGTCACCGCGACGGCGTAGCGCGCCGCCACCTGTTCGAGCTCGGCAAGAGCATCGACCGGCGCGAGGCCGGCATCGATCAGCTCGCGCGGCTGGCGCAGCGTCGCCGCCAGTTTCGGATCGATCCTGTTCATGGCTCTCCTGCAGGCGGCATCCAGACCACCTGATCAATTCGTGGCGCGCCGCTCGCCAGCATCACCAGCCGGTCGAAGCCGAGCGCGACGCCGCTGGCTTCCGGCATCTGGCCGACCGCGGCAAGGAAATCGTCGTCGAGCGGATAACGCTCGCCGTAACGGCGGGCCTTCTCGTCCATCGCTGCGGTAAAACGATGGCGCTGCTCGGCCGCATCGGTCAACTCGCCAAAGCCGTTGGCGAGCTCGACCCCGCAGGCATAGACCTCGA
The DNA here is from genome assembly GCF_001908235.1 of Bradyrhizobium sp. NAS96.2. Taxonomy (GTDB): domain Bacteria; phylum Pseudomonadota; class Alphaproteobacteria; order Rhizobiales; family Xanthobacteraceae; genus Bradyrhizobium. The sequence continues at coordinate 17,245 of NZ_LGHK01000118.1, forward strand.
AGCGCTCGGCGACGCGTGGCTCGCCCGCCTTGGTGCGCGCCAGCGCGGCCTCGGGCGACGGGTATTCGAACAGCACCGTCAGGCGGCCCTGTCCGAGATTGGGCTCGACATGCTCGACCAGCACCTTGCTGAAAATGTCCGACCAGGTGTCGTCATCGGCGATCCGCACCCGTTCGCGCGCGGCTGACGCCAGCGCCTCGCGGTCGCCCTCGCCGCCCGAGATCGTCGCCAGCAGATCGATGCCGGCGAAGCGCTCGAAGCCGCTCGCGACGGTCAGCAGCTCCGGCTCGGCAAAGGGATCGGCCATCTTGCCGCGGAATGAAAACCGCCCGATCCCGGTCGCCTGCGCCGCATGGGCGATCACGACGATGGTGTCGGCCATGATGGCGTCATAGCCGGCATTGGCGCGGTACCATTCCAGCATGGTGAATTCGGGCAGATGCAGATCGCCGCGCTCGCGATCGCGGAACACCCGCGCGAACTCGTAGATCTTCGGCTCGCCGGCGGCGAGCAGCTTCTTGCAGGCGAATTCCGGAGAGGTGCGCAGATAGCGCGTTGCCCGCGAGCCATCGGCCTGCCTGAGCTCGGTCCGCGGGGCGTGCAGATGCGTCTCGTTGCCGGGCGAGATCTGCAGGACGGCGGTCTCGACCTCGACAAATCCCTGCTCCTCGAACCATGCCCGGAGCGCGCGCGTGATCGCGGTCCGCGCCTGCAGGAACGGCCTGCGGTCGGCGTAGCGCTGCGGCGTCCACCACGGTGAGGTCTGGTGCGGTCCGGTCATGTCAGCCCGGCCTCCGGCACCGTCGAAGCGGCATGAAGCACCCTGCATGTCCGCTCAAGAAACGGGCGCAAGCTATTGATATTGAAAGCATTGACGGCCAGCATGAATGCTCGATCCCGGACAGGCGCAGCGACGCGTGCTCCTTCATGTCGAAAGACACCCGCGTTGTCCATCTGGCGTGACCCGCGAGCCCGGCGATCCCGCCGCGAAACCCGCCCGATCGCCCCTGAATAGGCGTTCGCAATCGGCCGAAAACGGCCGCAAAAGACTGGCATCTCAGGGACAAATCAGTATGTTGCAGCCCGAAATCGCCGCCACGGCCGAGGGGCTGCCGGTCCGGTTTGCGCCCCCTGTTCTCAAATTCAGGAAAACACCTTTGAAAGTCATCGCCAGTTCCATCCGCAAGGGCAACATCATCGAGCAGGATGGCAAGCTCTATGTGGTCCTCTCCGCCGAAAACATCCATCCCGGCAAGGGCACCCCGGTCAGCCAGATCGAAATGCGCCGCATCGGCGACGGCGTGAAGGTCTCGGAACGCTACAAGACCACCGACCAGGTCGAGAAGGCCACCGTTGAGGACCACAACTACAACTACCTCTATGAGGACGGCGACGGCTTCCACTTCATGAACAACGACAACTACGATCAGGTCCAGGTCTCCAAGGAGATCGTCGGTTCGTCTGCGCCGTATTTGCAGGAGAACATGACCGTGAAGCTGTCGATGCACGATGGCAATCCGGTCGCGATCCAGCTGCCGCAGCGCGTGACGCTGGAAGTGGTGGAGACCGAGCCTGTGACCAAGGGCCAGACCGCCTCGTCGTCGTACAAGCCGGCCGTGCTGTCGAACGGCATCCGCACCGGCGTGCCGCCGCATGTTTCCACCGGCACCCGCATCGTTGTCATGACCGAGGACGGTTCCTACGTCGAACGCGCCAAGGATTGAGCGGAAGGACTGAGCGGCAACGCGCGGTGACGTTCGTCGTGAACCATCGCTGCGCATCAGGTTGTTGTTTAAGCTCAAACTTTCCGGAAAACTGCTACACACTTTTCCGGAACTTGCTCTAATCTCTCGCGATCAGACATGACCCGGGGGGTGCGGTGAACAGGAAGATTGTCAGCTTCATCAGTTGCTGGCTGGCAGTCCTGCTCTTGCCTCCTCCAGGCGCTCATGCCGACGAATTCCGAACGCCTTCGATCTCGGCCATGCGGGTCGAATGGCGCGCCGTGCTCGACCAGCTTCGGCAAGAGATCGGCACCCGCCCGGCCATCACCACCAGCTTCACATTCGCCGGACAGCGCCGCGTCCCGGCCACCGATCCGCGCGCGATGCCCGCGTTGGTGCAGCTGAACGCGGTGACATCGCCGCTCTTCCCTGGCATTGCGCAGAGCCCGATCCCGGTGCTGCTGCCGTTCGACCCCGCAAGCTATCTCGATGCACGGCAGGGCGGCACAGCGGACGGCCTGCCGGTCGCACGCCACCAGGCCGATTTCCGCGCTGCCGACGTCTTCCATGCCGGCGCGTCCGGCTATGACGCAGTGTTCTCGCTCGATCCGGGCGCCGGCGACGGCATGCCGCCGCGGACGTTTGCAAAACCGGTCGAGGTGCAGATCTCGGGCTCGATCCTGGTCTACGACCTCGCCGACCGGCTCGGCGGCAAGGGCGAAGCGGTCAAGACGCTGGCCGCGCAGTTTCCGGACCTGCGCCGCTTCATCCGCGAGGGTTATGTCCGCTACGCTTTCACCCGCTTCGGCATTCCCTACGTCGTCTCGATCCAGTGCCTCGATAGTGCACCGCGGCCGAAGCGGCTGGCGTGCCGGGAGGCCTACCCGGTCGCCGAGCGCTTCCTGAAGGCGTTGCGCATCACCGGTGGCCAGCCGTCACGGCCGCGCAGCGACACCGCCTCCGACATCTCCGAGCGGCCGATCGCGCAGTCGGCCGATTTCACCTACCGCCCGAGCGGCGACATCATCGCGGGCAGCGGCGGCCGCAGGCAGCAAGGCGGCCACGCCGACGTCACCGTCTATTCGCAGATCCGCTTTCCGCTCGCGAAGGCGCCGGCCTTCGCACATTCGCAGTCCTTTCCGAAGCGCGGGCGGGTCGACGAGTATCCCTGGCAGGACAATTTCTGCGAGGCGCGCAGCTTCGAGGTCGGCCAATGCGCCAGCGGCTTCGGCCATCAGGGCCAGGACATCAGGCCCGGCGGGTGTCCCACCGACGGCACGGACGGTTGCGACCCCAGGCGGCAGACTGTCGTCGCGGTGCGCGACAGCATCGTGATCCGCTCGGCGCAGCAGCAGGCCGTGACATTGCAGGTCAACACCCGTACCGAGCACGTTCGCTTCCGCTACATGCACATGAACCCGTCCGTGATGGATGCGGACGGCCTGCTCAACGGACGCCGCCTCAGCGAGGGCGAAAGGATCGGTGTGGTGTCGAATTATCTCGACCATCCCAACGGCACGTCACGGCACCTGCACTTCGACGTGCAGGTGTTCACGCGCGACGGCTGGCTCTGGGTCAACCCCTACACCACGCTGGTGTCGGCCTATGAGCGGCTGATCCGCGGCCGCGGCCGCGAGATCGGACCGGAGCCCGGACCTGCGGCAGCCGTGGCGCACGCCCTGCCCGACGACGTCGTGCGCCGCATCGACACCCAGGAAGGTGGCGGCAATTAGCCGGGCGGTGCCTGCTAATCGCCTCACGACGCAGGCTATGCGGCTTATGTCAGTTCGCCGGTGATGAACTGTGCGCGTCCCAAGCCGAACGACCAGTCCTCATCGTCATTGATGACGAAGTTGATGACGAGGTCGCTCGGCGCGATCCCGCAGGCCGACGACAGCCGCTCGGCGAGGACGCGATAGAAATCCAGCTTCAACGCCCTGTCGCGCGGACGGCTGGTCAGCTGCAGCATCACCAGCCTGTCCGTCCGGCCAATGCCCAATCCGGTATCGAGAGCGACGACGCGGGATCGCGGATGAACGTGCACGACCTGATAGCGGTCGCGCTGCGGCACATGGAGGGTTTCGACCAGCACTTCGTGGGTGACATCGAGCAGCCGCTGGATCTCTGCATCGCTTCGTCCCTCGATCAAATCAAACCGCAGAAACGGCATGTTGACGGCTCCTTGCACGATCTGCCGAGGACTAAGGCTTCGGAGCAACTGCCGGCGATCAGTTGCCCCCGCATAGCGGGACCGGCCGGAGTGGAGCTGATCCAATCCGCGTCAGTTTCAGCGTTTCGAAATGTCACGTGTGATCGCGGCTCTCGGCTCTGCCCATCAGGCGAACCGGACCGCTCTCTTCCGACTTGCCGCGTTGAAGCATGCCGCCGGGTAGAGGGATAATGATTATGTGAGATGGCAGTGATCTGAATCCCAGATCACACCTCGTCGAAGCGGCGGAAGGAGTCCCGGATGGTCAGCGCATCCGCTTACTTCTTCCAGGGCGCATCGCCGCGTGCCGCAGCCGCTGCGAAGACGTCCTGCTCGTAGTCGATGAAGGCGCGTATCATCGCGCGGTAGGCGGCTTCCGCAACCTTGGGCGACAGCCCGTCCGCTTCCGCAAGCGCCATCGCCTTCTTCACGACGGCCTCGGCGCGTTCAGGCGCCTCGACCTGCGCCGGGTTGGCCTTGAAGCGGGCGGCCTCGTGGACGTAGCGGCCGCGCTCGGCCATCAGGCGCACGATCTCGCGGTCGAGCCGGTCGATGTTGCTGCGCACCTCGCCAAGCGTCTTGCAGCAGGCGCCGTTGTCGACGGTGGGACTGCCCCACAGCGCCGGCGCATTGGTTGCAGGCTCCTCGGCCCACGCCACGGCGGGAATCAGCATCGTCAACAGAACCACCGGCAATCGCATCGAACGCCTCCCAGGCAGTGCGCATACCCGGCGATTGTTATGCCGATTTTGTGCGCCGATGGAAGCCGCGATGGCCGGATCCAACTCGCGCGGCCTTGGAGCGATCAGCCGATGTCCATTGCAGCCAGCACCTCACCCACCTTCTTCTGGGCGTCCGGGGGCAGCGGCAAGATCGGACGTGGTGGCTCGGCCGCGCAGATCCCCCTGAGATTGGCGATCGCGTAGACGACGCGCAGGCTCGAGAATGTCTTGAGCAGCTGCCAGACCGGCCGCAGACGCGCATCGAGCTGCCGCGCCCTGGCGGCATCTCCACTTGCCACGGCGCGGACGATGTCGAGGCAGACCTTGGGGAAAATTCCTGCAAGGACACTGTACCAGGTCTCGCCGCCCGCCAGCAGCGCCTCGGTGCAATTCCAGTCGGCGCTGTAACCCAGCGAGAAGCCGCCCGGCACGACAGCCCGCAATTCCGCGACATGGCCCGCCAAGGCAGACGCGTCCAGCGCAGGACTCTTCACCGCAATAATCCCCTCCACATGACTCAAACGGCCGATCAAGGCCGGTGTGAAGCGGAAATGCGTGGTGCCCGGATTGTCGTAGATGCAGATCGGCAATTTGCTCTCACGCGCCACCGTTTGAAAATGCTCGAAGACCTCGTCATCCGTGAGGGGCGTATAGGACACCGGCGCCAGCAAGCCGGCCGCCGCGCCGGCATCGCGCGCATCCTGCGCCAGCTTCACCGCATCGTCGGTGCGCAGCGCGCCGACGCCGACCAGGATCGGCGTTCTGCCATCCGCGAGGGCGGCAGCCGCCTGCACCGCGCGGCGCCGCTCATCGCGGCTGAAATACGGATATGAACCGGTGCTTCCGAGCAGCCCGATCGAATCCACCTTGGCGGCGATCAAGGGCTCCAGCAATGCGCGGAGAGCGCCCGCATCGACCTGCCCATCTCGAGACGAGGGCGTGATCGGAAAGGCGGAAAGCCCCTTGAGATTGACCATCGATTGCTCCTGTTCAGTAGCCGCCGCGCGAACGGCAAAATCGCATTCCGGCCGTTGTCGCCGCGCGCAATACCGCTTGCAAGGTCCAGTTTGCTGCGGACTTCACAGCAAACTGGTCCAGTGCTCGACGGCTCCTGCGATCCGCGGGACTGCGTGGGCTGCGGTTATTCGAGCATCGTGGTCAGCTGCGCGCCCTCGTCCGCCACGAACACCGCGATCAGCTCCGCAGGCTCCGTGGTGCTCGCATTCGCCGAGACCATGTGGGTCGAACCCGGCGGCTCGAAGAAGGACTGGCCGACCTTGAAGGTCTCGACCGGCCCGCCGCCGAGCTGGGAGCGGATCTCGCCCTTGGTGATATAGGCCGTCACCGAGCCGGAATGACGATGCGGCGGCGTGAAGCCGCCGGGGCCGTAGAACACCCGCACCACGGTGACGCGCTTGCCCGGCACGTTCGGCAACGCATGCGAGGTGATGACCTCGACCTTGTCGAGCGGCGACGCCGCATTCGCACTGGCGCATAGCGGCGCGATCACCGCGGAAATCGCGTCCATCGGGGTCGGCAGCGCCTTGCCGATCACGAACGCCGAAGCCAGACCCGCAATTGCGGCCAGCAAGACCGGCCGCGGCGGCCGCACGAATGCACGAGATGGTGTCATCGCCATCGAGGTCATCGGTTGTTCTCCCCTGTCGATTGCTTTTGAAATCGTCTCACGACGCCGCAGCGGCGACCCGCTGCCGGCGCGGCGGCGGCGTCCAGCGATAGGCGGCGCCGAACCGGTTCCAGACATTGATCGAGGCGATCGCCGAGGTCAGATAGGTCAGCTCCTTTTCGGAGAATTCGGCGGTGGCCTCGGCATAGACCTCGTCGCTGACGCCGTTCGGCAAGGTCGTCAGCGCCTCGGTCCAGGCCAGCGCGGCGCGCTCGCGCGCCGAGAACTGCGGCACCTCGCGCCACACCACGACGAGGTTGAGCTTGTCGACCGGCACGCCGAGGCTCTCGCCTTGCAAGATGTGATACTGCACGCAGAAGGCGCAGCCATTGATCTGCGAGGCGCGCAGCTTGACCAGCTCGAGCAGCTGCTTGTCGAGACCGGCCTTTGCCGCAAACTGGCCGAGGTCACGCACGACGGCGAAGACGTCGGGGGCGAGCTTCTCGAAGTCGGTATATTCCTTGCGGGCATGTGACATCGGCTTGGCCTCATGTTATCAGTGTACTGATATACTATAAGAGCTCTGATATTGAGCAAGGCGCAGGCATTCGCGAAGGCAACATGGCGGCAATGCAGAAACGAGGGAAAACCGGCACGGCCGGGCGGCGGCCGGCGGGGAAGGCGGCGCCGGGCAAGATCGCGATCGGCGCGGAAGCAGACGGCCTGCCCGCCTCCGCCGTCCCGCCGCCCAGCGAAGGCAAGCGCGGCGAACAGGGCTATCTCGCCTATCTGCTGCGCCAGGCGCATGCGGCCTCACGGCTGTCGATGGAGCGTCAGCTGGGGAGCCTCGGCGTCACCTCGCCGCAATTCGTGGTGCTGACAATGCTGAAGGCCTATCCGGGCCTTTCGGGCGCCGATCTGGCCAGGGTGGCGCTGCTGACGCCGCAGACGGTCAGCGTGATCATCCGCAACCTCGAGCGCGACGGCGCGATCCGCAAGACACCGCATCCAGTCCACGGCCGGGTGCTGCAATGGAGCCTGACCAACCATGGAACCGCGTTGCTGGAGAAGTGCCGTCACATCGCCCAGGCCCAGGAGCGCCGGCTCGCCGCCGGCCTCGATGCCAAGTCCGAACAGGTGGTCCGGCAATGGCTATCAAAAATCGCCACAGATTTGCAGGATAGCTAGTTCTTGCGGCGGCGTGGCTTTTGGCTCACCCGATCGGCGCCGCTAGACTGGCCCGATGAAACAGCCTGATTCTTTGAAGTCCCCTGCCCGCCGCGCCGTCCTCAAGACGGCGCTCGCGGTGGGCGTGACGCTCGGCACTCCGTTCGGCGCGCTGGCCGCCGCGCCTCCGGGCTTCGACCAGTGGCGCGACAATTTCCGCGCCCGCGCGCTGGCAAAGGGCATTTCGGAGGCGACCTGGAATCGTTGCATGGCGCGGGTCGAGCCCGACATGAGCGTGTTCAAGCAGATGCGCAATCAGCCGGAATTCCACGAGCAGATCTGGCAGTACATCAACCGCCGCGTCTCCGACTGGCGCATCATCCACGGCCGCGAGGCGCTGAAGAAGAACGAGGCGCTGTTCGCCAGGATCGAACGCGACTTCGGCGTCGAGCGCGGCACACTGCTCGCGCTGTGGGGCGTTGAGTCAGCCTATGGCGATCCGCTGGTACAGCAGAACCACATGACGCCGGTGTTTCCCTCGCTCGCGGCACTCGCCTGGAACGAGCCGCGCCGCAAGGCCTATTGGGAGACCGAGCTGATCAACGCGATGAAGATCGTGCAGCGCGGCTGGAGCACGCCCGAGGAGATGAACGGCTCCTGGGCCGGCGCGATGGGCCATTCGCAGTGGATGCCGGAAGTCTGGCTCAATGTCGGCTTCGACTATGACGGCGACGGCAAGGTCTCGCCGTTCGGCCGGCCCGACGACGCGCTCGGCTCGACCGCAAAATATCTCGTCAATCGCGGCAAGTGGCACCGCGGCGAGCACTGGGGCTACGAGGTCCGCGCGGCGAGCGGCGGCGCCAGCGGCAGCCGCACCTATGCGGCCTGGGCCAGCGCAGGCGTCACGCGCGCCGACGGCCAGCCGTTTCCGCAGCCGAACGCATCGGCGCAGCTCTGGATCCCGGTCGCCGGCGGCCCCGCTTTCCTGCTCGGCCCGAACTTCAACTCGGTGAAGAGCTACAACCCCTCGATGAACTACGCGCTGGCGATCTGCCATCTCGGCGATCGCTGTCTCGGCGGCCCACCCTTCATCCAGCCCTTCCCGGGCTCGGAGCGCGCGCTGACGCTGGCCGAGGTGCAAGAGATGCAGACGCGGCTGACCAAGGCCGGCTTCGACACCGGCGGCACCGACGGCCGCGTCGGCAACGACACCATGAAGGCGATCAAGGATTTTCAGATCAAGGCCGGCCTGCTGCCCGCCGATGGTTACGGCGGGCTCAAGGTACTGGCGCGGTTGCGCCAAGGCGGCTGACCGCCGTCATTGCGAGGAGCGAAGCGACGAAGCAATCCATGGCACCGCATGTGTGGATCGATGGATTGCTTCGCTTCGCTCGCAATGACGGAGATCAGTTCGGCTGCCGCACCACACCGCCGGCATTCATGCCGCCGTCGATCACGAGCTCGCTGCCCGTCACGTAGCGTGATGCGTCCGAGGCGAGATAGAGCACGCCTTGGGCGATCTCGATCGCCTGGCCGGCGCGGCCGAGCGGCGTCGCGAACCTTGCACGCTCCTCCGGATCGATCGGCGCGTTCTGCCCGGCGCCCGTCGCACCGGTCGGAATCTTGCCCCAGATCGGCGTGTCGATGATACCGGGATGCACCGAGTTGACGCGGATGCCGTCGCCGATCTGCGCGCATTCCATCGCGATCGACTTGGCGAACAGCCGTACCGCGCCCTTGGTCGCGCTGTAGCCGGAGAGCGTCGCCGCGCCGCGCAGGCCGGCCAGCGACGACATCATGATGATCGAGCCGCCGCCGTGCTTGCGCATCAGCGGCAGCGAATGCTTCACCGACAGGAACACGCCATCGATATTGATCGCCGTCTGCCGGCGCCAATCCGCGAGCGACATCTCGACAATCGATGGCGCCCCGATGCCGATGCCGGCGTTGGAGACCATGATATCGAGGCGGCCGTGGCGCTTGCCGATCTCAGCGACGACCTCGATCCAGCGCTCCTCGCTGGTGACGTCCTGCGGCAGGAAGCTCACCTTGCGCCCGGCTTTGGTGAGCCGCGCGGCGAGCTCGGGTCCCCTCAACTCATCGATATCGGTCGCAACGACCGTCGCGCCTTCCTGCGCCAGCAATTCGACGATCGCCTCGCCGATACCTGACGCGCCGCCGGTCACCAGCGCGACCTTGCCTTCAACCTGTCCTGCCATGTCCTCTCCCAACGTTTCTTATCGGATCACCGCCGGGCCCTGATCCGGTGCCGCGACGTCGAGGACACGGAATTGCACACGTTCGCTGCCTTGCCAACGGTCGACCGCGAGAGAGCCCGCCACGTGCAATTGCTGACCGCGATTTTGCGTCAAGGCGCTGCCGAGCTTCTGTCCGACGGAGCGGAAGGCGATACCGTTGACGATGGAACCATCGCCGGACTTGAAGCGCAGCCTCAAATGCGCCTGCCCGACCTCGTCGGCATAGACCAGCTGATGCGACGGCAACGCGATCACCGGCTCCGGATTGGCGGTGCCGAACGGCCCCGCGCGATTGAGCGTCGCGGCGAATTCCGGCGTCACCGCCCGCGCGGTCACCGCACCGTCGATGAACAGCTCGTTCTCGTGACGCGAATTGGCGACGTCGGCCGCCAGCGCGCTCTCCATAAAAGCGCGGAATTCGGCGAGCTTCTCCTTGCGCAGCGTGACGCCCGCCGCCATCGCGTGCCCACCGCCCTTCATCAGCAAGCCGTCATGCACCGCTTGCCGCACCGCCTTGCCGAGATCGACACCACCGATCGAGCGCCCCGATCCGGTGCCGATGCCGCCTGGCTCAAGCGCGATCGCAAACGCCGGACGCGCGAACTTCTCCTTCAGCCGTGCCGCGACCAGCCCGACCACGCCGGGGTGCCAACCTTCCGCCGCGGTGACGATGACCGCGCCCTTGTCCTCGAGCCCGAGCGAAGCCAATGCCTCGGCTTCGGCCTGGGCTTCGGCCGCCTGCTCGATCACGCGGCGTTCGTTGTTGAGGCGATCGAGCTCGGCCGCGATCCGCGCAGCCTCCGAGACATCGCCTTCGAGCAGCAGCCGGACGCCGAGATCGGCACGCCCGATACGGCCGCCGGCATTGATGCGCGGCCCCAGCATGAAGCCGAGATGCCATGCCTCCGGCGGGCCATTGAGCCGCGCCACATCCATCAGCGCTGTGTGGCCAACATGATCGCGGCGGCGCATCGCGATCAGGCCTTTTGCAACGAAGGCCCGGTTCAGCCCGATCAGCGGCGCGACGTCGGCGACGGTGCCGAGTGCGACGTGATGCAGCACGCTGAGCAGGTCCGGCTCCGGCATCTCGCGGGTCCAGAAGCCGCGCTGGCGCAGCTCGCGATTGACGGCGACCAGCGTGACGAACACCAGGCCGACAGCGGCGAGATGACCGAGCCCGGAGAGATCGTCTGGCCGGTTCGGATTCACCAGCGCGTCGACCTCGGGCAACTCATCTCCGGTCTGGTGATGATCGATCACCACCACCGACATGCCGAGCCTCCTGGCTTCCGCCAGCGGCTCGATGCTGGTGGTGCCGCAATCGACCGTGACCAGCAGCGTCGCGCCCTTGGCCGCCAGCGCGCGGACGGCGTCGACGTTCGGTCCGTAGCCTTCGAAGATGCGGTCCGGAATATGGATCAGCGGATCCAGCCCGCAATGGCGCAGATGCCAGGTCAGCAGCGCCGCCGAGGTCGCGCCGTCGACATCATAATCGCCGAAGATCGCGACCTGCTCGCCGCGCGCTGCGGCATCCGCGATGCGCTTGGCCGCGTGCTCCATCTCGGTGACCGTATGGGGATCGGGCATCAGCTTGCGGATGGTTGGGTCGAGGAAGTCCGCGACCCCGTCGATCGCGACGTCGCGCCCCGCCAGCACGCGCGCCAGCATTTCCGGCAGATTGTGCCGCTGCACGATCGCGAGCGCCCGCGCCGCTCCGCGCGCATCCAGCCGGTCGCGCCAGAGCTTTCCGGTCAGCGACCGCGTCACGCCAAGGAACGCCTGTGGCGCTTCGATGGGTAGTGCGGATGCGTGAAGTGTCATGATCCCTTCCGAACAGCGCGTTTTCAAGCGAAGTGGGCACCGGTTCGCGTGAAGAAAACGCGTCAAAATAAATCCGGCGCATCGGTCCTGATTCTATTAGGGCCGGTGCGTCGGGAAGGAATCGTAGCGCTTGAATGAATCGCAGGCCAGTTCTAGCAGCCCATCCGGCTGGCGATTTCCCCGAAATCCTTGGCCACGATGTCCCACGCGCCGGTGGCCTCGAAATCGACCTTCTGTAGCGGTCCGTATTCGGTCGGCCGCGCTACGAAGGCGGTCTTCAGGCCGTGCTTCTGCGCGTGCTTCAGGTCGTAGTTGTGGGCGGCGACCATCATCACCTGCTCCGGCGGCAGGCACAGCAGTTTGGCGGCACCGAGATAGGTTTCCGGATCGGGCTTGTAGTGCTCGAACAGCTCGGCCGACATCACGAGGTCCCACGGCAGGCCCGCGAACTTCGCCATGTTGGTGAGCAGCGCGACATTGCCGTTGGAGAGCGGCGAGATGATGTATTTCGTCTTCAGGCGGGTCAGCCCGGCAACGCTGTCGGGCCAGCCGTGCAGGCGGTGCCAGCCCAGCGTCAGATGTTGCAGGTCGGGCTCGGTGAGCCCCTTGATGTCGAACTGCGCGACCAGCTTTTCCAGCGAGCGGCGGTGCAGCACGTCGAGGATCACATAGCCATTCTGCGGGTTCTTGCGCACCTCGTCCATCGAGGCCGCATAGACCGCACGCCAGCCATCGACCAGCGCGGTCCAGTCGGCCTTGATGCCGCGCGTCTCTCCCCATGTCGTGAAATCGTTGATCAGACTGGTGCGCCAGTCGACCACGGTGCCGAACACGTCGAACACCAGCGCCTTGACCCCGGACAGCTCGGACATGCGCGTCTCCCTTGTTGTTCTTGTTGGTTCGTCATTCCGGGTGGATGCGAAGCACCCAACCCGGAATGTCGGAGATCGTATCCTGGTCCTGCTTAGTCCAGGTGGAACTTCTCGAGCTGCCGGTGCTCGGCCTTGATGTAGCGCACGGTGCCGGTGACCGAGCGCATCACGACCGTCTCGGTCTCGATCACGTCCTTCTTGAACTTCACGCCGGTCAGCAGCGAGCCTGTCGTGACGCCGGTGGCGGCGAACAGGCAGTCGCCCTTGGCCATGTCCTCGATGCCGTAGATCATCTTCGGATCGGTGACACCCATCTTGTGCGCACGCTCGCGCTTCTCCTCGGTGTCGAGGATCAGGCGGCACTGCATCTGGCCGCCGATGCAGCGCAGTGCGACCGCGGCCAGCACGCCCTCAGGGGCGCCACCGGTGCCGATATACATGTCGACGCCGGTCTCATCGGGCTTGGCGCAGTGGATGACGCCGGCGACGTCGCCGTCCGTGATCAGCTGCACGGCAGCGCCGGTCGAGCGCACGCTATTGATGATGTCGGCGTGGCGCGGACGGTCGAGCACCAGCACGTTGATGGCGGTCGGGTCGACGCCCTTGGCCTTGGCAAGACGGCGGACATTGTCGGCCGGCGGCGCGTCGAGCTCGATCACATTCTTGGCGTAGCCCGGGCCGATCGCGATCTTCTGCATGTAGACGTCAGGCGCGTGCAGCAACGTGCCGCCATCGGCCATCGCCATGGTGGCGATCGAGCCCGGCATGTTCTTGGCGCACAGCGTCGTGCCTTCGAGCGGGTCGACCGCGATATCGACCTTGGGACCGGCATTGAGGCCGACCTTCTCGCCGATGAACAGCATCGGCGCCTCGTCGCGCTCGCCCTCGCCGATCACGACCGTTCCCTCGATCGGCAGCTTGTTGAGCTCGCGCCGCATCGCGTCGACCGCGGCCTTGTCGGCGGCCTTCTCCTGACCGTGGCCGCGCAGCCGCGCGGCCGAAACCGCCGCGCGCTCCGTCACGCGCACGATTTCGAGCGTCAGGATGCGCTCGAGCAGCATCTGCGGCGGAACGGAAATATGGGTCGACATCGGCGTACTCCTTAAGCCTCGGGGACAGGCCAGCCTGCCCGCATCAATCGTCTCACGCCCGACCCGTTCAGGCCATGCGTTAGTTTTTCTCGATCCGGATCACCTGCGGCCTGCCGCTGATGACCTTATCGCGCTGCACTGCGGCCAGCGCACGATGCACGGCATCCTCGCTGGTCGCATAGGTAATCAGAATGACCGGAACCGGTGAAGGTTTTTTGGCCGCACCGTTCACATCGACGCCATCCGGATGCCGCTGCACGATGGATTCCAGAGATATCTTCTGTTCCGCCAGGCGGGTGGCGATTGTTGCGGCAGTGCCTGCAAGATCGCGCGCCATCAGGCGGATATAGTAGCCACCCTCATGGCGTTCCATCGGCGCCTTGGTGGTGTCGCGCAACCGTTCCACCGGACGCCCGAACGGCTTGGCCCGGATGCCACGGGCGACGTCGGCGATGTCGGCGACCACGGCCGAGGCCGTCGCGCCGCCGCCGGCGCCAGGGCCCACCAGCGTGATCGGCGGAATGCCCTCGCCGTCGATTGCGACAGCATTGGTGACGCCCATCACCTGCGCGATCGAGGATGATTTCGGCACCATGGTCGGGTGCACGCGCTGCTCAATGCCCTTTGCCGTGCGGACGGCCACGCCGAGCAGCTTGACCCGGTAGCCGAGTTCCGAAGCGGCCTTGAGATCTTCCGGCGTGATCGAGGAGATGCCTTCGACATAAACAGCGCTTTCCGCGACCTTGGTTCCGAAGGCGAGGCTCGCCAGGATCGCAAGCTTCTGCGCGGTGTCGTGACCATCGACGTCGAACGACGGATTGGCTTCGGCATAGCCGAGACGCTGGGCGTCCTTCAGGCATTCCTCGAACGACAACCCCTCCTGCTCCATCCGGGTCAGGATGTAATTGCAGGTGCCGTTCAGGATGCCGTAGACGCGGTTGACGCTGGTTCCGGCGAGGCCCTCGCGCAGCGTCTTGATCACCGGGATCGCCGCACCGACCGCCGCCTCGAAATTCAGCGCGCCGCCGTGCTTTTCAGCGGCTGCGGCGAGACGCAGTCCATGCTTGGCGATCAGCGCCTTGTTGGCGGTGACGACCGACTTGCCCGCCTTCAGCGCGGTCTCGATCGCGGACAGCGCGGGATCGCCGGCGCCGCCCATCAGTTCGACGAAGCAGTCGATGTTGGGATCTTCGGCGAGCGCTTCGGGGCTCTTCGCCCAGGCGATGTCGCGCAGGTCGAGGCCGCGCTTCTTGGCCTTCGAGCGCGCCGTGACGGCGACGACGCGAACGGGTCGTCCGCTGCGCTCGGCCAGCGCGCGTCCTTGCGTTTCGATGAGGCGGACGACATCGGCACCGACGGTGCCGAGCCCCGCTATGCCCACGTTCAGGGGTGCGACCATGGATTTAAGGGACCTGGAGATTAAGCAACCTGGAAGGATTAGCGTCGGTTGGCGAGAGGAACGACGTTGTGCAACGTTTCGATGCCGCTTTCAAGGAAGCGGCGCACGCCGCGCGCGGCCTGCCGGATGCGCTGCTCGTTCTCCACCATCGCGATGCGGACATAGCCCTCGCCGTGCTCGCCGAACGCGACGCCCGGCGACACCACGACGCCGGATTTCTCCACCATCAGGGTTGCGAACTGCATGCTGCCGACGGCCTCGAACTCCTTGGGCAGCGGCGCCCAGGCGAACATCGAGGCCTGCGGCGGCGGAATGTCCCAGCCGGCGCGGCCAAATGACTCAACCAGCGCATCGCGCCGCTTGCGGTAGGTGTCGCGCATCTCGCGGATGCAGTCGTCGGGACCGTTCAGCGCCGCGGTCGCCGCCACCTGGACCGGCGTGAAGGCGCCGTAATCGAGATAGGATTTGACCCGCGCCAGCGCTGCGATGATGCGCTCATTGCCGACCGCAAAGCCCATGCGCCAGCCGGCCATCGAGAACGTCTTCGACATCGAGGTGAATTCGACGGTCACGTCGATCGCTCCGGGCACCTGCAGCACCGACGGCGGCGGCTTGTCCTCGTCGAAATAGACTTCGGCGTAGGCGAGATCGGACAGGATGAAGATGTCGTGCTTCTTCGCGAATGCGACGAGATCCTTGTAGAAGTCGAGGTCGGCGACATAGGCGGTCGGGTTCGACGGATAGCAGACGATCAGCGCGATCGGCTTCGGGATCGAATGGACGATCGCCCGCTCGACCGCCTCGAAGAATTGCGGCGTCGGCTCCGACGGCACCGAGCGGATCACGCCGCCCGCCATCAGGAAGCCGAACGCATGGATCGGATAGCTCGGGTTCGGGCACAGCACGACGTCGCCAGGCGCGGTGATCGCCTGTGCAACGTTGGCAAATCCCTCCTTCGAGCCGAGTGTCGCAACGACCTGGGTATCGGGGTTCAGCTTGACGCCGAAACGGCGCGCGTAATAGGCGGCCTGAGCCTTGCGCAGGCCATTGATGCCGCGCGAGGCCGAGTAGCGGTCGGTCCGCGGCTTGCCCAGTGTCTCCTTGAGCTTCTCGATGACGTGCGGCGGGGTCGGCAGGTCCGGATTGCCCATGCCCATGTCGATGATGTCGGCCCCGGCGTTGCGCGCGGCCGCCTTGGCCTGGTTGACCTTTTCAAAGACGTAAGGCGGCAGACGGCGAATGCGGTAAAAATCTTCCATGGGACCCTTGCTCCGACAACCGCGATGCCAGAATCGCGCCCCTTTGGCTTGCTCACGGAAGCCTGCACGGCCTCTTACAGAAATCGCGCTGAATCAATGACTTAGAGCGAATTCAGGGCACGATCAGGGGGGCTGCGGCCGGATCTGCGGTTGAACTGGGTTTCTTTTAGCACGGACGCCGGGCGGCGCCAGCGCTGATCGGCCGTCTGACGCGGCTCACTTGCCGGCCTGGGCCGACGCCTGGGCCTGGCGTTCGCGTGCGGCAATCAGCTCCTGCTCGATCTTGGCCTGATCGGCCGGCTTGATCGTCGGATCGGCCCGGTCGGGCGGAAGGTCATGGACCGGGAGGTACCCGTTGGCATCCTTTTGCCGCGCCGGCGCGTCGGCCGGCATTGCCATATCGGCGATCGTGCTCGAGCAACCGCCCAGCGCCAGCAATGACGCGAGCAGCACTGCGGCCGCGAGCCCCCTGTTCTTCAGATCGATCGGCATGTGCCGAATTGTCCCCAACAAGCTAGCGCGCACGTCGCACGGTTGCCGACACGGGTCGCACTGGTACGAGCCTTGCAGCGTCCCCGCTGCGTTAATCCTGGCTTTAGTCGTTTCAAACCATTGTCGCCCGAAACGCTTAAACCGTGAACAGCAAAAGCGACCCCTGAGGCTTCAATATGACGGAACAAAGATTTTTTGTCGCACCGCAACAGAGCGAAACATCTGATTTTCACTGATTTTCGTTGCCGCACCGCGCGATGACGCCCCCCAAACGACGCGATAGTGTCCCCCAGATGAGCAACGTCAGCACCGACACCCAAGCCACCCCGAAATTCAACGCCGAAGCCTTCGCCATGAACATCGCGCGGGCGATGGAGAGCAGCGGCCAGGCGCTGGCAGCCTATCTCAAGCCGCGCCAGACCGGAGAAGTCCGCGACACGCCGCCGAACGAGCTCGGCGAGGTCATCAAGACCTTCAGCGTGATCGCCGAATACTGGCTGTCCGACAAGGAGCGCGCCTCCTCGCTGCAAATGCAGCTCGGCAAGGATTACCTCGATCTCTGGGGCTCGGCCGTGCGCCGCATGGCCGGCGAAGCCGATGCCAAGCCCGCGATCGCGCCGGCCCCGCGCGACAAGCGCTTCCAGGATCCGGAGTGGAAGTCGAATCAGTTCTTCGACTTCATCCTGCAGCTTTATCTGCTGACCGCGAAATGGGCGCAGCAGCTGGTCCACGACGCCGACGGGATCGATCCGCACACCCGCAAGAAGGCTGAGTTCTACGTCCAGCAGATCAGCAACGCGCTGGCGCCGTCGAATTTCGTCTTGACTAATCCGGAAGTGCTGCGCGCCACCGTCGAGACCAACGGCGACAATCTGGTGCGCGGCATGAAGATGCTGGCCGAGGATATCGAGGCCGGCCACGGCACGCTGCGGATCCGCCAGTCCGATCCGACCAACCTCGAGGTCGGCGTCAACATGGCGACGACGCCGGGCAAGGTGATCTACCAGAACGAGCTGATGCAGCTGATCCAGTATTCGCCGGCGACCGAGAACGTGCTGCGCACGCCGCTGCTGATCGTGCCGCCCTGGATCAACAAGTTCTACATCCTCGATCTGCGCCCCGAGAAATCCTATATCAAATGGTGCGTCGACCAGGGCATCACGGTGTTCGTGATCTCCTGGGTCAATCCGGACAAGGAGCTCGGCAAGAAGACCTGGGCCGACTACATGACCGAGGGCCCGCTCACCGCGATGGATGTGATCGAGAAGGTCACCGGCGAGTTGAAGGTGCACACCGCCGGCTATTGCGTCGGCGGCACCCTGCTCGCCTCGACGCTCGCCTATCTCGCCGAGAAGCGCCGTCAGCGCGTGACGTCGGCGACGTTCTTTGCCGCGCAGGTCGACTTCACCCACGCCGGCGACTTGCTGGTGTTCGTCGACGAGGACCAGATCTCGGCGCTGGAACGCGACATGCAGGAATCCGGCGTGCTCGAGGGCAGTAAGATGGCGATGGCCTTCAACATGCTGCGCTCCAACGACCTGATCTGGTCGTATGTCGTGAACAACTATCTGAAGGGCCAGCCGCCCTCCTCGTTCGACCTGCTGCACTGGAATTCGGACGCGACGCGGATGCCGTCGTCGAACCACTCCTACTACTTACGCAACTGCTATCTGGAGAACCGGTTGTCGACCGGCACCATGGTGCTCGACAACACGCTGCTCGATCTGTCGAAGGTGAAGGTTCCGGTCTACAACCTCGCCGCTCGCGAGGATCACATCGCTCCGGCGGAGTCGGTGCTGTACGGTTCGCAGTTCTTCGGCGGCCCGGTGAAATATGTGCTGTCCGGCTCCGGCCATATCGCCGGCGTGGTCAACCCGCCCGCCTCGAAGAAGTACCAGTACTGGACGAACGACAACATCAAGGACATGAAGCTCGCCGACTGGCTGAAGGGCGCCGAGGAGCACAAGGGCTCGTGGTGGCCCGACTGGCGCGGCTGGCTGGAGAGCCATGATCCGGAGACGGTGCCGGCGCGCATGGTCGGCTCGAACGGGGCGCCCGTGCTCGAGGACGCTCCGGGCAGCTATGTCCGCGTCCGCGCGTAGCGCCGAGTCTTTGCGTACTGCAAGGCTTCGCGTAGCGCCAGTCTCGTAGCGCCAAGTCTTCCGCTCAGCTATAAACAGACGATCCCGGCGGTCGGGAACGAATTCACGTGAGGGGGAGACGATGACGCGCGAACTGTTCTGGCTGTCGCTGACGGTGATCCTGACCGGGCTGTTGTGGATCCCCTACATCATCAACCGCTGCCAGGTACGCGGCCTCTCCGGCGCCATGGGCAATCCCTCGCGTGGCGACAAGCCGCATGCTGAATGGGCCAACCGGCTGATGTTCGCGCATGACAATGCTGTCGAGAACCTCGTGATCTTCGCGCCGCTGGTGCTGATCCTCAACGCGGCCGACTACTCCACCAAATGGACCGTGCTGGCCTGCGCCGTCTATTTCTGGGCCCGCGTCGCCCACCTGATCGTCTACACGCTCGGCCTGCCGGTATTCCGCACGCTGGCCTTCACGGTCGGCTTCCTTGCCCAGGCCGTGCTGGCGCTCGCAGTCTTCAAGATCCTCTGAACCAGATCTTCCCGCCGGTTGCGGCACCAGCCGCACCGGCGCGGCACCATCTATCCGCCCTTGCGCACGACGATATGCAGCATCGTCGCGGGCGCCTCGTCAAAACTGTTGATCTCGCTGGTGTCCGACGAGACCTCGGTCCACGTCCCTGAAGAGGCGTAGGTCGCCGCCAGCCAGTCCGCCGCCGGATAATTGTAATAGCGGCCGATGCTGTCGCGGCCATCGCCGTGGCCGATCTTGTAGCTCGCGTAGAACACGCCGCCAGCTTTCAGCGCCCGATGGATGCGGCCGATTATGCCGGCCAATTCGTCGCGCGGCACATGCAGCAGGCAGGCGCTCGCCCATACACCGTCATAAGCCTCACGATCCTCGAGCTCGTCGAACAGCATCGCCTCGACGGGGTGATTGATGCGGCGCGCCGCGACCTCGGCCATCTCGGGGGAACCGTCGGTCGCGCGCAGCACGAAGCCTTCGGCGAGCATGACGGCGGCATGATTGCCGGCGCCGCAGCCGAGTTCCAGGATCGACCCGCCCGGCGGCAACAGCTTGAGAAAGCCGATCAGCCGGGTGGACGGTGCTTTCGCCCACCCGGCATAGGCCTCGGCATTGCGCCGGTAGAATTGCAGCGTGGCGTCGTCCACGATGCGCCCTGCCGTCAACTATCGGCCAGACCGAGCATCAGCCGCATATTCTGAACCGCGGCACCCGAGGCGCCCTTGCCCAGATTGTCGAGCCGGGCAACCAGCACCGCCTGGCGATGCTTGTCGCTGGCGAACACATAGAGCTCGAGCTGGTTGGTCTCGTTGAGCGCTTCCGGCTCGATCTTCCCGCCCGCGGCCGCTTCGTTCTGC
Source organism: Bradyrhizobium sp. NAS96.2 (assembly GCF_001908235.1). Classification (GTDB taxonomy): domain Bacteria; phylum Pseudomonadota; class Alphaproteobacteria; order Rhizobiales; family Xanthobacteraceae; genus Bradyrhizobium. Next base: position 37,359 of record NZ_LGHK01000118.1, read on the forward strand.
AGCGGCATCGCCGAGACGTATTTGCTGCCGGCGTACCACTTCGCCAGAACAGCCTGCAGATCGGCCCCGGTCGGCTTGCCCGGCAGCGCGTCGAGCTGCAGCGGCACCGAGACCAGCATGCCCTGCCGGTAGTTGCCGACCGACGGGATGAAGAGCGGCCGCCGCGTCAGATGCGAATAGAGCTGCATCTCCGGCACGTGCTTGTGCTCGAAGCCGAGGCCGTAGAGATGGAAGGCCGGCGCCGAGCCGTCCTCGAAGCTCGCGATCATCGACTTGCCGCCGCCCGAATAGCCGCTCACCGCGTTGATGGTGACGGGATAATCGGCGGGCAGCAGGCCGGCATCGACGATCGGTCGCAACAGCGCAATCGCGCCGGTCGGATAGCAACCGGGATTGGAGACCTTCGGCGCGGTGCGGATCTTGTCGGCCTGGCCGGGCGCGAGTTCGGCAAAGCCATAGGCCCAGTCGGGCGCGACCCGATAGGCGGTCGACGCGTCGAGCACCTTCGGCGCTGAATTGCCCATGGTGTCGATCAGCGCAACGGTCTCCTTGGCGGCGTCGTCAGGCAGGCAGAGGATCACGAGATCCACCTCCTCCATCAGCGCGCGCTTGGCACCGGCGTCCTTCCGCTTGTCCTCGGCGATATGCTTCACCGCGACGTCGCCGATTGAGTGCAGCCGCTCCTGGATGCCGAGACCCGTGGTGCCGGACGCGCCATCGACGAACACGGCCTTGGTCGCACCGCTCTTGGTTTTCGGCTGGTGGGTGTCGGTGAGGGTCATGGCACGTTCCTTTCGAGCTCGTTCGTTTCGTTTGCTAACACATCTGGCCGCGCTGCGCCGCCAATCCGAGGATGGGCAATTATCGTTGGATCGAGCGTGTACTCGTCCACGACAAACACCCCCCTTATGGAAACAGCGCGATCTGCTCCAGTCCGGTGGTTTCGGGCAAGCCGAACATCAGATTCATGTTCTGGATCGCCTGTCCGGCCGAGCCCTTCACAAGATTGTCGAGCGTCGAGAGCACGATGGCGCGGTTCTCGATCCGGTCGGCGACGACGCCGATCTGGACGTAGTTCGAACCACGCACGTTCTGCGTCTGCGGCAGCACGCCCTTCTTCGTCACATATACGAACGGCTCGTTGGCGTAGGCCTTTTCCAGCTCGGCGCGCAAATCGTCCGGCGTAGCCCCGTTGAGCTTGACATACGATGTGCAAAACTCCCCTCGCGCCATCGGAATGAGATGCGGGGTGAAGTTCACGGTCACGGCCGAGCCCGCGGCTGCGCCGATCTCCTGCTCGATCTCCGCCGAGTGTCGATGGCTTCCGATCGAATAGGGCGACAACCCTTCGCCGGCCTCGCTGAACAGCGTGTTCTGTTTCAGTCCGCGTCCGGCGCCGGTGACGCCCGACTTTGCATCGATGATGATGTCGTCGACGTCGATCAGCTTTGCCTTCGCCAGCGGAACAAGCGCCAGCAGCACTGCGGTCGGATAGCAGCCGGGACAGGCCACGAGTCGCGCGGCGGTGATCTTCTCCCGGTAGAGTTCGGTCAGCCCATAGACGGCCTCGCCCTGCAATTCGAACGCCCGGTGTTCATGGCCGTACCACTGCGCGTAGCTGTCCTTGTCGCGCAGCCGGAAATCCGCGGACATGTCGAGGATCTTGATTCCGGGATTGGCTTTGAGCACCGCAGCGATGATCTCCTGCGTCGTCCCGTGCGGCAGTCCGCAGAACACGGCATCGAGCCGTGTCCAGTCGACCTTTTCCCATTCCACGAGTTTTGGCAGGTCGAGCATGAAGAAGTGAGGAAACACCTCGCTCATCGTCTTGCCGGCATGGGTGTTGGCGGTAAGCGCGGTGATCTCGGCATTCGGGTGCCGCGCCAACAGGCGCACCGCGTCGGAGCCGGTGTAGCCGGACGCGCCCAAGATGCCGATTTTCTTCCTCGTCATCACACGCCCCCTTGAAGCGTCGTCATTTCGGTTTGTGTCGTTGCGAAAGCCTCCGGGCGCACCTCGCGCATCAAAGCCGCGATCTGCCGGGCACCAGCTTCGGCCTGCAAAGCGAGCGCGTTACCGACCGCAGCAAAGTCGGTCTCGGACTTGTGCTGGTTCAGCTTGAAGCTGCCCTCCACCTCTTCCACCGTCATCTCAAGGCCCACGATCGCCTTCTTCATGGCATCGAGCCGCGCCGCTGTCATCTTGCCCGATGTCCAGTTACTTGAAGTCCCGGGCCTCTTCGGCGACAACCGATCCTCGAACTTGGCGGTCAGCACGTCGATCAGAACCGCAAGTTCCGCGCCCGACAGGGCCCGCACCGGCCCGGTCAGATGCACGGCCTGATAGAGCCAGGTCGGCACCTGATCGGGCGACACATACCAGTCCGCCGACACATAGGCATCGGCGCCGGTGACGGCCAACAGCCAAAGCGCTCCGCCCGCCAGCTTTACCAGCGGATTGTGACGGGCAGCATGAAACAGCGCCCGCGGCGTGCCGTCGTCGGCATAGCTCAGATAGAACGGCAGCGCGGACGCGATCGGCTTGCCGCCGTCCCACGCGCAGGCAAGGCCGAAACCGCGCGCCTCCGCGAAGGCGAGGCTTGCGGCACGGTCGGGCCTGAAAGGCGGCGGCGTATACATGGTCGAACACTCCTGCTTGACGAAGGAGCCGCCAGATCGAACCGCGTGTCTTTTTGAGGAGCGCGCCGCGGGATCAGGTCCGGCGGCAGAGGCGATGGTCTTAAACGCGAGCGACCGCCCATACCGCGAGAATGCGGCGGCGGCGGGCAATGATAATGGTCGCGGCGTTGATCATGGGCGCGGCTATAAGGCCGCGCCCCTTTTGCGTCAAGGAAAACCGTCAGATCACCGGATTCCACGGCGCCGGCACGACACGGTAGCCGCTGCCGTCCTTCACCACATTGCCGAGGCCGGGGAACGGATAGTGGAAGCCCTGCACCTGGAGCCGCTCCGCGACGATCATGTCGTAGACGCGGCGGCGGGTCTTCTCGGCGACGTCGGCGTCCTGGTCGAAGAACGCGTGCCAGCCGGGATTGGTCGCGAACAGATGCGGATTGTTGGTGACGTCGGACTGGATGAACACCTTCTCCGAACCCGAGGCCAGCACATAGGAGGTATGGCCCGGCGTATGGCCCACGGTCTCGACCGAGGTGAGGCCCGGCGCGATCTCCTTGCCCCATTCGTAGGGCGTGACCTTCTTCTTAAGGGCAGCCTCGAAGATGTTGCGGTTGTTCTTGAACAGGCCCTGCATGCGGCCGGCCGGCGCACGGCTCATTTCGCCATCATCCATCCAGAACTTCCATTCGGGCGCCGGCACCAGCACTTCGGCGTTCGGGAACGCCGGCGTGCCATCCGCGGTGAGCAGACCGTTCACGTGATCGCCGTGGAAATGCGAGATCACGACCATGTCGACATTCTTGGGATCGAATCCGGCTGCGACGAAATTGTCGGCGAACAGGCCGTTGGCGCCCTTGGAGCTGGCCTTGGCCAGCGCGCCGTTGCCGGTGTCGATCACGACCAGCTTGCCGCCGGTATTGAGCACCAGCGGCGCGTACCAGATCGTCACCATGTCGCGCGGCATGAACGCCTTATCCAGCGCCGCGTTGACATCGTCCCGCTTTGCATTCGGAATGAAGGAGTCTTCCAGCTTGAAGACGGTCTTGCCGTCGGACACCGCGGTGACGAGGATGTCGCCGACCTTGTAGCGATAGAAGCTCGGCGCCTGCTTGTCGGCCGCGGGCGAAGCGGCATTGGCCGGGAGCGCCGGCAACAACGGTGCAGCGGCGATGCCGGCCGCGCCGGCGAGAGCGTGACGTCGTGTCAATTCCATGTGTTGTCCTCCCAGTGAAACGGCGCCCGATGAATTCGCGCTCGGCGGCGCGGTCGTAACAACGTTTCGATGCTCGCGCGATGGTGGCAGCGCGAGCACTTGTCATCCCGCCTAACCCCTGCATCTCAGCCTTATTCCGGCTCCCGCTACACCGCCCGCCACATCCATTCGAGGGCCTGGGCAATGACGTCGCCGAACAGCAGCAGCGCCGCCGACCAGACCAGCGCGGAAACGAAATTGGCGATCTGGAATTGCCAGTACGACATTTCGAAAATGCCGGCCGCGAGCGGCACCGAGGCGCGCAGCGGGCCGAAGAAGCGGCCGATGAAGATGCTGGGCACGCCCCAGGTCTTCACGAAGGCCTCGCCGCGCGGCAGTATCTCCGGATAGCGCGACAGCGGCCACATCTGCGCGACCTGCTCCTTGTAGCGATAGCCGAACCAGTAGGAGACCCAGTCGCCGAGCGCAGCGCCAATGCCGCCGGCGATCCAGATCGGCCAGAAATTGATCCCGCTGACGCCGATCAACGCGCCGATCGCAACCAGCGCGCCCCAGGCGGGCACCAGCAATGAAATGAAGGCAAGTGATTCAGCGAACGCCAGCAACATGACGATCGGAGCGGCCCAGACCTGGTGATGGCGGACGAATTCGGCCAGGGCCCGCGCAAAGTCTTCCATCTCGTCGTGTGCCTTCCGCTCCGTTGGACCTCGAATGAACCTTTCTAACGGCACGCAGCCTAAGAACAGGTAAGCCAGCCCATTGCGTGACATCAAGTCACAAAGGCGGGGATCAAACGTGATCTCCGGTAAGGCCCCTGCGGTCCAGGCTGGCTGGCATCTCCCTTACAAAAAAGGAATCACTGGATGATCGGGTCATTGATGATGTGCGTGAGCGTACTCGTCTTGCTGTTCGGAATGCTCGCGGGCATCGCCATGGGTATCCAGCACGACTTCACGTTGGGGCCGGCGCACGCGCATCTCAATCTCATTGGCGGCGTGCTGCTGTTCCTGTTCGGCCTCTACTACCGGCTGGTGCCGGCGGCCGGCAGCATGCTGCTGGCCAGGATCCAGGGCTGGCTGCATATCGTCGGCGGCGTGCTGTTTCCGGCCGGCGTAGCCGCCGTGCTGTTGAAAGGTCCCGCGTTCGAGGCGGCGCCCATCGTGGGATCGCTGATGGTGGTCGCGGCGATGGCCCTGTTCACGGTCGTTGTATTCCGCACCTCGCGGGCGTAATCGCAAACGCCTATCTACAGGGACGGCCGGGCCTTAAGGGCGCGGTCGTCCCCATTGGCAGCCCATCCGTGGCATAGTCAGAGCAACCGATTCGCCGCGCCATGACTGGCGCGCCACTTGAAGAAACATGGCCAAATCATTGAAGTCGAACGCGAAAAGCAAATCTGCTGACGATCTGTTCGGAACCTCGGAACCGAAGGGCCGCGCCCCGGCGAAGGCCGCTTCCCGGCCCGCGGGAGGCGCCGAAGCCGGCTATACCGCGGCTGACATCGAGGTCCTGGAGGGCTTGGAACCGGTCCGGCGGCGCCCCGGCATGTATATCGGCGGCACCGACGAGAAGGCGCTGCACCACCTGTTCGCCGAGGTGATCGATAACTGCATGGACGAAGCGCTGGCCGGTCACGCCACCTTCATCGACGTCGAGCTGACCGCCGACGGCTTCCTGACCGTGACCGACAATGGCCGCGGCATTCCGGTCGACCCGCATCCGAAATTCCCGAAGAAGTCGGCACTCGAAGTCATCATGTGCACGCTGCATTCGGGCGGCAAATTCGACTCCAAGGTCTACGAGACCTCGGGCGGCCTGCACGGCGTCGGCGTCTCCGTGGTCAACGCGCTCTCCTCGCGGCTCGAGGTCGAGGTCGCGCGCAGCGGGCAGCTGCATCGCATGACCTTCGAGCGCGGCCATCCCAAGGGCAAGCTCGAGGACCTCGGCAAGGTCAACAACCGCCGCGGCACCCGGATCCGCTTCAAGCCGGACACCGACATTTTCGGCGCCAAGGCGGCGTTCAAGCCGCAACGCCTGTTCAAGATGACGCGTTCGAAGGCGTATCTGTTCGGCGGCGTCGAGATTCGCTGGCACTGCGATCAGGAACTGCTGAAGGGCGTCGAGGACGTTCCGGCCGAAGCCAAATTCCACTTCCCCGGCGGCCTGAAGGATTATCTCGCCGCAGCGATCCACGCCGACACGCTGGTGCATCAGGATATCTTCTCCGGCAAGTCCGGCCGCAGCGGCGCGCATGGCGCGTGCGAATGGGCGGTGGCGTGGACGGCCGATGCCGACGGCTTCCTGTCGTCCTACACCAACACGGTGCCGACACCCGACGGCGGCACGCATGAATCGGGCCTGCGCAGCGCGCTGCTGCGCGGCCTGAAGGATCACGCCGAGCGCGCCGGCCAGGGCAAGCGCGCCGCCTCCATCACCTCGGAAGACGTGATGGTTGGTGCGGCCGTCATGCTCTCGGTGTTCGTGCGCGAGCCTGAATTCCAGGGCCAAACGAAAGACCGCCTCGCCACCGCCGAAGCGCAGCGCATCGTCGAACAGGCCATGAAGGACCCGTTCGACCACTGGCTGTCGGGCAATCCGAACCAGGCCAACCGGCTGCTCGACTTCGTGATCGATCGCGCCGAGGAACGGCTGCGCCGACGCCAGGAAAAGGAAACCGCGCGCAAGACCGCCGGCAAGAAGCTGCGTCTTCCCGGCAAGCTCGCCGACTGCTCCGATGCCGGCACCGAAGGCTCAGAGCTCTTCATCGTCGAAGGTGACTCGGCCGGCGGCAGCGCCAAGCAGGCGCGCGATCGCAAGACCCAGGCCGTGCTGCCGCTGCGCGGCAAGATCCTCAACGTCGCATCGGCCGGCAAGGACAAGCTGACCGCCAACGCGCAGCTCTCCGATCTGGTGCAGGCGATCGGCTGCGGCACGCTCGCGCACTACCGTGAAGAGGATCTGCGCTATCAGCGCATCATCATCATGACCGACGCCGACGTCGACGGCGCGCATATCGCTTCGCTGTTGATCACCTTCTTCTACCGGCAGATGCCGCGACTGATCGACGAGGGGCATCTCTATCTGGCAGTGCCGCCGCTCTACAAACTCAGGCACGGCACCAAGTCGATCTACGCCCGCGACGACGCGCACAAGGAAGAGCTGCTGAAGAGCGAGTTCAACGCCAACGCCAAGGTCGAGGTGAATCGCTTCAAAGGCCTCGGCGAAATGATGCCGGCGCAGCTTAAGGAGACCACGATGGATCCGGCCAAGCGCACGCTGCTGCGCGTGGTGCTGCTGGCCGACGATCGCGAGGGCACCGCCGACTCGGTCGAGCGGCTGATGGGAACCAAGGCGGAAGCCCGCTTTGCCTTCATCTCCGACAAGGCCGAATTCGCCAGCGACGATCTGCTCGACGTTTAGGCCACAACCAACTGATTTGAAACGATTTTCGGCCGCCTCCAGCTCGGGGCGGCCGTTTTTCATTCGCCTGTTTGGAGAGTGCCAGCGGCTTCGTTTTCGGGCGGTTGTGTCTCACCCGCAACAGCATTTCCGGCGGAACCACGTATAGTCCCCAACATGAGTTTCGGGAATCGGTGCCAGCGCACTCCCGTCAGCGACCCGATCGAACGCTAGTCGAGGATTTGGATATGAAGAAGATTTTGCTCGCTCTGACCGCGGTTGCTGCGATGACGGGTTCCGCGTCGGCCGCCGATCTGGCCGCCCGCCCCTACACCAAGGCTCCGGCCCCGATCGCAGTGGCGCCGAGCTGGACCGGCTTCTACATCTTCGGCGGCGGCGGCGGCGGCGTCTGGGACGCTGACACCGGCGTCCAGTCGACCGTCACGGGCGCGCCGATCCTCGGCTTCAACCAGCGCCAGGGCGGCGACGGCTGGTTCGGCACCGTCGGGGCCGGTTACGACTGGCAGACCGCCAACAGCTGGGTCATCGGCGTGTTCGCCGACGGTCAGTTCGGCAGCCTGAAGGGCACCATCCAGGATCAGGGCCTCGGCATCGCCGGCAACATCAAGAACGACTATAGCTGGGCCGCCGGTGCGCGCCTCGGCTATCTGATTGCTCCGAACGTCCTGTCCTACGTCAACGCCGGTTACTCCAGCTCGCACTGGAAGGGCACCACCCTGTTCAACACCGCGACCGCTCTTCCGGTCGGTGGGCACACCAACGGCTTCGATCGCAGCGGCTGGTTCGTCGGCGGCGGCGTCGAGAACAACCTGAACATCTTCGGCATCACCGCGCCGGGCTGGTTCATGAAGACCGAGTACCGCGCCGCCTACTACGACAACAAGAACATCTCGGAACTCGCCGACGTCACCAACATCTCGAATGGCCGCGACATCACCTTCAAGCCGTTCGTCCAGACCATCAGCACCTCGCTGGTCTACCGCTTCAACTGGACCGGCCCGGTGGTCGCCAAGTACTGATCCTTGCTGACATAGCAGACGAAAAGCCCCGGCATTCTCCGGGGCTTTTTTGTTGTCCTGGTGTCTTCGGGAACAACCTCGCGCACTCGCGTTCTTCACACGTACCTGGCGCAGGGCCGACCGGCCGCTCCCGATCTGGTCAGCGTTCTGACGATCGGGCACTCTCGCGACCAGATTCAAACCACAGCGGACAACAACAATGAGAAACGGACAGTTTGATCTCACGGGCCGGGTCGCGATCGTCACCGGCGGCAATGGCGGCATCGGGCTCGGCATGGCGCGCGGTCTCGCCGATGCCGGCGCGGCAGTCGCCGTGGTCGGCCGCAACGAGACGAAATCGAAGGCCGCGGTCGAGGATCTGGTCAAGCGCGGCGTCAAGGCGATCGCGGTTGCCACCGACGTGACCGACAAGACCGCCGTCGCGGCGATGGTCGAGCGGGTCAATGGTGAGCTCGGCCGCATCGACATCCTCGTCAACAATGCCGGCATGAGCATCCGCAAGCCGCCGCACGAGCTCGAGCTCGACGAGTGGAGCAAGGTGATCGACACCAACCTCACCAGCGCCTTCCTGTGCTCGAAGGCGGCCTACCCTGCGCTCAAGGCGTCGGGCCACGGCAAGATCATCAATATCGGCTCGATGATGTCGATCTTCGGCGCAAGCTTCGCTGCGGCCTATGCCGCGAGCAAGGGCGGCATCGTGCAGTACACCCGCGCCTGCGCCAACGCCTGGGCGGCCGACAACATCCAGGTCAACGCCATTCTTCCCGGCTGGATCGACACCGATCTGACCAAGGGCGCGCGCCAGCAGGTTGCCGGGCTGCACGAACGCGTGCTCGCGCGCACGCCGGCGGCGCGCTGGGGAGCCATCGACGACTTCGCCGGCATCGCCGTATTCCTGGCGTCGCCGGCGTCAGATTTCGTCACCGGCACCGCGATCCCCGTCGACGGCGGCTATTCGGTCATGGCCTGAAAGATACGCGCCTGAGACACACTGGCCCGAAACACAGAAGCCCCGGCGACCGCCGGGGCTTCTGCATCCTGTTCGCCTCAGTCAAAACTCAGTAGCGCGCGATGACCGGCGCGTCGAACTTGTAGTTCATGCGCACCACCGCCCACTGGATATCGCGCGGCTTCGCGTCGAACGTATAGGTGCCCGCCGCACTGCCGGCGAGCTGATAGGTCTGACGCTCGAAGGCCGCGTAATTGTATTCGACGCCAATGGTCCAGTTGCGGGTGATGCCGTATTCCCAGCCGGCGCCGATGGTCCAGCCGCTGGCCCAATGGATCTGGCTGCCGGAGCCAATTGACGGCGGAACGTTGTCGACGACGGACAGGCGGTTGTTCACGCCGGCATAGCCGCCCTTGAAATAGAGCAGATTGTTCTGGATCGCGTAGCCGGCACGGCCGACGATCGTCGCCATGACGTTCGAGCGCCAGCTGAACTGATCGTCGCGGCTGACGCCGAACACCGTGTTGGTGACGCGGCCGGAATTGTCGAGCCCGGAGATGGTGCCCTCGACGCCGAACACGAAGTTGTTGGCCTGCCAGTTGTAACCGATCTGGCCACCGCCCATGAAGCCCGAGCCGCGCTGCCGAAAGCCCTGGCCGGGCGCGAGATCGCCGAACACCGTCGTGTTCGCGCTGTTGACCCACTGCTCGTTGGTCCAGGCGCCGCCGAGATGGCCGCCGACATAGAAGCCGGACCAGTTGTAGAGCGTTTCGACGTAAGCCGGCGCCTTGGTGTAGGGACGCGCAGCGAGATCGGCGGCCGAAGCGGCGCCGATGCCGAGCGCGGTGGTTGCAGTCAACACGGCAATGAATTTGGCACGAAACACGATGGCACCCCCAGGTTGTCCGATGGGCACCAGCTTTCCCAGAGAGACCCTTACCAAAAGAAAACCGCGGGAACCGGCAGCGCAGAATCCGTGTCCGCCGGTTTCGAATCATGTCCCTCTGTTGCAACCGCGCAACTTCTAACAGCTAAATTAAGCAGCTGTTATCCTTGATAAATTCCTTCCGCACGCGCGGCCGCGCGTCAGCTTCGGGCCGGCGAGTGCACGTGCTCCGGCCGCACCCCAACCGCGACGAGACGGGCCGTCAGCCCCTGCAGCCAGGGCATCGCCGTGATCAACCGCAACGCGAACGGCACCGGTTGATCGCCTCCCTTCAGCGCGGCGCTGATGAGGTTGTCCTGCGCGATCACCTGCATGCGCTGCGTCAGGCGCACCGGGAATTCGCGGCGACGCCGCACCGCATCGAGCTCGCCCTCCGACGGGCAGCCTTGCACGAGCTTCGCCGCCAGGATGTTGGCGGTCGCGACCGCATCCTGCACCGCGAGGTTGACGCCGACGCCGCCGATCGGCGACATCGCGTGCGCGGCGTCGCCGATGCAGAGCAGGCCCGGAAGGGTCCAGCGCGTCAGCCGGTTGATCGCGACCGTGAGCAGCTTGACCTCGTCGAAGCTCTTCACGTCGGCGATGCCGGGCTTGAGGATCGGCGCGAGCCGCAGCACGTCGTCGAGCAGCGCCGGCAGTCCCCTCGCCTTCACGGCCTCATATCGTCCCTTGGCGATCACATAGGCGCATTGCCAATAGTCGCCGCGGTCGAACGTCACCATCATCTTGCCGTGGTCGATGCGGGCGAACAAATTCTCGGTCTCGTCCGAGCGCCGCCCGACGCGAAACCACAGCACGTCCATCGGCGCGCCGATCTCCTCGACCTCGAGGCCGGCGCGCTCGCGCACGATCGAATGGCGGCCGTCGCAGCCGATCACAAGATCCGCCTCGATCTCGATCGGGCCATCAGGCGTGTTGACGCGGACACCCGAAACGGCGTCGCCGCGCCGGATCACGTCAGTCGCCTCGGCGCTCATCAGCACGCGCAGCGAGGGAAAACGCTTGCCGCTCTCGCGCAGGAAATTCAGGAAGTCCCACTGCGGCATCATCGCGATGAAGGGATATTTGACGCTGAGGCGGCTGAGATCGGCGACCCGCACCGAGGTGCCGCCGAACATGCCGTCGAGCTTCTGGATGTTCTGGTGCGGCAGCTTCAGGAAGCCGTCGATCAGACCGAGCTCATCCATCACCTGCAGGGTCGAGGGATGCACGGTGTCGCCGCGGAAATCGCGGAAGAAATCGGCGTGCTTCTCCAGCACCACGACATCGACGCCCGCGCGTCCGAGCAGATAGCCGAGCATCATGCCGGCCGGCCCGCCGCCGACCACGCAGCAGCGCACCTTCATCTGACGCGTATTCGGCCCTGCCGGATTGCCTGCATCCATGATGCCGTCCTCACCGCTGCCTCGCCCATCGGGCTCCGACTGTAACGCGGATCGGACGACAAGGATGCAAGGCTAGCGCCGGAAGGTCTTGATTTCCGACACGCTGCCGTCGCGATAGGTCAGCTCGACCGAGACCGATTTGGTCTGCGGCGCGAGCTTCAGATAGGGCTGCGCGTCGGACGGGATCGCACTCGGATCGCGCGAATTGCAGGCCGGCATCTTCAGCACCTTGTCCGGCACCGCGGTGTCGATGCCGATCCGCACCTCGCGGATCGCGCAGCGATACGACATCAGGTGGGTGTAGTAGACCAGCAGCCCGTTGAATTCGCGGAACGACAGCCAACTCGTCGCAGTCATGTCGAGGATCTTGCGCTGGTCGCGGATCAGCGCCGCGTCAGGATCGAACTTGATCGGGAACGGTCCCTGCATCTCGCCCTGGGTATCGACATAACGCAGCTCGATCGTCGCCGCCGGCGCGTCGGCCGGCAGCTCGATCGATGGATTGGGCATCCGCTTGCGCGTGCGCGGGTCGAGCGTGTCCATGAAGCCGGTTTCGCGGAAGTCGCCGCTATCCCCGATCCGCCAGGAAATGCCGAGCGTCGGATCGGCGATCGAGAACACGACGGTCCAGCCGCCATTGTGCCGCGAGAAGCTCGCGATCGGCGCGTTGACGGTATCCTCCTTCGGCAGCTTCGGCACCGAGACCGGCGGCAGCGCGGCCACCTGCTGCGGCGGAGCGGACGGCTTGGCCGCCTCGGCCTGCGCCTTCGCCGCCCCGTTCAGGAAGACGTCGTCGACCATCTGGTCGAAATAGACCGGGATCTGCTTGTGCTTCACGGTCTCGGCCATCTCGCTGACCAGGCGCCGCGTGCGCTGTGCGACCTGCACGAGATTCTCGCCGGGCTGCAGCAACTCCTTGGCAAAGGTTCGCGTAAACACCGAATTGGGATTGGCATCGTCGTTCGACAGCCGGTCGAGCGCGGTCTGGCGCGGCCCCGCCGAAAACACCGAGAACACGCCTTCGGGCAGCTGCGTCATCGGCGCAAGGCCGCCGCCGCCGGCAACCGCGCGCGTGCCGGCCCGCTCGAACGGATTGTTGCGGCAGGCGTCGAACACCAGGATCGAGGTGCGCGCCTTCTTGTTCTGCAGCCGCTCGATGATGCGGTCGGCGAGAACCGAGGCGTCGCGCACCAGCTCCTCCTGTCCTTCGGTCGCCGCCGGTACGTCGGTCGGCAGCAGGAAATTCTGGCCCGCGATCTCGAAGCCGTGACCGGCGTAGAAGAAGAACGCGGTGTCACCGGGTTCCACGGCGCGGTCGAAGGCGAGCAACGTCTCGGAGAACGCCTGCCGGTTCAAATTCTCGGCCACCATCACGTTGAAACCGAGCTGCTTCAGCGTGTCGCCCATGGTGCGGGCGTCGTTGACCGCCTTCTGCAGCTTGGGCACGTTCCTGTAGTCATTGTTGCCGATCACCAGCGCGACGCGCTTTTCGGCCTGGGCGGGCACCGCCGATGCGACGAATGCGACCGCCAACAGGGTCGCTGAAAGTCTCGAAAGCCAGCTCTTCATCCCAATTCCCGCCTGCACGACAAGTGCGCCGCTCGTGCGACCGCCGCCTGAAGCATGAGCCGGAAAAGTGCGAAGCGGTTTTCCGAAAAGATCATGCTCAGAAAAAGACCTAAAGCGCGATGACGATCCGAACTGATCTCTTCGCGCTTTAGTAGTCGGATCAGCCGTTTGGCCGGTTCAAGGCCTGCGGCGGATGGCCGTCATGCTGGCCATTCCGTAGCGACCATGGGGCGTCCCGACCGTCCCAGGTCAAGTTTCTTTTTACGGCCCGCGTGATAGATTCGGGGCTTCACTCCGGCGCGAGCTCTCCACAGGTCCCCAAGGGTTTTCCAGGCGCTTTTCCGTGTACACATGGTCCACTGAGCAGGTCGATCCCCGGGATCGCTTCGACTATTGGCGCGAGGTGCGCGCCAAGGGGTTGTTCGGCGTCACCGCGGAACTCGAACCCGAGCATCGCCGCGACTTCTTCGGCGAATTCTCGCTGCGCAAGCTCGGTGATGCCGGCCTGGTCGAACTGCGGGCCTCGCCCTACCGCGTCGAGCGGGGCGCGGGCGACATCGCCGACGCACGCAGCGACAGCCTGTGCATCTACCAGCAGCTCGGCGGTGGCGGCTGGTTCGGCGGCGCGCGGCTCGATGAATTCGCGGTGCGCGACGGCATGTTCGCAACCAGCTATTCGGATCTGCCCTATCGCACTGTCCCGCTGCACGAGGACGGCTTCCAGCTGCGCATCATCAAGATCCCGGTGACCGACATCGTCCCGCCGGGCGCCGAGCTCGGCGAACTCGTTGCCAGGCCCGTGCAGGATGAGACTGCGCTGCAGCCGCTGCTGGAATCATGCTTCCACGACCTCGTCGACGGCAACGATGCCTCGGCGGCTGACCCGGCCCCGATGGTGCAGGCGCTGGCCCATATCGCACTGATCGAGCGCGGTATCATGCGGCCAAAGAGCCGGCTCGCGCAGCAGGCGTTGCGCACCGCCCACCTGTCGCTGGCCCGCCGCCTGATCCGGCGCCATCTGTCGAATGCTGCACTGACGCCAAGCCTGATTGCCGGCCTGCTCGGCATCTCGGTCCGTCACCTGCACATCCTGTTCGAAGAGACGGAGATGAGCTTCTCGGAGACCGTCACCGCGCTCAGGCTCGCGCAAAGCCGCCGCCTGCTCCGCGAGCAGTCCGGGCAGACCATCGCCGAGGTTGCCTTTGCCTGCGGCTTCGAGAGCCTCGCGACGTTCTACCGCCTCTTCAATGCGTCCGAATCGATGACGCCGGGCGATTACCGAGCCCGACCGGCCTGAGCGTCCGTCCGGACGCGCAGGCGCACCGGGCTCTTGCGGGTTGCTAAAGCGCGTTGATGCCCGTAATCGGGATACCCCGGCGCCATACGCCGTCCCTCGTCGTCCCCGGACTCCTGATGTCGAAGAAGATGATCAAGCCTGGACCCGACCTGCTGACGCAGGTCAATCAGGCTTTTCTCGACTACGCCTACAGCGGGCTGTCGATGGTCGGGCTGGCGAAGGCCCTGCGGCTTCACGCAGCGCGCGCTGTATTACTACTTCAGCAACAAGGAAGAGGCGTTTCGCGCCGTCATCGCCTGGCGCCACGTCGAGGACGTCGCCCGCTGCGTGATTTCGGAATATTAGAAGAGTATCCGTGAGTTGCCCGGCGTGTCAACTGGCCGGGTCGAAAGTCGGCCCGGCGGCTCCTTTGCGTGGGGTTGTTTTCGATATTTTGGCAACGCATCCAGTTGCAAAGTCGGCGCGGGCCCCCGCCGGGGTCTCGCCATCCGATCTGGAAGCCGCGATTCATTTGACCGCCAAATGACGGAAGTGACGGTTATTTTGGCGAAAACGTTAAGCTTTTTCGGCTATCCGCCCGGTTCCAAGATTGACTTTACCGGGTTCGCCCCTATGTTGCAGGGCAACGCGGCCCTCGGATCGAAACGCGATTCGTCAGGTTTGCCGTCCGTCAGCGTTAGTCAGAGCCCCCGAGCTTTATCAAAAAGCGAGCCGTTTCGGGGCCGAACGCGACAGCCTTTTACCTGCGATGCCGAACGGCGGTTTCGACCAGAGGCTCAATGTCTTTTTCCAATCTAGGCCTGTCCGACAAGGTCCTCGCCGCAGTTGCGGCCACCGGTTACACCACCCCTACCCCCATCCAGGAACAGGCAATCCCGCACGTTCTCGCCCGGCGCGACGTCCTCGGCATTGCCCAGACCGGCACCGGCAAGACCGCTGCCTTCGTTCTCCCGATGCTCACCCTCCTCGAGAAAGGCCGCGCCAGGGCACGGATGCCGCGCACCCTGATCCTCGAGCCGACCCGCGAGCTTGCCGCGCAGGTGAAGGAGCAGTTCGACAAATACGGCGCCGGTCAGAAATTGAACGTGGCGCTCCTGATCGGCGGCGTCTCGTTCGGCGACCAGGACTCCAAGCTGATGCGCGGCGTCGACGTCCTGATCGCAACGCCCGGCCGCCTGCTCGACCACACCGAACGCGGCGGACTGCTGCTCACCGGCGTCGAACTGCTGGTGATCGACGAAGCCGACCGCATGCTCGACATGGGTTTCATTCCCGACATCGAACGCATCTGCAAGCTCGTCCCCTTCACGCGGCAGACCCTGTTCTTCACCGCGACGATGCCCCCGGAGATCAGCCGCATCACCGAGGCTTTCCTGCACAATCCGGCCCGGATCGAAGTCTCCAAACCCGCAACCACCGCCGTCACCGTGACGCAGTTGCAGGTCCCCGCCGGTCGCGAAGCGCACGACAAGCGCGAAATCCTCCGCCGCCTGCTGCGCGACGCCAAGGATCTGAACAACGCGATTATCTTCTGTAATCGCAAGCGCGAAGTCGCCGTCCTTCACAAATCGCTCCAGAAGCACGGCTTCAGTGTCGGCGCCCTTCACGGCGACATGGATCAGTCGGCGCGCACTGCGGCCCTCGATCAATTCCGCAAGGGCGAGATTCCGCTGCTCGTCGCCTCCGACGTCGCCGCCCGAGGTCTCGACATTCCCGCGGTGAGCCACGTCTTCAATTTCGACGTACCGCACCACCCCGATGATTACGTCCACCGCATTGGCCGCACCGGCCGCGCCGGACGGACCGGTACCGCGATCTCCATCGTCACCTCGCTCGATAGCAAGTCGATGACTGCGATCGAGAAGCTGATCGGCCAGCCGATCCCGCATGCTGAGGGCGACTACGCTGTTCACAGCGAAGCCACCGACGAGGACACCGCGCCGCGCCGCTCGCGCAGCCGCGAAGGTTCGCGCGACGGCGCCCGTGGCGGCCGCAAGCCGCGGCGTGAGCGCGAAGCGCGTCACGGTGAACGCGAGCCGCGTCAGGACCAGGAGCCCCGCCAAGAGCGCGCAGCCAAGTCGGAGCGCGAGCCGCGCCACGGCCGCGGCACCTCGCCCC
>NZ_LGHK01000119.1 GCF_001908235.1 Bradyrhizobium sp. NAS96.2
CGGTGACAACAAAGCCCAGTCTCGCCGGGGAGAGCACGAAGTAAGCCGTAGCCCATCGCGCAGGGAAAGCCGGGTCGTTTCCGGTTACACCTGTGGTCCTACCCCCGAGCTTTCTACCCATTGCTCGGGGCCCATGTGTGCGATCGGCACCCGGCTTTCCCTGCACCCTCTGCGAAAGGAAGGCGGAACGAAGAGCAAAGCTGGGACAATTCATGTCGCGAGAACGCGGATGTATGACTCACAAGCGGCGCCACACACTCGATGTCGTCCCGGCGAAGGCCGGGACCCATTACCACAAATGGTCATTGTTGAACGACGCTGGAACGACGAGTGTCTTTCACAACACCCGCTGCGGAGTATGGGTCCCTGCTTTCGCAGGGACGACAGCGGTGGATGTGGTGCGAACTGGCGTTCTTTCTTCGCCTGGGAAGAGCCGCAAATCACACCTTCTGCTTCGCAGCTTCCTTCGCAAGATCGGGCGCATTCACGGCCGGGATGGCGACGCGGCCTGTGCCGGTATGCTGGAGAGCGGCGGCGGCCTTGTCGTTCTGCATGATCTTGGCCATCACGGCCTGGCCGGCGCGCTCGAACACGGCGCGGTTGTCGACCAGGAACTGGCGCGACTTGCGCAGGCCGTCGATATGGCCGTTGATCTCCGGCACGACATAGCGCGCGACCAGGTCCCAGCTGCGGCGGGTGTTTTCGATGTTGGCCCAGTCATGGGCGAAGCCGATGATCGAACCGACGCCGCCGGAGACGTCGATCAGATTCTTGATCATCTTGATCAGATCATCGGGCGTGCCGATGGTCGAGGCGGCACCTTCGACGAAGGCGGTCTTGTCGACCGCTTCATCCGCGGAGGCGAACGCGGTCAGGCCCGGCCGCATCAAGGTGCCGACGTTGTACTCGTTGTGCCACCGCAGCAGCCCGGCGCCGGCCTCGCGCCGCGCCTGTTCGCGGGTCTCGGCAATGTGCCAGGACAGCAGCACGCGCCAGTTGGCGCGGCTCACCGTGGTGCCGGCCTTGGCGGCGGCGTCTTCGGCGAATTGCCATTGCTGCGGCAGCGCCATCAGGCCCTGGGTCGACATCGAGCCCAGCGAGATGATGCCGATGCCGTATTTGCCGGCGAGCGTCATGCCCGACGGCGAGATCTGCGAGGCCACCACGAACGGCATGTCCTCCTGCAGCGGCAGGATCTGCAGCGCGGCGTCGTGCATCTCGAACCAGTCGGTCTTGGCGGTGACGCGCTCGCCGTTGAACAGGCGGCGGATCACCGCGATCGCCTCGTCCTGGCGGTCGCGCTGGGTCATCGGGTCGATGCCGAGCGTATGCGCGTCGGAGGCGAGCGCGCCGGGGCCGGAGCCGAAGATGGCGCGGCCGCCGGTCATGTGGTCGAGCTGCACCATGCGCTGCGCGACGTTGAAAGGGTGGTGGTAGGGCAGCGAGATCACGCCGGTGCCGAGCTTGATGCGCTTGGTGCGCTCGCCGGCCGCGGCCAGGAACATTTCCGGCGAGGCGATGGTCTCCCAGCCCGAGGAATGGTGCTCGCCGCACCAGAATTCGTCGTAACCCAGTGCGTCGAGCTGTTCGACGAAATCGAGGTCGCGGCGGAATTGCAGCATCGGATGCTCGCCGATCGGGTGATGCGGGGCGAGGAAGGCTCCGAACTTGAGGCGCGCCATTGGTCGTTCTCTCCAACTTATTGTTATCGGGGGCTTTCCGCCAACCTACGGCGTGGGCGAAAGCAAGGCAATGCTCCGGGCTTGCGGCGCCCGCATGGTTGTTGCGCAAATCGGCGGCGATTGCCGTCCTCCGGAATGTTTCCCAGCGCATCAACGCAAATTGCGCGGCGCAGCGCGGGCAGATGCGTCATGGCCATGGATGACGTGGCCGTGAACCAACGCTTACGTCCGAGGTAATCGAAGGGATGACCGGGATCTGCTGATGTCGGCCGTATCGTCATTTCGGGTAGGACAGGGCATGCACCAGATCGTTGCGACGCGCGCGGAGACCTCCCGCCGCTGGTGGGTGCTGGCGATCGTCGTCGCCGCCCAGTTCATGTTCGGTGTCGATGCCTTCATCGTCAACGTCGCGATCCCGACGATCGCCGCGGAGCTGCACGCCACGCCGGCGCAGATCGAGGCCGTGATCGCGATCTATCTGATCGCCTATGCCACGCTGGTGGTCACCGGCGGCCGGCTCGGCGATATCCACGGCACCAGGAATGTGTTCATCGCCGGCGTCGCGGGCTTCTCCGTGACGTCGCTGTGGTGCGGTCTCGCGCAGTCCGGACCTGAGCTGATCGTCGCACGGCTGGCGCAGGGCGCGACGGCGGCGCTGATGGTGCCGCAGGTGCTGGCGACGCTGCATCTGTTGTTCTCCGACGCCGCGCGTGCGCGGGCGTTCGGTATCTACGGCATCGTGCTGGGGCTCGCCGGCGCCGCCGGCTTCATGCTTGGCGGCGTGCTGGTGACGCTCGATCTCGCCGGTCTCGGCTGGCGCGCGGTGTTCTTCGTCAACGTGCCGTTCGGCGTCATCATTATCGCGGCGGCGCTGAAGATCATGCCGACGGTGCCGCGCCGCGCCGGAACGCGGCTCGATATTCCCGGCGCGATCGTGCTGTTCGTAGGCCTGCTCTGCCTGATCGGCCCGCTGCTGTTCGGCCACGATCTCGGCTGGACGGCGTGGGTGTGGCTGACGATGGCAGCCGGTGTCGCCGTGATCGCGGCCTTCGTGCGGCTCGAGCGCAGCGTCGCGCGCCGCGGCGGCATGCCGCTGATCGACCTGTCGCTGCTGTCCGATCTCGCCTTCATGCGCGGGCTGGTCGCGGTGTTTTTCTTCTTCTTCGCCAATCTGTCCTTCTATCTGCTCATGACCATGTTCATGCAGAAGGGCTTGCAGATTCCGCCGCTGCAAGCCGGGCTGGTGTTCGTGCCGCTGGCGCTGACCTTCGTGATTGCCTCGCGCCACAGCGGCATCCGCGCCAGGCATCGCGGCGCCTTTGTGTTGATCGAGGGCTGCGCGCTGCAGATCGTTGGTCTCGGTGTGCTGGTCGCGACGGTTCAGGCGATCGCGGCGCCGTCGGCGCTGCTGCTCGCGCTGGTGCTGATGATCTTCGGCTACGGTCAGGGCCTGGTGATGGCGCCGCTGTCGAGCGCGGTGCTGTCGAGCGTGAAGCCGGCAAGCGCCGGAGCCGGCTCCGGCATGTACGGCACCACGACGCAGATCGGCAATGCGGCCGGTGTTGCCGCGATCGGCGCGGTTTTCTTCGCCGTTGAGAGCGCGAGATCAGCACATCTGGCGTTGTTTACGGCATGCGCATTGTTTGTGCTGTCGATATCAATTTCAGCCGCATTTCTGTCATGGATGCGCCGCGCCGCCGCATGAATCCCTAGGCGATGGTGCGTCAATTTCGAAAAGTTCATGCTCGAACAAAGTGCTAAGGCAACTATTTCGAGCGATCCGCACTTTTGCCGGTTCCGATCACGCGTTAACGCCGAATCTCACTATTCCGCGGGGAAAGACAGCACACGGCCTTTTCATTTCGCAGTGCAGCAATTATCTGATCGGGTGACACACAAGAATAAATCACCTCAGGAGTTGCTGTTGTCGCTGGTCAACAACATCGAATTTCTGCGTCATCTGCCCAAGATGAACGCGTTCAACGGCCTCGGTGCGCTTGCGCCGGCCGTGCCGACGCCGCTTGTCGAGACGACCGAATTCGGCGCCAATCCCGGTGCGCTGAAGATGTTCTCATACGTGCCCGAACAGCTGGCGCGATCGCCCGCGCTCGTCGTCGTGCTGCATGGCTGCGGCCAGAACGCTGCGTCATACGATCTCGGCGCCGGCTGGTCGACGCTGGCGAAGCACTACGGCTTCGCGCTGTTGATGCCCGAGCAGCAGTCCGCCAACAACGCCAACACCTGCTTCAACTGGTTCGATCCGGAGGACACCGCGCGCGGCCAGGGCGAAGCCGCATCGATCAGGGAGATGGTCGGCCACATCGCCGGCGCGCACAAGATCGATCCGCGCCGGATCTTCGTGACGGGCCTCTCCGCCGGCGGTGCGATGGCGGCCGTGATGCTCGCGACCTATCCGGATGTGTTTGCGGCCGGCGCCATCATCGCCGGGCTGCCGTTCGGTGTCGCCGGCAATCTGCGTGAGGCGCTCGGCGCGATGATGCAGGGAAGCGCATTGTCGGCGCCGGAGCTCGGCGACCTCGCACGCAAGGCATCGACGCATAAGGGCGATTGGCCGCGGATCTCGGTGTGGCACGGCAGCGCCGACCGCACCGTGCATCCGGGCAATGCCGATGCGATCGTCCGGCAGTGGCTCGATCTGCACGGCCTGCCGCTTGCGGCGATGTCGAAGGCCGACGTCGACGGCCATCCGCGCGAAGTGTGGTGGAATGCCGACGGCGAGACGCTGGTCGAATCCTACTCGATCACCGACATGGCGCATGGCACGCCGCTCGGCCTTGCCGGCAATGACGAGCGTTACGGCGTCGAGGGCGCGTTCCTGATCGAGGCCGGGATCTCCTCGTCCTATCACATCGCGAGCTTCTTCGGCCTGACCGACAAGGTCCGTCAGCCGCAGATCGCGCCGACCGGCGTGCCGCGCGAGAACGCCGACACGATCTCGATGACGATACCGGTGCCTGCGGACAAGCCCGAGCCTGCAACCGGTCGCAGCAGCGGCCGGCCGGGAAAGAAGCAAGCCAAGCAGCAAGGCAAGCCGCGGAGCAACAGCGTCAATGTCAGCCGCGTCATCACGCGGGCGCTGACCGCCGCGGGGCTGATGAAGCAGCCGTGAGTTGATGCGCGAACGAGGCGTTATATCTCGCCGGTCAGGAACGGGTTCGTCATCCGCTCCTGGCCGATGCTCGATCCCGCGCCATGGCCGCAGATGAAGCCGACATCGTCGCCGAGCGGCAGCAGCTTCTGCTTGATCGACTGGATCAGTGTCGAATGGCTGCCGCCGGGCAGGTCGGTGCGCCCGACTGAGCCGGCGAACAAGACGTCACCGACATGGGCGAAGCGCAGCTCCTTGTTGAAGAACACCACGCTGCCCGGTGAATGGCCGGGGCAGTGCAGGATGTCGAAGGTGAGGTCGCCGATCGAAACCTGATCGCCCTCGTCGAGCCAGCGGTCCGGGCCGAAGTTGCGCACGCCGGTCATGCCGAAGCGTTCGCCGCTCGAGACGACGTTGTCGAGCAGATACTTGTCCGCGATGTGCGGGCCCTCGATCTTGACCTGCAACGCGTCGCGCAGATCGGCAGCGCCGCCGACATGGTCGATATGGCCGTGAGTCAGCCAGATCTTCTCGACCGTCACGCCGGTCTGCTTGATCGCGGCCTGGATCTTCGGCACGTCGCCGCCGGGGTCGATCACCACGGCCTTCTTGGTGGGCTCGTGCCAGATGATGGTGCAGTTCTGTTCGAACAGCGTCACCGGCACGATGATCGCGCCGGCCTTCGGTTTGGTGTCGGTTGTCTCGTTCATGGAGGCACCATAGGCTACCGGGCAATGCCGTCAACACGCACGGGAAATGCGCCTGCCCCGGCGTGTGATCCCAAAACGGACCGTGATAAGGTCACCTCCAGCAAAACAAGTTCGTGAGCCGACTGGTAGGCGGTTGCTCTCGATCACGCGTCAAGTCCTCGCAGTCCGGAACTTCATGACCCAGGCTCCCAACTCACCGCTCGGCGGACCCCGGACCACCGCCCGCGCCTTCTTCGTCGCGGACCGCATCAACACGTCCGGTCTCGAGCGCGGCGACGTGCTGGCCACGACGCCGCTGGCGTTTCGCGTCAATGACAATGGTGTGGCGATCCTGTTCCGCTACGGCGTCGTCGTCCTGATCGGACTCAATGCGTTGGAGGAGGATGAATTCCTGCGCAGCCTGCAGTCGCGCATGACCGGCCTGTTCACGCGGCGCGAGGAGGAGATCGCGATCATCGAGCTCGCCGCTGAAAGGGAAGACCAGATTCCGCCGGGCGGTCCGATCTATCTGCAAAGCCTGTCGCCGGAACGGCTGATCCTGGTCGGCGAAGCGCTGGCGAAAAGCGTGGTGCTGGCGCGGCATGAGCGCGAGGTACGAGCCGTCTTCGATACGACCGAGCCGCTTGCACGCGAGCTCGCCAAGGGTGGCCGTGTCAATGGCGGCCGCGTTGCGATCCTCAAGCACATCGGCAACGCGCTGTTGGTGCGGCATCGCGTGGCCGGACCGGTCGAGGTGTCGGAGAAGCCCGACATCCTCTGGGACAAGCCGCAGCTCGAGCGGCTCTATGCCCGGCTCGAGGACGAGTACGAATTGAAGGAGCGCGCGGAATCGCTGAACCGCAAGCTCGCGGTCGTGGCCGAGACCGCGCAGGTGCTGACCGATATCATCGACACCAGCCGCTCGCTGCGGCTGGAGCTGATCATCGTCTTCCTGATCCTGTTCGAGGTGCTGATCACCATCTATCAGCTGGCGACGGTCCGCCACTGACGCGCTGCAGCGCCATTTTTCTGTCCCGAATTGTGCGTCATCCCTGAACTGCGGACAACCCCGGGGACACGGGGGCGACGAGCGAGGGGGAATCGGATGGATCAGGACGAGCGGGACTGGTGGCGGCGCGGCATCTTCTATCAGATCTATCCGCGCTCGTTCGGGGATAGCGATGGCGATGGCGTCGGCGATCTCCGGGGGATCATCGCGCGGCTGCCTTATCTGACACGGCTTGGCGTCGACGCGGTCTGGCTGTCGCCGATCTTCACCTCGCCGATGGCCGATTTCGGTTACGATATCTCCGATTACACCGGCATCGACCCGCTGTTCGGGACGATGGAGGATTTCGACGCGCTGGTCGCGGCCGCGCACGATTCCGGCCTCAAGCTGATCCTCGATCTGGTGCCGAACCACACATCCGATCAGCACCCATGGTTCATCGAGGCGAAGAGCTCGCGCGATAACCCCAGGCGCGACTGGTACATCTGGCGCGATCCGGCGCCCGATGGCGGTCCGCCCAACAACTGGCTGTCGGAATTCGGCGGCAGCGCCTGGGCCTATGACGAAGTTTCCGGCCAATACTATTATCACGCCTTCCTTGCGCAGCAGCCGGATCTGAACTGGCGCAATCGCGAGGTCAGGGACGCGATCTATGACGTGATGCGCGTCTGGCTGCGCAAGGGCGTCGACGGCTTTCGTGTCGACGTGATCTGGCACTTGATCAAGGATGCCGAATTCCGCGACAATCCGCCCAACCCGCACTACCGCGAGGGTCGGCCACCGCACGAGAAGGTGCTGACGCAATATTCGACCGACCAGCTCGAAGTCCATGCTGTCATCACCGAGATGCGCCGCGTCACCGAGGATTTCGACAACCGCGTGCTGATCGGCGAGATCTATCTGCCGCTGCACCGGCTGGTGGCCTATTACGGCAACGATCTGCGCGGCGCGCAGATGCCGTTCAATTTCGCATTGCTGTCGACCTTGTGGAGCGCGCGCTCGGTCGAGCAGATCATCGCCGATTACGAAAGGGCATTGCCGCCGGGCGCCTGGCCGAACTGGGTGCTCGGCAATCACGACCGGCCGCGGGTGGCGAGCCGGGTGGGGCCGGCGCAGGCGCCGGTAGCTGCGATGCTGCTGCTGACGCTGCGCGGCACGCCGACGCTCTATTACGGTGACGAGATCGGCATGCATCAGGTTGCGATCGCCCCTAGCGAGGTGCGCGATCCCTTCGAGAAGAACGTGCCTGGTATCGGCGTCGGCCGCGACGGTTGCCGCACGCCGATGCAATGGAGCGCTGAGCCTTATGCCGGCTTCTCGACGGCCACACCGTGGCTGCCGCTCGCGCAGGATTTCGCAAGCGACAACGTCGCAAGCCTCGAGGCGGAGCGGACCTCGATCCTCAACCTCTACAAGGCGCTGATCGCGCTGCGGCGGAAGCTGCCGCAACTCGTCCGTGGCAGCTATGAGCCTGTGGCGGCGCATGGCGATGTGCTGCTGTTCCGGCGCCGCGCCGCCGAAGGTGTTGCCGTGATCGCGCTGAATTTCGGCGCAGCCCCCGCGTCGGTCTCCTCCAGCGCGATCGGCTTCAGCAACGAGGTTCTGCTGTCGACCTTCATGGACCGACTGGGCGAGAAGATCGAAGGCGTCCTCGACCTGCGCGCCAATGAAGGCGTGATCCTCGGTCCGCCGATGGATGTCGCGACCGAGTGAGCTGAGCACATCGTCCGGGCTCCCTCTCCCGCTTGCGGGGGAGGGTGGGGTGGGGGTGTCTCCACGACGGGGATACTGAAGGTTAGTCGCGAACACGCTGCTTGGCTTTCCGAGCACGAAGGAATCCTCCGACAATGCCCGATCCCATTGCGGCTTGAGCCCCCACCCTGACCCTCCCCCGCAAGCGGGGGAGGGAAGCCATAGAGCACAGCCACTCCCTACCGCTTGATCTGCGCCTTCAACGTGTCCTCGACCACGCGATCGAACGATGACGCCTTCGGCGCGCTCTTGCGGTGCTCGGCGACATATTTGTCGCGCTTGGCGACCAGCGCGGCGAGCTTCTCGTTCAGCGCCTTGCGCTGGGTGATCTGCTTGTCGATCTCGGCGCTGCGAGCCTCTGGCTTCATGGCGCGGAGATTGTCGGGCAGGTCCTCCTCCTTGACCTTGGCGATCGTTGCGGCCCGCAACGAGGTCGCCGTCTCCGGTCACCGCCTCCGAGGTCACCTTGGCGCGCTTGTTGATGAGGCTCGCCATCTCCGAGGCGCGGGCCGGCGAGGCCGCGGCGACGCTCGCGAGCTGCCGGGTCTTGGATTCCACGCGCTTCTGCAGCGCGCGCGGGCCGTAGGGGATCACCGTGCCGTTGATCTCTGGCTGCAGGATGATGATGTCCTCGTCGAACGGCGTCTCGATGGTGACGATTTGGCCGCCGTCCTGCGGGATCGGGATGCTCGCCATTGCCGTGCTGCGCGATGTTTGGCCAGCGCAAGGAATATCACGGCATCTACGGCGACGAGGCCGGGGATGCGCTGAATCCGAGCAGGCAGGCCGCATATGTGACGCCCCGGTCAATCGCGATCTGCCGGTCAATACTGCTTGGGATGTCGGCGTCGACGATGCGATGGCGATCTGGTGTTTCCAGGTCTGCGCGGACCATCTCGATGTCGTCGACTACTACGAGAATCATGGTCTCGGCTTCGACCATTACTGCAAGTGGCCCGATGAGCGCGGCTATCACGCACAGATTGGGTGCCGCATGATGCGAGGGTCCGAGAAGCCGGCGCGCCTGGTGCGCCGGCGCGGGTCGAAACCCTGATCTCGCTCGGCCGGAAGCCTGAGCTGAGCCCCGAACCAGAAACTGATGGACGGCATCAACGATCCCGTTCGCTGCGTGTGGCGCAGCCTAGTAGCGCACCTGCTTCGGGATGTTCAAAGGGGAGGCCAATTAGCAACGAGATTAACATCCAGTGCATTGCAGCAAGGAGGACATTTCTGCGGGAAATTCTCTGCCGCGACGCCCCGCGCTAATGCTCCTGCTTTCGACCTCCTGAGGTCAGACGCGATGGCGAAGTCCAAGGCAGGAATGATCCATCACCGGCGCGACCGGGACTAAATCAGACCAAAGGTGAGGCTGCCATTGCTGGATCCTTAAGGCCAACCGGCGCAAAGTTCAGCGGCATGCCTGGGCCCACGTCGGCTCAGGGAAGGCGGCGTGGTCTTGCAGCAGTCCAATGTTCAAATGCGCCCAACGAGCGCTAAAATGACCACGATGAGAAGGATCAAGCCAACTCCGCCGCCGGGATAGTATCCCCAGCCAGTGCTGTAAGGCCACGTTGGCAATGCTCCAATCAACAAGAGGATCAAAATGATAATGAGGATCGTTGACAGCATCGCGCGCCTCGCGCCGTTATTTGTGATGCGAACTAACGCAGCGAATAGCGCAGCAGTTCCTACCCTGCGAGATCATGCCAACTTGCCGGCAGTGCGGCGCGCGTCGTCGTCAACCCCGATCGCGCTATCGCTGCCGCGCTTCGAAATTGGCTCCGCTTGGCCAGAAGCGCCTTCTGCGTCAAGAAGGAGGTCCATTTCACCAGGACCATGATACGAAATAGATGCGGCAGCGCTATTGCCTTCACTATCGATTGGGTTTGCCGTCGCGCAAGCCAATTCTGCCGACTCGCAACAGAGTAACTCATTCTCCTTCCGCTACTGTTGGTCAGGGTAGGCACGCGCAAAGCGGGCGCCGCCCTCGGCGCGCTCGGCATGCTGACGTTCGCGGCCGTGTTGTGGATGGCGGTCGAAAGAAGCGTGGCTGGCATGTTCATCGGGGCGTCGTTGCGTGGCTGCTGGTCTCGTTGCGGCCCGGTTCGTCCGGCGCAGCGTGCGCTTCGGGGTCGAGCAGGACGAACCGCCGCCCCTGCGTTCCGCGGAGCCGCTAGGCCGCTCGGGTGACCGTCTCAAGCCGATCCCTTGGCATTGACGCCCTTGCGCAGCGCCAACGTGTTCAGTTTGGCGTTTGCGGCCTTCTCCACGTCCCGGCTGGCAAGTTCCTCTCTATGCGCAACGTGGAGCACGACATGTCGCTAGCTGCCGAGAGCGACTGGATCATCGATGTGGGGCCGGGAGCGGGCGGGGAGGGAGGCCGCATCGTCTATTCAGGACACCGAAGGATATCGGATCCTGCAGCGCCAGCCGGACCGCCAAGTGATCATAGCCGATCGGGGCGTACCGTCAAACGCGGGAACCACCCCGAACACGGCGTCGCGTGGCCAAAAGCGTCTGATTCTACAGCATCACGCAGACAACGAGGCAAGGAAGTAGCGTCGCCTTGAGGGCACAGGCTCCACCGGTACACTTGCTGCGCATAACCTGGTCTACATGGGCAAGGTCGGGACGGGCTGGAATCGAACGACATCCAGCAAAATCCGCAAAGCACTAGACAGCATAGTTAGTCCAAAGAGCAAATTGAGTAAGCCGCTCAGGAAATCGAAGGCAACGTGGTTGAGCCTGTTTTTACAGCGGAAATCGAATACCGCGACATAACGTCCGAGGGCTTGCTGAGCGCGAGCTCGTTCAAGGGAATTTCAAGAATGTAACATACGTTGTAGAAAGTATCGTATTCCGATATTACGTTTTATCCATCACCGTGCGGCCAAAGGTAACTTCCGGTGATGAGAACGCCCATCACGGCGCTCCCGCCATACACAAGCAGGGAGCACGCCATGAAGAAACGGCGTCGGTTCAAACAAACAGAAACGCTTCAGGAGCGGCTCAGGAAGTTCGCGGCCGATATCCGTGAACAAGCCAGTCAGATGCCGCCAAGCGCTGAGCGAGACCAACTCGTGAAGAAGGCCCGGCAGGCTGACACGGCAGCCCACCTTGATGAGTGGATGAGTTCACCGGGACTACAGTCGCCGAAATAGGGCTTGGAGGAATCTCCTCCCTCCAGGTCCTCAGGGCCTCCGTATCCGGCGGGGGCCCTTTGTTTTAGGAACGGCGCCTTTTAAGCCGCGTTCTAAACTCATGAGTGAAGTACATATCCTCGTGGAAGAGTCTGTGCAGATCGCTTGGGATTTCCTCGAACGCTCTGGCGAGATCATCAACGGCTACGAGACCAGCCAATTTCTTGTGAGTATTGTTGGCCGAATGGCTCTCGCTGGGGAACGACGCAAGCTGATGTTGGCGAACCGCGCCATCGACTTCTATCGGGCGACCAGGCGAGAGGCCGCATGAGCAAACGCATTGACGAGGCCGTTGCCGCCCCCGCCTACGAGCTATGGGAGAAAGCGGGAAAACCGGAAGGACGAGACCAAGAGTTTTTGGCACTTGGCCGAGCAGGAGCTATTGAACGAGGATAAGTCCTCGCCGCTGCGGACCCCCGACACGCTGTGATCACCCCAACTGCCCCGTTTGCCATGGTCTCGGCTGGGTGTGCGAAAACCATCCGAACCTGGCCTGGACTGCCGACCCCGGCGGATGCCGATGCGGCGCCGGCATGCCCTGCGCTTGCAATCGGTCGGACGAGCTTGACGCGGGCATCGAGGCGCCTGATGTTGGCCACGTGGTGGACAGCGAGGCACCGAACAGGCATTAGCAGCTTGCGCCCGAGACGCCATCCGCTCCTCCATCAAACCATTCAACAACTTGAACCCCCATCGCTCAGCGACTTTATCCGGTCAGCTGATCTTGTGCACGTCTCCAGGCTGAAGATTGAGTTCTTCGAACATTTTCTGCTGCTCTGACGTCACGCTGATATCCAGAACTTCGGCAGTCCAACCTTCCGGAACGGAAGCGAGTATCAACGTAATCGCTTGACGCGGCTTGGCGCGCGCAATCCAGATTTGCGTCACCCTTGTGTCGTCTGCAGACACTTCGACGACCGTGAACTTGTTGCCGAACGACTCTGCCATGCCGTCCAATTCGGAGGCCCGACGCTGGTTGCTATCATCTTCAAGATAAATGTACTTAGCCGAGCTAGGCTCCTCGCACAGAAATCCTTAACGATTCGAAAGCCTTGATGTTTTGACAAATGTCCAGAGCGCCTGCCGGATATTCCCTAGTTGCGGCCTCACCGCAGATGCTCGCCGCACGGACTTGCCCGAAGTTGGGCGCAGACCGGAAGCGCCAACTGTGTCTAAACCGGAGCTGTCACCCGAGCCATCGCGGCCTGTATGTTTGGTGCTATGATTAGGGCACCAACGGCAGTGCAAGCATCCTTTGGGGGTTCTCTTGGCATCTAAAAACAAGTCGGGACTTCAACCCCAGCCTCTTGTCAACGAGCGGCCTCTGGACCGCGCCGAGCGCTTGGCCAATCTGCTGGCCTCCATAGTTGAGACCAGCGACGATGTGATTATCAGCAAGAATCTGGATGGCATCATTACAAGCTGGAATAAGGCGGCCGAGCGCATCTTCGGATATGCGGCAACCGAGGCGATTGGGCAGCCCATTACCCTCGTGATCCCGGAGGACCGGCTCAGCGAAGAACTGGAGATTCTAACCCGCATCCGACGAGGTGAGCGCATCGACCATTTTGAGACGGTCCGGCGCCGTCGGGATGGCAGCTCAATTGTCGTTTCGCTGACTGTTTCTCCTGTCAAAGATGCCCACGGCAACATAGTCGGCGCATCAAAGATCGCCAGAGATATCACCCAGCAGAAACGCAATCAGGAGCATATTAGCATTTTGGCGCGCGAAGCGGAGCACCGAAGCAAGAACATCCTCTCAAACGTACAGGCAATCATCAATCTTTCTCAATCCGATACCGTCGAGGGTCTGAAGGAAGTAATCAGCGGGCGCATCCAAGCGATGGCAAATGTTCATTCGCTGTTTGTTGAGACGCGGTGGATAGGAGCCGAAGTCTCGGCGATCGCCAAGCAAGAGTTTGCTCCTTATCTCGAAGAGGGCGGCGAGAAGCGGATTGTGATGGACGGTTTGCAAACCATGTTAGAGCCAGCCGCTGCGCAGGCGATTGCGGTGGTTCTGCATGAACTCGCTACCAATGCCACAAAATATGGAGCGCTATCTATCGCGAGTGGACGGATAGAATTGGCGTGGTCGCAGACCGAGGATAGACGGTTGACGCTCCGCTGGACCGAATTGGGCGGACCGGGGATAACTGCGCCCCGGCGCAAGGGATTTGGTAGCCGCCTCATCGAAGGAACGATCAGCCCGCTTGGCGGGAAGGTGCTCTTCGAGTGGCGCGCGGAGGGGCTCGTTTGCGAAATCGTCCTTCCGACATGAAATCCAATCGAACTGGGGTTTCCTGCTCTCACCTGGCGCTGCGGCAGCTCATCATGGCTTAAGCCGATTTGCGGGCTGGCAAAGCCGCACACCTGACGCGAAAGCAGATGGCGAGCGATACACTTCGGCGGCTTAGGCTGTCATCCGTGAGGAGAGCGCTGTCGCTTGGTTGCTAGGCCGCGCGCCTCAGGTGTTTGCGCGAAGTACACGCGCGGTCGTTGAAGGGCCGCCCAAAGTCGCACTCGATGGCGACCGGTGTTGCGGAGCCCGTCGGCTCATGACCCATCGCCAGTGCATGCGCTCACCAGTCGAATCGCACCAAATATCGCTGCTTCAGCCTGTTCGTGGTGGCTGTTGCAGCTTCGTGGATGCGGTCGTTGTCGGCGCCATCACGAACGACCGCCACGAGGGTCCAGTCCGTGTCGGTCGGTTCAATTTCGATATGGCAGACGTATTCTCCGCCGGGCAGGCTGCGGATTTCTCGCAGTGCGATGAGCTCAAGGTCTTTGGGGCATATCATCGTTATGGGCACCGGAGTGCTCCTGGCCTTCCAGCGCAAAGTCAACGCGCACCGCGCGGTGCCGTTCCTAGGCTGACGGCCGAGCGCGAAATGGGGTCGTCCGATGCCCCCAAAACAATAGCACGCCATTCTGAAGGCCGCGATCAGGCGTGCGATCGTCGTCTTAGATGCGCTCGGCGACAGCAAGATGCGATGACTGAACGTCTCGCAGGTCTGGAGCGGGGCAACCGAGGATGCGCCGCTGGCTTGCGGCTGCAATGAAAGCCATGTCCGATCGTGCCAACCGCTCGAGAGATCGCCCAGCCGAGATCGTCGCCGATTGGCCGGCGTGGCTCGGGCACCCCACGATGGCCGGAGTGGGCGCCGCGGTTGGCGGCGTCGGCTGGATGAAGGACGATGGCAGCATAAGGCGGCTCGCTTCGATGGGCGCCGATGATCGATCTTGCCGACTACACCAAGCCTGTTCGCGATCTTCTGCGGAAGCGCGAGTATGCCGCGGTCTATGTGGCGACCTCGGCGGTCGGGATCCCCCTACGGAGATGAGCCGGGTCGGGCAGACGCGAACGCTGCATCCCCGCTTAGGATCGAGCACGCTTTGAAGAATCGGACCTCTCTTCCGGAATGCATGCACTTCGGACAGGTCTTCTCTTTCGGAGCGTTGTCGGGCATTGGGTCGGCATGTCCTCCCGCTGGAGATCTGGCTGTTGACCTGCGGGCGCGATCCGGCTGCAACAAATCGGTACAGAACGTGATACGCTTAAGCGCCAAAACTCACCTGCGTTATTGTTCGGAACATATATTTCCGGGTTTCATCGCCAAACGGGCAGGTGATTTTCATTTCCTAGTTTTTCAGCCCTAGCACGGTCCCGCTGGCTACGATGCTCCAGCGGTTTGCCGTTGAATCTGAAGGCTCCAGCCACAGTCCCCTCGCTGGAGCCTTTTCCTTGCGGAACGAGGGGCGACCAGCACGGTTGAAGTCTCGCTCTAACGAGGAGTGGGACAAAGGTGGCCTCAGCGTGTTTCTAAGGCGCTGGGGCCGACTTCTTTTTGCGAGTCCGCAACAGAACGCCGACCGCTTAAAACACTTGCGGTCGGCGTTGACTCTAGCCCCAGGAAGGAAGGTGCAAAATCCTGACGCTATGAGGATGCGGAAGCGGGTCGAAGGTTCATGCCCAACAGCATCGCTGAGTGGGTAGCTCGAAGGGATTACGCAAACAGGTCTTTGCTGACCGGCAGCATCCCGCACGAACGTCCCGCTCTCGTGGTACTCTAGCCAGCAGTGATCTTTCGCGTACTGGAGGCCGGCTTAGTATTCGTCCAGCGTCGCCTGTCCCGGTGGATCATCGGACAGTTGATCTTCGCGATCGATCGGCAAATGATTGAAACGGATGCGCCGGAAAAGATGGGCACCTGAAGAAATCGAACGCCTGAAATCTATGGTCGCTGCCCGAGTCAGCGCGAACCGCATCGCAGTTGTGCTGAAGCGTCCTCTTAACTCCATTTTCGACCGCGCCCGCGGCCTTGGCCTTTCGCCTCCCGACAATGACCGAAGAACGGAAACGAGTGAGGACCTTGCTTAAGCAGGACGATCGTATCCGTCCGGTGGAGGCCGCCTTGTCGAATGAGGCGTGTTGTTGAGAACTGTCCTTATGGACAGTGATAGGCGCAGTGCCCAAGTCGAACGGCTTGAGGTGGTGGACACGGGCCGGCGGCGGCGCTGGTCCGAGGATGAGAAGCTCAAGATCGTCCTGGAGAGCTTACGGGCGCCGCGCCAGGTCGCGGCTACAGCGCGGCGGTATGGGGTTTCGCGGTCGTTGCTGCTGCGATGGCGACGCTCGTTTCGGCCGGAGCCGAACGATGCCGCCGATCAACCTGCCTTCGTACCAGCGATAGTGGTCGCGGAATCAGGGCCGACGCCTGGTCCAGTCGCGCCGGCCAGCAGCGGCGGGTCGATCGAGATCGAGTTTGCGACCGGGGCTCGGATGCGGATCACGGGTTCAGTCGACGCGGCGACGCTGAAGGCCGCCGTGGCGGCGCTGGCAGATGGGCGCTTGCGGTGATCCCCATTGCGTCGGGCGTGCGGGTGTGGATTGCGACCGGCCACACCGATATGCGTCGCGGCATGAACTCGCTGGGCTTGCTGGTGCAGGAAGCCTTCAAGCGAGACCCGCACGGCGGCGACCTCTATGTGTTCCGTGGCAAAAGCGGCAAGCTGATCAAGATCCTTTGGCACGATGGACTGGGCATGTCGCTCTACGCCAAGCGGCTGGAGCGCGGCCGCTTCTTGCGGCCGTCGTCGGCTGATGGCGTAGTGACAATCACCCCAGCCCAGCTTGGCTACCTGCTGGAGGGCATCGACTGGCGGATGCCGCAGCATACCTGGCGACCGCAGGCGGCGGGCTGATCGCTGGGATTTGAATCGGTGGCAGGATCAGCGGTTCGGACAGAGATTGCGTCTTGTGATTCTCTGGTCGGCGATGGGCGCTGATGATTCTCTTCCCGACGATGTGACCACGCTGCAGGCGATGCTGCGCGCCGAGCGAGCGGCCCGTTTGGCCGCGGAAGCTGAGGCCCAGGCGGGGACTTTGCTGATCGAGAAGCTCAAGCTCACGATCAAGAAGCTCCGGCATGAGCAGTTCGGACAGTCCTCCGAGCGAGGCGCATTGCTGGACCAACTCGAGCTACAGCTCGCCGATCTGGAGGAGAACGCCGCACAAACCGAGACCGCGGCGCAGATGGCAGCCGAGAAGATTGCGGTGCCATCGTTCGAGCGTCGCAAGCCAGCCCGCCGGCCCCTGCCGGAGCAATTGCCGCGGGAGCGCATTGTCTATCCGGTGCCTGCCATCTGCCCATGCTGCGGCGATAGCCGATTGCGCAAGATTGGCGAGGACGTGACCGAGACGCTGGAGCTCGTTCCGCGCCAGTGGAAGGTGATCCAGCACGTGCGCGAGAAGCTCGTCTGCCGGGCCTGCGAAGCGATCACCCAGCCGCGAGCTCCCTCGCATCCGATTGCGCGCGGTCGTGCAGGACCCAAGCTGCTGGCCCATGTCCTGTTCGCCAAGTACGGCCTGCACCTGCCGCTTCATCGTCAGAGCGAGGTCTACCAGCGTGAAGGTATCGATCTCGACGTATCGACGCTCGCGGACTGGGTAGGCGCCTCCGCGGCAACCCTGATGCCTTTGGTCGATGCGATCCGGAGCCACGTCTTCGCAGCCGAGCGCATCCACGCAGATGACACCACGATGCCGGTCCTCGCCAAGGGCAAGACCCGGACCGGCCGGCTCTGGACCTACGTGCGCGACGACCGTCCGTTTGCCGGCCCAGATCCGCCAGCGGCTGTGTTCTTCTACTCGCCCGATCGTGGCGGTGCGCATCCGGAGCAGCATCTGGCGGGCTATGCCGGACTGATGCAGGCCGACGCCTACGCCGGCTTTGGCAAGCTCTACGAGGCCAATCGCAAGGGCGGCCCCATTATCGAGGCTGCGTGCTGGGCGCACGGCAGACGCAAGTTCTTTGACCTGGCACGGCTCACCAAGGCGCCGATCGCGGCCGAGGCGGTCAAGCGCATCGATGTCCTGTTCGCCATCGAACGTGAGATCAACGGTCTTGCTCCGCAGGAGCGCCTGCGTGTGCGCCAGGAACGTAGCCGCCACCTGATCGTCGAGCTGGAGGCGTGGTTGCGCGAGCAGCGCGCCAAGCTCTCCAGGAACAACGACACGACCAAAGCGATCAATTACTGCCTCAGCCGCTGGGATGCATTTAGCCGCTTCCTTGATGACGGACGGCTTTGCATGACGAACAATGCTGCTGAGCGTGAGCTCCGGGCGGTCGCCGTGGGACGAAAAAATTGGACCTTCGCCGGCTCCGATGAGGGCGGTCGGCGTGCGGCTGCCATCTACAGCCTCGTCGCCACGGCAAAACTCAATGACATCGATCCGCAGGCTTGGCTTGCCGACATGCTGGCGCGCCTACCGGATCACCCTGCCAAGCGCATTGACGAACTGCTGCCTTGGAATTGGCAGCCTCAAAGCGTCGCTCACGCCGCTTAAGCTCAATCAGCCTTCCGCCAAAACGGTCCGGACCGGGGCCTTCGCCGGATGCGTACGGACGATCCGCGCCATCGCTAGCAATCAGCACGAGACCGCCACTCGTTAGGAACGACGCCACGTGGCCTGGCTTGGTTTCTGCGCGTGGTCCGGCCCGAGGCCATCGGCGTTTCTTCCCAGACTTGAGCGGCTCCAGCGCCGTCAGACTGGAGCCGTTTCTTTGGGCCGTTTTACACACCGAAAACGATTATCAGCAGCAGGATGGTAATCGCGATCGAGACAAATCCAGCGACGATATGGACTGTGTCTGGGGTCATCCTAACGCAACTCCACGCGCGGTTTCGTTCGAGTGCCCGCTCCTACGCCTGTCCCCCGTCTGATACCGGCTTAGCGCCGAAGAACGCCGGATCGTCGACGATGTAGTCGAACACCTCGCCGTGGCGGAGTTTCAGCTTCTCATGGATCAGGGCCCAATGCGCACCATCGGCAGGTCCAGCGCGTCGACCTCCCAGATGACCTCGCGTACGCGTTCCTCGGCGGCTTCTTGAAATCACAAATGTGAATCGGCCGATCTATTCACTTAGGTTAATTGACTGGCTCAGCTTTGATTCGATCATCCCGGCACCGGGCAGGGCGATTTCATTTAAGGACATCCTTTTTAGGCCCGGGGGCTCGCCCAATTAGCGACAGCGGCGGCTCGGCGACCGCGGA
Source organism: Bradyrhizobium sp. NAS96.2 (assembly GCF_001908235.1). GTDB lineage: Bacteria > Pseudomonadota > Alphaproteobacteria > Rhizobiales > Xanthobacteraceae > Bradyrhizobium. The sequence continues at coordinate 18,997 of NZ_LGHK01000119.1, forward strand.
ATGGAATCGGCCTCAGCACCACCTCCAAGGTGCTGGCTGTTTCTCTGTTGGTTATGCTCCAAGGAACCAAACGGCTGAGCACTGGTTTTGGTGTGAAGGTAATCATGGCACTCGGCCTCGGCGCGGTTGACCGCGCTGGGGCCATTTCTGGATATCAGGAGCGCCTTTTGCCGATCTCAGTTCGCTGGTTCGACAGCAACTCCGCTAAATTCTCAGCTTGTTCTTTGGTCAGCTTCTCTGCGAAGGGACCGTCTTTCCGTATTTGAGCTGGACCTTTGAGTTCGCTGTCGTAGACCATCCAATCAGTGCTTCCTCTTCGAACGAGAAACCGGCCTCGCATCGGGCGTCCCATAAGTTCCATTGCAATCACCATCTGTAAAAATCAGCCCAGCAAGCGGCCCCAACCTGGGGGCCGCCAACCCGGGTGCTACGGGTTTTCTTCTGGCAGTCGGGGGGCTCTTGCTGACCAGAAGCGTCAATTAGATGCTTCCGTCCCCTCGATGGTTCCTCGCATGCCGCACGTTTTTAGGAAAAAATGGCAATCGCAAGCGGCCCCACTAAGAATGGTTCGTCGGGTTCGTGGCCGACCAGTCAACTGACCCCAGCACAGCATAAGGCGGAATACAGTATGTCCTTCATATACGCGAACGGCTCGAGGACATCCGCTCAGCCCATGCCGAGAGCGACTGCTTCGGCCGACTTCGCTATCTCTTAGGACCGCATCGCACATACTATGGTTTTGGACTTGGCGAAGGTGCGGGTGTCGGCGCCTGAGACCCCGGCGCCGTGTCTAGAGAGGTGATTGGCTTATCCGTCCCCGCGTGCGGAATGCAGGTCCCGGCATTCGCAAGTTTTCCGTTCGCGCCCTCCCGGCGGTAGCGGCGGCTACGGTGCCTCTCGAAACGGTCGTCTTCCATCACGGAGCGTTGGCTCAGAGCTGCGTAGGCGCTCGCATAGGTCTGCTGCAATTGCTCCTCAGCGGTCAGGCAATCCGAAAGCTTCTCAAATACGAGATCAGTTTGAACTGGTGCTACACCACCAACCAATACAACCAGAATCCATTTCATGAGAGCGGTCCCCGTATTCGAGCCTGCCGGCAAACGCCGGCGTGAAGGAACGGTTCCGAATGGACCACCGGCGCGCCGCAGCAATATTTAGCGGCCGCCGCCTCGACGGAGATCTGGCCGTCCTGAACCGGCTCTAGACGGGCGGCTTGCTCGGGTTGGAGTAGGGACGGTTGCAGATGAATATCATTTCATGCCCGTATGCTCCCGTGCGAACGCCTCGGCCTTTTCCAGCGCCTAGTGATTGTCGTCAACGCCGCGAATGGACGTCTCCAATCCGCAATCCGTGATCTCGGTGCAAGGGCAGTTCTCCTTCCTGCGGAACATGCACTACGCGGCCCGGCATCAGCGTTCCGGACCGGTTTCAAGGCGAGCGCAGCGGCGCCGCCTGCGCTGATCTCGGCGCCGAAATAGTCATCGCAAGATTATCACCTCGCGGCAACGTGCACGGTGCGTTGTGGCAGAGAGCTCTTAACTAGTTGAGTCGCCGTGGACCGCCTCGATCCATGGGAAGTCTTAGAGAAGCGCGCCGCTGAGGCAGTCGTTCAGTCCCGCATATTGATTGCGGAGCGGCATTGCCTCATCGAACAGATGACAGCTAACTATCGACATAGATGCGAAGCAGAAAAAAGGGCCTTCGAGCGCGCCCAAAGGGCACAGCATAGCCTTGCAGTTAACTACAGCGGGTTGGGTCGGATCGACCGCTGATATATGCCGAACCGGCGTCGGCCTCTTTGTGATTTGCCACGGCTTCGTCAGTCTCACGAACGTAGCGTACTCCAAGCCTTGCCCAATACTGGCCGGCGCCGCCTTGTCCTCCTAGTGCATCGGATCTGATCTTCTAGTTTGGTCGAGATAAGCCACTCGCCATTCAAAACAGGCCACTCGGAACGTACCCCCGCCTTTTTGCTTTGGGCTTTTCGGAAATGGAAAGAGCGAGTGTCTGATGCCCAGATACTATTTCGACCTCAAAGATAGCCACGGAATTACAGTCGACGAGGAAGGCATGGAACTCCGAGATTTTGAGGCCGCGCAGAATGAAGCCGGGCGAGCTTTAGGAAGTATGGCTCGGGATGCCGCGTCCTCGGTCATCCGCAGCGGGATCGAACAGATGGAAATCGGTGTCCGCGACGAAGCTGGCCCGCTGATGGCCGTTCGCTTCCTGTTTGAGGTCAGCCGGGACAGGAAGCGCTAACTCTGAGTTCTGCCCAGTTTGGACACTCTCGCTGGAACTAGGACAGTGTTGCAAGCGCGCTATTGCGTGGGGCTCAGAGAGGGGCGAAGTATCGAGCCTGCCGGCCTCAAAAGATAAAATCGGCGGATCAATTATGGCCCTAGCACAGGCCCTACGCCCCCAGAGGTGCTGGGGCCGTTTCTATGGCTGCTAGGAACAAACATCGCCGAAAGCTTGTTCGTCTGACATCCGAATGCGGCACTCATCAGCCCCCGAGCCGCATTCGGACATTGTGAGTGGAAGGCCCATGGCCCCAGCGTTTTCCCCAACGCTGGGGCATTTTCGTTCGTGGAACAATTCACAATTATCGCAGTTTAAGATTCGGTACGACGAGGAGTGGGACTAACCTATCGGCCTCAGTGCTCTCCCCCGGGGCACTGGGGCCGGTTATCCGAGGGGAGACCGTCCATGTTCGGACAGGATCACTGGGACGCAGTGGATTACGGCTTTTTTGGCTTTGCCGGGTTGTCGTTCGTCGCGCTCATAGCAAGTATCGGGTGGCTGCTGATGGGCTGATGGGCTGATGGACTTCCGTTCATCGTCTTTGTGGATTTCTCCCACTTCGCCTGGCTGTGTTCCAGATAGTGGATGTCGAAAAAATGCCTCGGCATTGCATGGAAAAATCTGGAGCGTTTCGTATTTTTCAGCTTACGACCCGCCACTCCAGATAAGTTCGCCGCATTTGCATTCCATCAGGCGCACGGTTTTCCCGGCGGCCGGATCAAGGAAGCTGCGAACGACTTGGGGGATGTCGGAGCACTTGGGACAGCGCAACTGCCATCTCATTGCTCCGGCCGGCGTTGATTGCTGCTCTTGAGTAGGCTGGTCCACTTGCATTCTCGATGCGTCTTGAGTGGAATCCTTAAGTTACAAAGTGGACAATTGTTCCAAAAAATGGGCAGCGTGGACCTCCTTCCCAAGGCCGTTCGGGATGGGCCGCGCAGACCCAACGTGTGTCGTAGCAACGCGGGCAGGTCATCCACAGTCCATCCGGCGAGCAGCGTGCCAATCAAGGTGGCCTCAGGTGGGTGGCACCCTCGGCGCGATCAGTCCGTCGGCTGCGGCCCGTCGTAGCCTTCGATTACGATGATGTCGATGTCTACGGGGCCCGCGCGCAGTGCCCTCGCCTTGGTGTATTCGGGTGAGCGGTAGCAGGCGAGCGCGGTTTCGTAGTCCTTGAACTCGATCACGATATTGCGGTCGCGCGCCTTGCCTTCCACCGCCTCGAAGGTGCCGCCGCGCACCTTGAATTTCGCGTCGTATTTGCGGAGCACGGCCGCGAGGGCGGGGCCGTAGGCTTTGGTGTACTCGGGTTTGATCACATCGATGCGCCCGATCCAATACCCCTTCGGCATTTTGTCCTCCTCATCTTTGCATTCTCAAAATCAAAAGGGGCCACTGGCGGGTCAAATTGCTCTGCGGTGCCGCGACGCGTTACGCCAGGCTCGCTGCCAACTACCTAGCCTTCGTTCAACTCGCGTCAATCAGGCTATGGCTGCGCCTTAATGAGTCCACGTCACTAACGGAAATACGTAAGTCCTCCCGCCACGACCGCTAAGGCGAAGGCCAAAACGGCAGCCGCAACGATCCAGGGCATATCGCGGCGTTCTCGTGGGGTCATCGGCAAATCCTTGTGCACTACGGATGCAGAAGCGAAAGCAGTCGTTGACGGTGCTGCTCGCGGTCGAGCTGAATTTTGCGCATCGCCTCCAGTTCGGCTTGCGCCCTCGTAGTGTCTTCTTTCCGCCGCTTCAATTCGAACAAAAACGCCTCCAGGTCCGCAAGACGCCTTTCGCCTTCAACCACATCGAGCTCGACTTGTCGCAGCTCGTCCATGATCGCGTCTTTGTACATTGTCTAATTCGTGCGCCTTCCCTAACGCTTTCCGACCGGACGCGCTCCACTCTTGGCTTCCCGGGCCAAGCGCTCGGCCTTCAGCCTTTCTCTGTTTTCGTGGAATGCTTTTTGTGCTTTGGCGTAATCAGTCAAGGCTTCCTTCGCTTCCGCCTCTCGGAACACCTTGCGGGCTTCTCTTTCCGCGCCTACGGGCGATCTCGTCCGCTCTCGAATGTTGACCATTGCCGAACCTCCTCTTCGGGCTCGACCTATTCAACGCTTGGGACTGTTGTTTGATCCTACGAGGCTCTTTTGTTCTTAGAGTCTGACTCAAAAAGAGCTCAGCATTTTGAGGGCCTGGCGAGGCGTCGGGTCAAGAGCCTGATATGGGCGACGAGAAGCCAGGCGACTTCAGTTGAGGCTGAACCTTCGAAGTCCTTGGCGAGGCGCCTGCACCTGCCGAACCAGGCGAAGGTGCGCTCGACGACCCAGCGCCGTGGCAGAAGCTGGAGGCCTTTGACACCCGGCGGGCGCTGGACGATTTCGATGGTCCACGGCCCGCAATGAGAGAGTGCGTCAACGAGCTGTTTTCCGCGATAAACGCGATCAGCAAAGACATGTCGCAACTTTGGAAGGCGATCTCGCAGGCGTTCAAGCAAGGGCACTGCACCATGAACATCCTGAACGTTGGCGGGATGGACGTGAACGGCCAGCAGGAGGCCGTTGGTATCGGTAACAATGTGCCGCTTGCGCCCATGCACCCGTTTGCCCGGATCGAAGCCGCGTGGGCCGCCCGCTTGTGTTGTCGGGGCACTCTGGCTGTCGATGACGGCCGCCGTCGGTGTCGGCTTGCGGCCGAGCTTGCGCCGCGCCTGTCGGACAAGAGCCCTGACGATCCTGTGCCATCGGCGCGTGTCGCGCCAAGCGTAAAAATAGCCCCGCACGGTCGAATATGGCGGGAACTCGCGCGGCAAAGCCCGCCATTGGCAGCCGGTGGACAGAATGAACAAGATTGCCTCGACCACCTTGCGCAGATCAACTTTGCGCGGGCGGCCTAATCGACGCCGAGGCGGCAGCTTCCGAGCGATCAGCCGCCACTCCGCATCGGTCATGTCGCTTGCGTAGTCGTGGCATCCTTCGGCTTGCTCGCCTTCGGCACATTTTTCCTTATGTCCATGTGACGCGCGTCCGGGCTTGTTGGAGGAAGGCGCGATTATAGCTCTGCGCCTTGTCGTAGCAGGCAC
>NZ_LGHK01000012.1 GCF_001908235.1 Bradyrhizobium sp. NAS96.2
TTTCATATCCGGCAAGACAGACATTGCTCGCGTGACTGTGACTGTAGCGTTTTCGAGCGAAGTGGATGCCGGTTCGCGTGAAGAAAACGCGTCAGAAACAAAAGAAGGACTACATCCGTGAAACTCGTCGAACCTCCCTCGTGTAGCGCAGCGTCCACCATCGTCTTCATCGGCCGCAACCGCCGCGGCCAGTGGGTCGCCCAGCAACAGAACGGCCTCTATGGCGGCCTGTTCGTCAACCGCGCCCAGGCCGTCAAATACGCGCTGTTCGAGAACGGCCAGCATCCCGAAATGATCGTCGAGCTGTCGCGTGAGATCGAGCTCGATACGAGCGGCGAGACCGCGCCCGTCCCCGCGAGCCGCGTGGCCTGAGCCACCCCATGATCCCGCAGATAACATCGAGATGGGCATCGAAGGCTGATTCGGCCGAATGGCTGTCGGGCTTCATCCCCGATCTTCCGACCCCCTTCAACCACCGGGACGAGATCGACACCGATGCGTTCGGCCGGCTGTGCGAGCGTCAGGTCGCGGCCGGCGCCTCGGCGCTGGTGGTCGGCGAGACCGCGGGCGAAAACGCGACGCTGGAGCCCGCTGAGCGCGTGCAGCTCGTCGAGATCGCCGCCCGCGTCGCGCGCAAGCGGGCGCGAATCATCGCCGGCGCCGGATCGAACGCGACGGATCGCGCCGTCGCGTTCACAAGGGCTGCCGAAGCGGCCGGCGCCGATGCCATCATGTCGGTCGTGCCTTACTACAACAGGCCGATGCCACGGGGCATGGCGGCGCATTTCCGCGACGTCGCCGCGGCCACGACACTGCCGGTGATCCTGCACGACATTCCGTCGCGGACCGTGAAGGGCCTCGCGGACGAGACGCTGCTCGAACTCGCCGCATCGCCGCGCTTCGCGGGATTGCGCGACGGCGGCGGCGACGTCGCCCGCCTCACACGCCTGCGCCAGCGCCTGCCCGCCACATTCCGGATGCTGACCGGCGACGATCATTCATCGCTGGCCTGGCTCGCCGCCGGTGGCGACGGCTGCATCTCGACTGTCGCGAACGTCGCGTCCGATCTCTACGTGGCCGTTTACCGGCATTTCCGCGCGGGCCGGTTGTATCAGGCGCGGGAGTTGCATCAGCGGCTGGTGCCGCTCGCAGCCCTGCTGGAGCGGGAGCATCCTGCCGCCCTGAAATTCGCACTGGCGCTGCTGGGCTTCATGCAGCCGGCGACGCGGCTGCCGATCGTGCAGCTGGGTGCAACGGCAAAGGCCGAGGTCGCGCAGGCGATGGCGGCGCTTGCCGACGAGTATCTTGCAGCGGCGCAGTGAGTTCGCCGAGCGGCCGCAAGCCATCGCAATGCACAATGCCACGTGCCGACATCGGCCGTGACGCCGCGCCATATTGAGGTTCCGGAACCGCGCCCCATATCCACGGCAAGGGAGTGCTTGCCGTGCAGACCTTCAAGGCGGCTCTCGTTGTGGCGATTGCACTGGTCGCTCTGGTTGTCCCCATCCGTCCCGGTACGGCCGCGGACAGCAACCGCCTTGCCCTGACCATTTCGATCGATGGCGCGATCGGGCCGGCAGCGACCAGCTACGTCAAGGACGGCCTGGCCAAGGCGGCCGAACGGCACGCCGAGGTCGTCATCCTGCGCCTGAATACGCCGGGCGGTCTCAGCACCAGCATGCGCGAGATCATCACCGACGTGCTGGCCTCGCCCGTTCCCGTTATCGGCTACGTTGCTCCCTCCGGCGCCCATGCCGCAAGCGCCGGGACCTACATCCTCTACGCGACCCACCTCGCGGCCATGGCGCCCGGCACCAATATCGGCGCCGCGACGCCGGTGCAGATCGGCGGCCCGCTGCCGGGCCTGCCAGGCAGCACGCCGGACAAGGGCGGCAAGGAGCAGAAGGACGGAAGCAGCCCTGCCGAGCCGAAAGATGCCATGACGGCGAAGGTGACGAATGACGCCGTCGCTTTCATCCGCAGCCTGGCCGAATTGCGCGGCCGCAATGCCGACTGGGCCGAGAAGGCGGTGCGCGATGCCGCCACTCTCTCCACCAACGCCGCGCTGCAGGCCCATGTCGTCGAATTCATCGCGCATGATCCGGCCGACCTGCTCAGGCAGATCGATGGCCGGACGGTGGAGCTTGCCGGCGGCAAGACGCAGCGCCTGGCGACCAGGGATGACGTGATCGAAGCCATCGATCCCACCTGGATCTCGCGCGTGCTCGCAGTCATCACCGACCCCAACATCGCGTTCGTGCTGCTGATGGTCGGGATCTACGGCCTGATCTTCGAGTTCATGTCGCCCGGCGCCGTCGCGCCCGGGGTGGTCGGGACGATCTGCCTGCTGGTCGGCCTCTACGCGCTCAACATGCTGCCGATCAACTACGCCGGCTTCGCCCTGATGCTGGTCGGGATCGCGCTGCTCGCGATCGAGGCCTTCAACCCGACCGTCGTGATCGGCCTTGGCGGCATCGTCGCCTTCGTGCTGGGAGCCGCCATGCTGTTCCGGATCGAGGCGCCCGGATACCGCCTGTCGTGGCCGCTCATTACCATCGTGGCGGCGATGTTCACCGGGCTCATCCTCGTCGTGCTGGGGGCGCTGCGCCGAGCGCGCAACGGCCCGCTGCGGACAGGTGCGCAAGCCATGCGCGGGCTATCGGCCGAAGTTCTCGACTGGTCCGAGACATCAGGCCACGTCTTCACCAATGGCGAGCGCTGGCAAGCGCGCGGCACCGAGACCTTCAAGGCGGGAGAAACGGTCGAGGTCGCGAACATCATCGATTTGACGCTGGTCGTGCGGCGTGCGCCGGCATCCGCCGGCGAAGGAGGTACAGCATGATGCTTGATTTTTTCACCTACGGGGCGGTCGCGCTGCTCGTAATCATCTTCCTGACCCAGGCGGTGCGGGTGCTGCGCGAGTACGAGCGCGGCGTCATCTTCACGCTCGGCCGTTTCACCGGGGTGAAGGGCCCGGGGCTGATCATCCTGATTCCGGTGGTGCAGCAGCTCGTGAAGGTCGATCTCAGGGTGATGGTGCAGGTCGTCCCGCCGCAGGACGTCATTTCCCGCGACAACGTCTCGGTCAAGGTCAACGCCGTCCTCTACTTCCGCATCGTCGATCCCGAGCGCGCCATCATCAAGGTCGGCGACTACATGGCGGCGACCAGCCAGCTGGCCCAGACCACGCTGCGCTCGGTGCTCGGCAAGCACGAGCTCGACGAGATGCTCGCCGAACGCGACAAGCTGAACGCCGACATCCAGGAGACCCTCGACAAGCAGACCGACGTCTGGGGCATCAAGGTCACCGCGGTCGAGATCAAGGACATCGACATCAACGAGACCATGGTGCGGGCGATCGCCAAGCAGGCCGAGGCGGAGCGGCTGCGGCGCGCCAAGGTGATCAACGCGATGGGCGAGCAGCAGGCCGCCGAGAAGCTGGTCGAGGCCGGCCGGATCCTCGCCCAGGAGCCGCAGGCGATGCAGCTCCGCTATTTCGCGGCACTGCATGACATTGCCGGCGAACGTTCCTCAACCGTGGTATTCCCGCTGCCGATGAACCTGCTCGATCACCTGGCGCCGCGACGTGAAGCGACGTGATCCGGCTTGCTAATGCCCGAGATGCTTGGCGCGCCAGGCCGGCCCCGGGCCGCGCATGTAATGCGCCTCGGGCCGGTAGCCGCCGATCGGCTCCTCGCCGATCCAGGCCAGGAATTTGAGCAGCCCGTCTGCGGCGCGGCGCAGCACGGCGGCGATGAATGACGCTGCGCGCATCTCAGTAGTCCCACTTCTCGCCGAGCACGACCGGTGCCCGCGGATATCTCTCGGCATCGCCGCCGGGCGTGCCAGCATTGAGATGGGTCCGCGCCCAATCCTCATGGCCACGATGCAGCAGCAGCTCGTTGCGCAGCCGATGGATCTTGGCGGCCGCAATCGCGCGGTGAATCGTCCTGAAGGCCACGCCGATCCGCCGGATGGCCCGCCTCAGGACCGGGCCGACAGCACCGGCCGAGCCGTGCGGCCGGACGTCGTGCAAACGGAGCAAGGTCATGTCCCACCTTCCTGTCGGCGGCGCGCGCCAGCGCACCGCGTCATGGCAAAAGATGCTGGGACGGACGTAGGAATTCGAGAGGGTACGCCGCGGTGCGGCATAGGAGCCGCATAAGGACCGGCCAGCCCCTGGCAACCCGTCGTGACGTCACCGGCGAGGCGGAACGCGACGTCCCGACGCGTGTTGACCAGCTTCTATTCGGTGCTAGCCTTTTTGATTGCGAATTGTCGTCACGCGGATTCCGATGGCCGCGTCGAGGGTGGAGACCATGGACCTCGTATCGCCAAATGGCGCAACCGCCGGGCCCGTCCACTCCGATGGCGTGATCGCGGCAGGCGCCTATGTCGAGGGCCGACGCGTCGCCAATATCGCGATCGACGAAGCCGCGAGCTGGCGCAACAAGCCGGATCACGTGGTGTGGATCGGCCTGCACGAACCCGACATGACGCTGCTGAAAAGCCTGCAGCGGCAATTCCAGCTGCACGACCTCGCGATCGAGGACGCCGATCACGCGCATCAGCGGCCGAAGATCGAGCAGTATGGCGACGCGCTGTTCATCGTAGCGCGCACCGCGCAGCTCGAGGGCGAGAACATCTCGTTCGGCGAGACGCATCTGTTCGTCGGCGAGGGCTACATCGTCTCGGTGCGCCACGGCGCCTCGACATCCTACGCGACGGTCCGCGAACGCTGCGAGAGCTGCCCGCGCGCGCTTGCCCGCGGCGAGGACTACATCCTCTATGCCATCCTCGATTTCATCGTCGACAACTACTCGCCGGTGCTCGAGACCATCCAGGACGAGGTCGAGAGGATGGAGGCCGAGGTGCTGGCGAGCGCGATGACGCGGGGGCAGATCGAACGGCTCTACCTGCTGCGACGCGACCTGCTGCGGCTGCGCAACGCGGTCGGGCCGCTCGTCGAAGTCTGCCGCAGGCTTGAGCGCGACGACCTGCCGATGGTGCGCGTCACGATGCGCCCGCTGTTCCGCGACGTCACCGATCATGTCCGCACCATCCAGGAGCGGATCGACTCGCTGCGCGAGGTGCTCGCCTTTGCGTTTGAAGCCAGCCTGCTGGTCGGTCAGGCCCAGGAAACCGCGATCTCCAAGAAGCTCGCCTCCTGGCTTGCGATCGTCGCGGTGCCGACCGCCGTCGCCGGCATCTACGGCATGAATTTCAAGTACATACCGGAGCTGCAATGGGAGTACAGCTATTTCGTCGTGATGGGCCTGATGCTGGCCGCATGCGGCGCGCTGTTCTGGCGGTTCAGGCGTTCGGGCTGGCTGTAGGCCGCGACCGACATTGAGCCAACCCGGCCCACGCAAATCGCTGCGGCGCATCGCAGCCATGCGGCAAATCGTGACATTTTTGGACAATCCTGCCGCCGCTCGGCAGCGCCCGGAGCCACCGGTTTACGGTCGGCTGCAAGACCGGTAACGTTGCCTCCCAATGCGACGTGGAGACTGCCGATGCGGCCCAAGGATCAGACCAACTGGATGCTCACAGACGCGATCGAGGCGCTCGCCCGCGCCGAACGGTTGCACCAGAGCTTCCTCAATTTGCACCCGCGCGGGGGCACCAGCGAGCCGAGCTGGGAGCCGCCGATGGACGTGATCGAGACCGAGCAGGAGATCCTGATCCTGGTCGCGCTGCCCGGGGTCGATCCCGACGAGGTCGAGGCCGCGCTCGATAGCGGCACGCTGGTGATCTCCGGCCGCCGCACCCTGCCCTCCGAGCTGCGCAACGCCCGCATCCTGCGCCTCGAGCTGCCGCAGGGCCGCTTCGAACGCCGCATCGCGCTGCCGACCGGCCGCTACACCATCAGCCGCTTTGCCGCGCATGGCTGCGTCGGCCTGCGGCTCGGAAAATCGAGCTAGAGGATTTCGCCATGGCTGCATCAGACATTTCAAGCCCGGCATCGACCTCGGCGCCAATCCCCAGCGACGCGACGATCATCGTCCCGGTGCGCAACACCGTGCTGTTTCCGGACGTCATCATCCCGATCACGATCGCGCGCGCGACCTCGATCGCCGCCGCCCAGCAGGCGGTGCGCGAGCAGCGGCCGATCGGCATCCTGCTGCAGCGCGATCCCGAGAACAACGATCCCGGCCCGGACGGGCTCTACCGCGTCGGCACCGTCGCCAACATCGTGCGCTACATCACCGGCGCCGACGACACGCACCACTTGGTCTGCCAGGGCGTGCAGCGCATGCGCGTGCTCGACTATCTGCCCGGCACGCCGTTCCTCGCGGCGCGCGTGCTGCAAATTCCGGAGCCGACCACCACTTCGCCCGAGATCGAGGCGCGCTTCCTCAATCTGCAGCGCCAGGCGCTGGAGGCCGCGCAGTTGCTGCCGCAAACGCCGCCCGAATTGATCGCCGCGCTGCAGGGCACCACCTCGCCGGCGACGCTCGCCGACCTTGCCACCTCCTACATGGACATCAAGCCGGCGGAGAAGCAGGACATCCTCGAGACCATCGACCTCGTCGCGCGCATGGACAAGGTCTCGCGTCATCTCGGCGAGCGCATCGAGGTGCTGAGGCTGAGCCAGGAGATCGGGCAGAAGACCAAGGCCGTGTTCGACGAGCGGCAGCGCGAGGCGATCCTGCGCGAGCAGATGGCGACCATTCAGCGCCAGCTCGGCGAAGGCGACGGCAAGGCGGCTGAAGTCGCCGAGCTCACCAAGGCGATTGTGGAAGCCAAGATGCCGCCGGAGGCCGAGAGCCAGGCGCAGAAGGAGCTGCGCCGCTACGAGCGGATGCCGGAGGCGGCGGCCGAATCCGGCATGGTGCGCAGCTATCTCGACTGGCTGATCGATTTGCCCTGGAGCATTCCGGAGGAAAAGCCGATCGACATCGCCGAGGCGCGCAAGATCCTCGACCAGGACCATTATGGCCTCGAGAAGATCAAGAGCCGCATCATCGAGTATCTCGCGGTACGCAAGCTCGCGCCCGGCGGCAAGGCGCCGATCCTCTGCTTCCTCGGACCGCCCGGCGTCGGCAAGACCTCGCTCGGGCAATCGATCGCGCGCGCGATGTCGCGGCCGTTCGTCCGCGTCTCGCTCGGCGGCGTGCATGACGAGGCCGAAATCCGCGGCCATCGCCGCACCTATATCGGCGCGCTGCCCGGCAACATCATCCAGGCGATCAAGAAGGCCGGCGCGCGCAATTGCGTGATGATGCTGGACGAGATCGACAAGATGGGCCGCGGCATCCAGGGCGATCCGTCGGCGGCGATGCTAGAGGTGCTCGACCCCGAGCAGAACGGCACGTTCCGCGACAATTATCTCGGCGTGCCGTTCGACCTGTCGCGCGTCGTCTTTATCGCCACCGCCAACATGCTGGATGGCGTGCCCGGCCCGCTGCTCGACCGCATGGAGCTGATCAGCCTCGCCGGCTACACCGAGGACGAGAAGCTCGAGATCGCCAAGCGCTATCTGGTGCGCCGCCAGCTCGAGGCCAACGGCATCAAGGCCGAGCAGGTCGAGATCGATCCGGACGCGCTGCGGCTGATCATCAAGAGCTACACCCGCGAGGCCGGCGTCCGCAATCTCGAGCGCGAGATCGGCAAGGTGCTGCGCAACGTCGCGGTGCAGATCGCCGAAGGCAGCACCAGCCACGTCACGATCGCGCCGAAGGACATCGTGTCGCTGCTCGGCCAGCCCAGGTTCGAAAACGAGATCGCGCAGCGCACCAGCATCCCCGGCGTTGCCACCGGCCTTGCCTGGACCCCGGTCGGCGGCGACATCCTGTTCATCGAGGCCTCGCGCACGCCGGGCCGCGGCGGACTGACCATCACCGGACAGCTCGGCGATGTCATGCGCGAGAGCGTGCAGGCGGCGCTGACGCTGGTGAAGGGCCGTGCATCGCAGCTCGGCATCGACCCGGCGATCTTCGAGAGGAGCGACATCCACGTCCACGTCCCTGCCGGCGCGACGCCGAAGGACGGCCCGAGCGCAGGTGTCGCGATGTTCACCGCCCTCACCTCGCTGCTGACCGACCGCACGGTGCGCAGCGACACCGCGATGACCGGCGAGATCTCGCTGCGCGGCCTCGTGCTGCCGGTCGGCGGCATCAAGGAGAAGGTGGTCGCCGCCGCAGCCGCCGGCCTGACCCGGGTGATGCTGCCGGCGCGCAACAAGCGCGACTACGACGACATCCCCGCCGGCGCCCGCGCCAAGCTGGAGTTCATCTGGCTCGAACGGGTCGACGAGGCGATCGCCGCCGCGCTCGAGCCCGCCAAGGCGACGCCCGCCGCGGCGGAGTGATTGCCAGCGGCTGCGAGGGTGACGCTCCGCATCGGTCATCTCGCTCGCGGCTTACCCCTCTCCCCCAACCCTCCCCCGCAAGGGGGGAGGGAGCCCGGGAAGCGTATTCACCTCACCGCCGTCCATACGAAGCGTTGCGTTGTGCGTGTGTAAGGGAGCCCGAGGCGGAAGGGTTCCCTCCCCCTTGCGGAGGAAGGTTAGGGAGAGGGGTGCCACACGGCGTGCTCTCTCAACGCTCGACGCATTCAGAGCGCCGGCGCTCAGCTCTTGCCCATGCAATCTGAAATGTAGAACCAGCGATCGTCGCCGGTCAGGCCCTTCTGCTTCACCTCTTTCCGGCAGGCCTTCAGCCTGGGCTTGTTGGCGCGCCACTGCGCCCTCATCTCCTTCAGTCTCTCCATTGTCAGCTTCATCTTCGACGGCTTGGCCGTCGTGGTGGCCGGTGCCGGCGCGGCCGGCGCCGTGGTCTGGGCCGACGCGGCATGAAGCCCTGCGGCGAGCAGCGCGGCGGCAAGGCAAATCCGGGTGCAAGACATTGACATCCCCCAATCCCATTTCTGTTCATTGAAATAAAGCGAACGCCGCAGGCGCCGGAGCATCGGCAACCTGCGGCGATGATTGTCGCGATCAGAGAATTTTGACCGCGCTGAGCAGCGTCATGTAGACGCCCCAGGCCAGCGGAATGCCGACGAACAGCCAGAACAGCGCAGCCTTGGCATCGAGCCCGCCAAACCCGATCCCGTAGGAGCCGTGCGGCCCGGCCGCGGCGGCGCTGGCACTCGCGTCCTGTAACTTGGCGACCTCGGCGTCGCTCATGTGCCACTTCGGATCGACCGGCTTGATCAGGTAGTTGCAGATCAGGCCCGCGATCAGCATGGCGCACAGGATGTACATCGTAGTGTTGTAGAGCTGGTCGCGCGGAACGCCGGCGGCAAGCTGGAATTCACGGATGTAGTTCACCACGACGGGGCCGATAATGCCGGCGGTCGACCACGCCGTCAGCAGGCGGCCGTGGATCGCGCCGACGAACTGGGTACCGAACATGTCGGCGAGATAGGCCGGCACAGTGGCGAAGCCGCCGCCATACATCGATAGGATGATGCCAAAGCCGAGCACGAACAGCAGTTTCGATCCCATCACGGCAAAGGTCGGCGCCAGCGCGTAGAGCACGATGCCAAGAATGAAGAACGTGTAGTAGGTGTTCTTGCGGCCGATCTTGTCCGACAGCGACGCCCAGAAGAAGCGGCCGCCGATGTTGAACAGCGACAGCAGGCCGGCAAAGCCGGCCGCGATCGCCGCGATCTGTCCCTTCTGCGAGGCATCGAGCGCATTGAAGGGAACGCTGGGCAGCCCGATCAGCTTGCCGGCGAAGATCTCCTGCAGCATCGGCGAGGCCATGCCGATCACACCGATGCCGGCCGACACGTTCAAGCAGAGCACCCACCAGATCAGCCAGAATTGCGGCGTCTTGTGCGCGTTGTCGAGATGCACGTTCTTGGTCGAGATCATCGCGTTGGCCTTGGACGGCGGTGTCCAGCCCTCAGGCTGCCAGCCGGCCGGTGGAATGCGGTAGCGGAACGCACCGATCGTCATGAACACGAAATAGATCGCCGCCATGGTCAGAAAGGTTTCCCAGACGCCGACCGAGGTCGGGGTCTTGAAATAGTTCATCAGCTTGTCAGCCAGCGGTGCGCCGATCATCGCGCCACCGCCGAAGCCCATGATGGCCATGCCGGTCGCCATGCCGCGGCGGTCGGGGAACCATTTGACCAGCGTCGACACCGGTGAGATGTAACCGAGGCCGAGGCCGACACCGCCGATCACGCCGGAGCCGAGCCACATCAGCCAGAGCTGGTGCGTGTAGACGCCGAGTGCGCCGATCACGAGACCGCCGGCCCAGCACAACGCCGCGACGAAGCCGGCCTTGCGCGGACCGACCTTCTCGAGCCAGCCGCCCCAGATCGCGGCGGAGACGCCGAGCAGCACGAAGAACAACGTGAACATCCAGCCGAGGCTGGCCACCTTCCAGTCGCAAGTGGTGGTGAACAGCTCCTGGGCCAGCGAAATGTCGGGGCACGCCTTCGGCGCGGTCAGCCCGATCGCGCGCGACAGCGGCAGCCAGAACACCGAGAAGCCATAGGCCATGCCGATGCACAGATGGATGCACAGCGCGGCCGGCGGCACCAGCCAGCGATTGAAGCCGGCGGTCGCGATCGTGTGTTCCTTGTCGAGGAAACCTGCGCCTGCCGCGGACACGCGTCCGGCGCTGCTCACTGCGGTCATTGATACCTCCCCTGCAGCCGCCATTACGTCAGGCGCATCTGCGTCTTCGATCCCGTCTCAGCCCTTGCGGCCGCCGTCAGGCAGCTGCGCCGCACATTCCCTCGATGCGCCGGGACCAACCACGCGCATTCCGGGAATGTTAACCCCCAATACGATCGGATATGCCAAGCCGTGCAGCCTGAACTGGACGCAGGCCGGCCGTTGTCCGCCGATGTACCCACATCCGGGCACAACTCCACCTCCGCGATCCGGCGGAGATTATCAATTCGCGCAGAATGGAAAATAGGTGTCGATAGGCAAATGGTAGATATCAAGTTGCATCTAGCGCGTACGCGGCGCTGCAGCATTTAGATTGTCTATCGTACCATTCGCCTTCTCGATCAGAAAAACGATCCGGACATCGCTTCGTTCGGTGATCTCGACCCTGTCGCCGGTCTCCTGGATCAGGGCCGGGATGTCGATCACCGAAAGCGGATCGGTGCAGTGCACTTCGAGGAAATCTCCCGCCGTTACGCCCCTGAGCGCCTTGCGCGTCTTCAGCGCGGGCAGCGGGCATTTCAGGCCAGTGAGATCGAGTTTGGTCGTCGTCATGGCGCGACCATGGCGAAGCGGCTGCGCATCGTCAACGGAAGCATCATCCCACCCTGCTCAGTTTTCGGCCGAGGCCGACGCGAGCACATCGTCGACCGGAATCGCCGAACGCAGCATCAATTCGGCCACGTCCTCGATGTCATCGAGATGCACGACCGGCAACGTGGTCTTAACGGCAACATCGCTGGCGATCCCGACCACGCGCGGGTCGTCGGGGAACAGCAGCGGCTTGCCGTTGGCGGCGCGATACACCTCGATCTTGCTGACCGGCTCGCGCTTGAATCCCTCGACCACGACCAGGTCGACGCGCGCCATCTTGGCGAGCAATTCCGGCAGCCGCGGCTCGCTGGCGCCGCGCAACTCGTGCATCAGCGCCCAGCGCCGGGTCGAGGACACCAGCACCTCGGTCGCGCCGGCCTGCCGATGCACCCAGGAGTCCTTGCCGGGCACGTCGACATCGAATTCGTGATGGGCGTGCTTGATCACGGAGACGCGTAAGCCCCGGCCCAGCAGATGGGGGATCACCCGCGACAGCAGGGTGGTCTTTCCGGCGCCGCTCCACCCCGCGAGGCCAATCACTTTCATCCGCGTCTCCGAAGACATCTAACGTCCAATGCTGCTTATATCAGCGCTGACGCAATGTCATGCCAGCCTTGCCGGCGGATTTGGCCGGGCCGCCCGTCCCTGGGGTCGCCTTCAGAGCTTCTCGGGGCTGAACGGCAGCGGACGGGCCACGGCAGCCGGACTGATCCGCCGCGCCGGGCCGACGTCGGTCCAACGGATATACCTCGAAGTTTCCACTGCGCGGCGCGACCGGAACGCGATAAAATTGCATCATCGGAGACCACCTATGCCGCGCTCGCCTTCGATCGTGCCGCATCAAATCGACCACGACACCTATCTGGTGCTGAACGATTTCGGCCGGCTTGGCCGCGCCTGGTGCGAAACCGACGAAGAAGGCGCCGACCGGAAGACGCTGATCCGCCGTCTGCTGGATGACCAGTACAGCCATCCGGTCCGCATCGTGGCCTTCAATACCAACGAGGGATGGTCCCGCGACGTGACGACCGACATTGCCGACGAGCTTCGGCGCCGTTTCGTCGAATACGAGGAGGTCCCGCGCTCCGTGCTGGAGTTCGTGGAGACCGCCATGCGGCACTGAGCCGGATCGCGAAGCTGCGTCCCCACCCGCATCTGTCATCGCCCGGCTCGACCGGGCGATCCAGTACGCCGCGGCCTCTCGGCTCAAGCACTGCCGTCTCTGGAATACTGGATCACCGCATGCACGGGTGATGACAGCGCGCCGTTTTACATCTTGAATCGAGAACCATCCTCATCGTCGTCCCTGCGAAAGCAGGGACCCATAACCACAAATGGTGGTTGCTGAACGAGGTTGGAACGACGAGTCCCGACAACAACATCCGCCGCGGCGTACGGGTCCCTGCTTTCGCAGGGACGACAGCGGTGATTGTGGCAATCGCGAGCCAAACACATGCCGGCACCAACGACGACCGTCTACGCCGGCCTGAACCCCGCCGCCGTCAGCGCAGCGCGGCCCTCCTCCGATGCCAGCGCGTCGAGAAAGGCCTGCACTGCGGGCCGTTGCTTGCGCGCCGTCACCAGCGCGAAGTCATAATGCTCTTCGGCGAGCGGAATGAAACCGAGCCCGGACGCGTGCGCGACCGGCGCGATGGTCATGCCCCAGTCGGCGCGATGCTGCGCCACCGCGGCCGCAACGGCGTTGTGCGAGCGCGGCTGATTCCAGTAGCCGTCGGGCCGGCTGCCTGCCAGCAGACGATCGATCAGGATACGGGTGCCGGCGCCCTGGTTGCGGTTGACCATGATGCAGGCGGGATCGGCGAGCGCGGCGCGCATCGCCTGCTCTGCGCTCAGGCCGGCAAAGCGCGTGTCGTCCTGGCGGAACACGATGCCTTGCATGCGTCGCCAGCCCGGCACCAGCTCGAGTCGCTCGGCCAGATACGGTGTGTTGTAGGTCCCGGTCTTGTCGTCGAGCAGATGGATCGGGGCGAGATCGCATTCGCCGCGCTTGGCTGCGGCGAGGCCGCCGAGACTGCCGACTGCGATCGAGCGCACCACAAGTCCGGCATGCACCAGCGGCGCGGTGACGAGATCTAGCCCGGTGCAATGGCTGCCGACGATGACCAAGTCTGGCACCCGCACATGCGGCGTGAACAGCGTCACCTCGGCCTCGCTGCCGGCCGGCAACTGGTCGGCAAGCGCCTCGATCTTCAGGAAGCCGTCGGCCTGCGCAAACGAGGTGATCGCGCCCGAGCCCTTGCCGCCGGGATACGCGATCAAGCCGTCGGTGCCTTCGACCAGCGACACCATCACGAACTCGGTGCGCCCGAGCTCGGAGGCGATGCGCACCGGCACCTTCGCCGCCACCTTGGCATCCGAGCGCGGCGGCAGGCCGGCCAACCGCCGCAGCACCGGCACGATCATGTCGTGGAAGGTGAACATCGCCGAGGTCGGAAAGCCCGGCAGGATCACCACCGGCTTGCCGTCGCAGACCGCAAGGCACAGCGGCTTGCCGGGTTTGAGCGCCACGCCATGCGCAATGATGCCGGGCTTGCCGAGCCGTCCGATGATCCGGTGCGAGACGTCGCCCGCGCCCTTGGAGGTGCCGCCCGACAGCACCAGCATGTCGCTGTCAGCCAATGCCTTGCGCATTGCGGCTTCCAGCATCGCCTCATTGTCGACGATGGCACCGAGGAACGACGCGTCACCGCCGTTCTCGGCAATCGCCGCGGTGACGATCGCACCATTGGTGTCGTAGATCGCGGCCGGCCGCAGCACCTCGCCCGGCTGCACCAGCTCGTCGCCGGTGGAGAGGATCGCAACGCGCGGACGGCGTACCACCGCAACTTCGGCGATGCCGCAGGCCGCGAGCATGCCGATCTCGCGCGACCCGATGATCGTTCCCGCGCGCAGCAGTGCCTCGCCGCGTGCGATGTCGGAGCCGGCATAGGACACGAACTGTCCGGGCGATGCCGCACGCCGGACCTCAATCGCGTCGTTGCCGCCCCCTTGGCCGGCGGGTTGGGTGTGCTCGACCATCACGATCGCGTCGGCGCCGCGCGGCACCGGGCCGCCGGTCGCAATCGCGGTCGCGGTGCCCGGAACCACAGCCCGGGTCGGCGTGGTGCCGCACGAAATGGTCTCGCCGTTCAATATGAGCTGCACCGGCGCGCCCTCGCCAGCGCGCGCGAGATCGGCCGAGCGCACCGCAAAGCCGTCGACATTGGAGCGATCGAATGGCGGCACGTCGATCGGCGCCACTACGTCCTCGGCCAGCGCACGGCCGAGCGCATCGGCGAGCCGCCGCGTCTCCGACGGCAATTGACGCGGGAACAGCGCCGCCTCGAAGCGCGCAATCGCCTCCTCGCGCGACAGGATGGTCAGGAACTGGTCCTGCTCGACGGAGGGATTGGGTTTCGGCGTGAAAATATTGGTCATCTCGGGAACTCACTCCCGCAACATATAGGCATCAACGATCGTGCCCGCAGCGAAGCCCTCGGAAGCGCCAGGCACGATCAGCAGGGCTTCGGCGCGCGCGATGGCGTCGAGCGACAGGTCGGCGATCGCAAGCGTGGCCCAGCTCCCCTCTTCACGCGTCAGCAGCACGACCTCAGCCATCCCGACGCCGGAGGCGATCTTGCGTTCCAGCGGCAGCGCCAGCGTCTGGCGCGGGCGCCGGCCCGACAGGCGATCGAGCAGGGGAAGCGCAATCGCCCACCAGGCCGCGAAAGCCTGATCCGGCGCGCCCGGCAGAGCGACGACCGGCGTTGCATGGATCCGGCCGACCGCCGCGGTGCGGCCGGGCTGCAGGGCAATGCCATGCGCGATCAGCGTGCCGCGCGTTGCTATAGCATTCACTGCCGCATCCGAGCGGCCAACGCCGGTGCCGCCGATCGTGATGATCAGGTCGCAATCATGTGCCGCGAGCGCGTTGGCAATCGCGGTCACATCCGGCGCCGCCTCGGCGCAGACGATTGCAGCGCCCGCGAACTGCGCAGTGTCAGCGATCAGCTGCGCGGTCAGCTCACCGTTGGAGATGTTGACGATGCGAAGCCGGGGCCGTCGCACAAGCAACAGGTCCAGCCCGGCCGCGCGTGCGAGCAGCAGACCACGCGGCAGCAACGGCTCTCCCGCTGCGATCACAGGACCCCCGGCGGCAATGTCGCTGCCGGCACGCCGGACGCGCTGCCCCAGGATGGCTTCGGCGAGCACCTGCGGAAGCGGACCGGAGCTATCGACGGCATCGGCATCGACCACGCAGTCGGTGCCGTCGGGCATCGCCGCGCCGGCCTCGACCCAGACCGGGAGCGCGGCGAGCGGCAACGGCGCATAGGAGGACGCACCGACCAAGTCATTGGCGCGCATCGCCCAGCCGTCGCCCACGGCGACATCATGCGGCGGATAGGCGCGCAAGGCCGGCATCTCGGCGGCAATGCATCGCAAGGCGTCGGCCGGCGGCAGCTCGATCGGCTGGACCGGCACGAGGTCGCGGAGCACGGCGGCCAGCGCCGCATCGAGCGGGGTGAGCGAAGCCGGAAGACGCTGGGCAGTGACCATGGCCCGCTATGGACTGAATCGGCCCCGAAAGAAACTGCCTCGCACCGGTCCGGGCCTGCGTCATTAGACCGATGGCGCGTTGACGGAGCCCCCAATATAGTTGCAAAAGAAACCAATATAACCGGGTTCCAGAGGCCCGGGACAACCATAATGGCCAATGCGCCGGTTCAGGAGGGAGACAGAATGATCGCCACCAGACTAGCCGTGTTCGGGACGCTCGCAGCCGCGCTGCTGGCCTCCTCGACCGCATCGGCCCAGGTATCCGACGACATCGTCAAGATCGGCGTGCTGACCGACATGAACGGCCCGGCCTCGACGCCGACCGGACAGGGCTCGGTCACCGCCGCGCAGATGGCGGTCGATGATTTCGGCGGCAAGGTGCTCGGCAAACCCATCTCGGTGATCGTCGGTGATCACCAGCTCAAGCCGGACATCGGCGCGACCATCGCGCGGCGCTGGTATGACGTCGATCAGGTCGACCTCATCGTCGACGTGCCGGTCTCGGCGGTCGGCCTCGCAGTGCAGAACATCGCCAACGAGAAGAAGAAGCTGTTCATCACCCACTCGACCGGCGCGACCGATTTCCATGGCAAGTTCTGCTCGCCCTACGCCATGCAGTGGGTGTTCGACACCCGCGCGCTCGCGGTCGGCACCGCGCAGGAGGTGGTGAAGCGCGGCGGCGACAGCTGGTTCTTCATCACCGACGACTATGCGTTCGGCCACTCGCTCGAGAAGGACGCCTCCGCGATCGTGACCAAGAACGGCGGCAAGGTGCTCGGCGCGGTGCGCCCGCCGTTTGCGACGCCCGACCTGTCGTCCTTCATCCTGCAGGCGCAGGCCTCGAAGGCCAAGATCATCGGCATCGCCGGCGGACCGCCTAACAACACCAACGAGATCAAGACCGCCGCCGAGTTCGGCGTGTTCGCCGGCGGGCAGCAGATGGCCGCGCTGCTGGCGCTGATCACCGACGTCCACTCGATCGGGCTGTCGGCCGCGCAGGGCCTGTTGCTGACCACCTCGTTCTACTGGGACATGGACGACAAGACCCGGGAATGGTCGAAGCGCTATTTCGCCAAGGTGAACCGGATGCCGACGATGTGGCAGGCCGGCGTCTACTCTTCGGTGACCGCCTATCTTAACGCGATCAAGGACAGCGGCACCGACGATCCGCTCAAGGTCGCGGCCAAGATGCGCGAGAAGCCGGTCGAGGATTTCTTCGCCCGCAACGGCAAGCTGCGCGAGGACAATCTGATGGTGCACGATCTCTGGCTGGTGCAGGTCAAGACGCCCGCCGAGTCGAAGTATCCGTGGGACTACTACAAGATCCTGGCGAAGATCTCGGGCGAGGACGCGTTCGGCCCGCCGGACCTGGCGTGTTCGATGGTGAAGAAATAGGCCAATAGCGAATAGGGAGTGGCGAATAGCGATGGCGATGAATCACAACTTCCATTCGCTACTCGCCATTCGCCCTCTTCACTTTGCCACCCCGATCTCGCGGAAATATCTGAGCACGCCGGGGTGGATCAGGTTGATGTCGGGCGCGGCGGCGACGGTGTTCGCCGCCGTGGTCTCGCAGGCCTGGGCGAGCTTCTTGCAAAAATCAGCCTCGACACCGTGCAGTGTCTTCGCCAGCCGGTAGGCGAAATCCTCGGGAAGGCTTTCGCGCACCAGGATGTAGCTCCAGGAGCCGACCGAGGCGATTGCTTCGGTCTGCTTCGGGTAGCTGCCGGCCGGGATCGTCAGCGGCTTGAGGAACGTATGCTTGGCGCGGATGCGGGCGATCTCGTCCGCGGTCGGCGCAATGAAGCGTGCCCCAGTCGTGCTCTCGGCCAACCTGCTGAAACCGGGCCAGCCGATGCCGGCGCCCCACAGCGCGGCAGCGCGGCCGTCCTCGACCATCGCCGGCCCGTCGCCGGCGCGATCGAGATAGATCGACTTGAAGTCCTCGTCCTGCTTCAGCCCGATGCCGTCGAGGATGTAGCGCGACAGGATCGGCAGGCCCGAGCCCTTGGCGCCGAACGCGACGGGCTGGCCGACCAAATCCTGGATCGTCTTGTAGGGGCTGTCGGCACGCACCACGAACATGCCCGGGCTCGAATACATCGCGGTGAGGATCTTCAGCCTGGTGGCCTTCGGCCGGCCGATGCCCATGAAGGCCTCGTAGGACGGCTCACCGGCAACGGTTGCGATATCGACGCTGCCGGCCTCGAGCAGCGGGATGTTCTCGTTGGAGCCCTTGGTATTGCGCGGCTCGATCGACAGCGTCGCATCGGCGGCATTCATCACCTCGGCGAACGCATTGCCATATAGCGGAAAGCCGCCACCCGGCGTCGCCGTGGCGAAACTGATCGTGGTTCTGGAAATGGTCTTGCTCCCCTCTTGCGCCGCCGCGCCGCCCGCGAGCAGCAGCGCGCCGGCGCAGATCATAACAGCGAATTTCATCCCGAGCCTCAAGCATTGCACACGAGTCCAACTATCGTCGCACGGGCGGGGTCGTAGGCAAAGGCAGCGTTTTGTGAAACCATGACGGCAACAGTCACAAGAAAATGACGGGAGAGACGATGTTCCGGTTCGCACGTGCTGCCTTGCTCGGTTTGATTTGTTGCATTGCCTCGGTGGCGCCCTCGTCCGCGTCCGACTATCCGAACCGTCCGGTGCGTTGGATCATCGGGTTTGCCGCCGGCGGCCCCGTCGATATCGTCGCCCGCATCATGAGCCAGTGGCTGTCGGATCATTTCGGCCAGCAATTCGTGGTCGAGAACCGCACCGGCTCCGGCGGCAACATCGCAGCCGCTGCCGCGATCAATTCGCCGGCAGACGGTTACACGCTGCTGTTCGTCGCACCCAACAACGCGATCTCGACCTCGCTCTACAAGAAGCTGCCCTACGACTTCCTGCGCGACACCACCCCGGTCGCCAGCATCATGCAGCTCACCAACATGCTGGTGGTCTCGAATGCGATGCCGGTGAAGACGGTTCAGGAGTTCATCGACTATTGCAAGGCCAATCCGGGCAAGATCGCCTACGCCTCGTCCGGCTACGGCACCTCGGTGCACATGTCGGCCGAGCTGTTCAAGGCGATGACCAAGTGCGACATGCAGCACGTGCCGTACCGGGGATCGGCGATCGCCTTCCCCGACATCATCTCCAACAAGGTGCAGCTGATCTTCGACAATCTGCCGTCGGCGCTGGAGCAGTCGCGCGGCGGCAGCGTCCGCGCGCTCGGCGTCACCTCGCCGCAGCGCTGGCCCGGCGTGCCCGACGTGCCAGCGATCGCCGAAACGGTGCCGGGCTTCGAGGCGGTCGGGTTCTACGGCATCTCCGCGCCGAAGGGCACGCCGCCGGAGATCGTCGACGCGCTGAACAAGGCCGTCGGCGAGGCCCTGAAGGACCCCAAGCTCGCGGCGCGCCTCGCCGAGGCAGGCGGCATCCCGAAGCCGATGACCCCGGCTGAATTCGGCAAACTGGTGGCCGACGAGACCGAGAAATGGCGCAAGGTGGTGGAGTTCGCCGGCGTCTCGGTCGATTGAGGCGTGGATGCCCGCCATGGGCGGATCGGGGGCGGCATTGCCGAAACCCGACGCAGCCTGTAAACGGAGCCCGCACCGTTGCCGGCCGCCCCCCGCGGCCCGCAAGGCGGCGGGGCCTGTAGCTCAATGGTTAGAGCCGGCCGCTCATAACGGTCTGGTTGCAGGTTCGAATCCTGCCGGGCCCACCAGTGATTTCAAGGAGGGGTCGTCTTCGACTGGAAGAGCGACGTCAACCCCGAGGAGGCCGAGTTCTCCACCTATCGGCGACAACTCGTTCAGTACCTTCGGGCGACCGGATCGCGTCGGGGCGCCATCTGTACATGACGACCGGTCACGTCGATTGGGTCAGTCTCGCCGATTGACCGCCGAGGCCCGGGTCGGTGGCGATGGCATTCAACAGCGTCAGTACGACATGTTCGGCGTTGAGATCGACGCCTAGGCAGCCATTTACGAAGTCGGCAACGAAAGCGCCTGCGAAGTCATCCCGCGCCATTCGGAAAAAAGCCGAACCCGTACATAATTGAAATTATTATGTATTTTATTATTTTGTTCGAAGATCGGCAGAGTGAAGCCTTTCATCGCGGATTAGACTCTGGACCGAGTGCAACCCGGTAGCAAATCCACTAACGTATTGCGCGAACCCTCCACTAGGGAGGACCTTTGGATGAGGCCCCATGCGAAGCGTGAGCGATTCGGCCGACCTCTTCAGGCACGTTAGCGCCGATAAATCGGAATTCTATCGCCGTGTCATGGACGTCTTTGCGGCGGCCAAGCGGCAATACCGCTTGCAGCTTAGACCCGACGAGGTTTTGGCCGAGGCAGAGTGGAGCGGCGCGCCCCCTCTAATAGAGGAAGTCAACGGGGCTCTCACTCAGCTTACCGTATGGGGAAATCTAGAATCGCATCCCGATACGGCGCGAGTATCAAGTTTAAGCGACTTTTATCGCGCCCGTTTCCTCTACCGTCTCTCGCAGGGTGGAGAGGCCGTCGAAGCTGCGCTGTCGCTCTTCATACAAACGCTGCAGCGGCGGGCAGAGCTGCAGACTGTCGCACTTGAGGACATCGCAAATCGCTTGCGGGCCCTGCAGACGCTTGCGGGCGAGCGGGAACCCGATGTCGCGAAAGTTCACGAAACGCTGCGCGACCTCGTGCGCGTATTCGAGGGGCTGGCGGAGAATGCGCAGGCCTTCATGGCAAGCGTCGCCCGCAGCATCGAGCTGCAGCAAGCCGAGTCTAGTACCGTATCGACTTACAAGCGACAACTGATAGATTATCTCGAACGTTTCATAGGCGACTTGGTACGCCGCTCCGATACGATCGCGGGCTACATCCTCGCCCTCGAGCCACGTATCGACGTCTTGCTGCAGCAAGTCGCAGCGCGCGAAGCTCGCGACGCCGCACCCGGGAACGAAGCCGATCGCGTCGAAGCACATACTTCTTATTGGAACGCTTGGCGCGAACGTTGGAAAGGCCTCCATGGATGGTTTTTCCGCAGCGGCCACGAACCCTCTCAGGCCGAACTGTTGCGAGCGAGGGCAAGGTCCGCGATTCCGCAACTCCTCGGTGCGATCGCAGCGCTCAACGAGCGCCGCAGCGGGCGCAGCGATCGATCGGCGGATTTCCGTATACTGGCCAACTGGTTCGTCGCCTGTGAAAACGACGGCGAGGCTCACCGATTGGCACGCGCGGCCTTCGCGCTCAATCCTGCCCGACATTTCGCACTGAACACGGACGCCGACGCCGATCTGCCGGCAAGCACCCGCTGGGCCGATGCTCCACCATTGAAGATACATCCTCGATTGCGCGAATACGGCGAGGCGACGCCGCGCGGGCCGATGGCCAGGATCCGGGATCGCGCCGAAGCCCGCGCACGCCTGGCTCGGGAGTTGGCCGAGGAGTTTCTGCAGGTAGAAGCCGCGCGCCGGCGTCTCGCGAACGGCCATCCAACCCGACTTTCGGATCTGGGGGAGCTCGACGGACATGCCTTCGGTCTGTTTCTTGGACTACTCGGCGAAGCGCTGACGGAACAGACGGATCCGGAAGCCTCGGTGTCCCGGCAGACGGGTGATGGCCTGCTCCACATCGACCTCACGCCTCTGGCGGCGGAAACCCGGGCAGAGATATCGACGCCGCACGGCATCTTTTCGGGGCGCGATCACCTGATCACGATCACGCCGACGCAGGACTTGCGCTGATGTCCAGAGCCGAGGATACGCGAGGAAGCCGCAACATCGGCCAAGAGCAGCGCAAACATCAACGCGAGGAGTTCAGGACCGCGGTCCGCGCGCTCCTGATGACCCCGCTGATGACGCCGGCCCACGACGAATTCCCCTCGGTACGTCGGCAGGCCGACGTATTGCGTGCCTGGTTCTCCCGCGAAACCGGGTGGCCCCTGCATATCGAGCAGGAGGGGGCTCGTCTGTACAAGAGACCCGCCGAACTCTCCGCGACCACGCGCGGACTGCCCGACTACGACAGGCGCCGCTACGTCCTGCTATGTCTCGCATGCGCCGCGCTCGAGCGTTCAGAATCGCAGATCACGTTGCGTCTGTTGGGCGAAAGGCTGTTGCAGCTCGCTGCCGAGCCCGTTCTGACATCGCTTGGCTTCGCCTTCACGCTCGGTACGCTACATGAGCGCCGCGAACTTGTGGCGGTTTGCCGGACGTTGTTGGAGATCGGAGTGCTCCAACGCGTCGTCGGCGACGAAGAGGCTTTCGTGCAGACGCGAGGCGAGCAAGCCGACGCGCTCTACGACGTGCAGCGCCGGACGCTCGCCGGCCTGCTCGCCGCAGTGCGCGGTCCCTCGACGTGGCGACCGGAGGATGCCCCCGAGACTCTCGAGGAACGCCTGAGCGCGCTGGTCGACGAGCACGTCGCGGACAGCGACGAGGGACGTCGCACCGCGCTTCGCCACCAACTCGCGCGTCGCCTCCTCGACGATCCCGTGATCTACGTCGAGACGCTCGATGCCGAAGCTAGGGCATATTTCGTCAATCAACGCGGGGCGATGGCCGCACGTCTTTGCGAAGCCTCGGCTCTGACCGCGGAACATCGGGCCGAAGGCCTGGCGCTTGTGGACGAGACTTGCCTGCTTACCGACGTCGCCATGCCGGCTGAAGGCACCGATGCCCACGCCACACTGCTCGTTGCGGAATATCTCGCGAGTGCGATCAAGCGATCCGATGCTCTCGACGCGGATGCAAATCCGCATCGGATCGAGTTCTCCGAGCACGAGATCATCGCTTTTCTCCGCGATGCCAAGATCAAATACGGTCGATATTGGCGCAAATCCGCCCGCGAAGCCGGGGCGGAGCGCGAACTCGCCGGCATCGCTATCGAGCGGTTGGAAAAGCTTCAACTGATCGTACGCGGCAGTGAGGGGATCCGACCGTTGCCGGCGATAGCCCGCTTCGGCCTCGGCGAGGCCGAAATCCGTGATCCTCCTGATGCGCGGCGGGCGTCGATCGCCGATGGGATGGGTCCGGCGTGAACGAACGGCCCACCTCCTTTGCCGCGACCTCCGAACGACCGGCACTCCCGATTCCGGTTCGGGACCGCTGGCAGCCCCTGCGCGTCGGGCTGGTGGAGATGTTCCATTACGACAGCGAAGAGTTCTGGTTTCACGACGGTCACCTGCTGCTACGCGGCAACAACGGTACCGGCAAATCGAAGGTGCTGTCGCTGACGCTTCCGTTTCTGCTCGATGGACAGCTAAAGCCCTCTCGCATCGAGCCCGACGGCGACAACGGCAAGCGGATGTCGTGGAATCTCCTGATGAATAGTTACGATCGCAGGGTCGGCTATTCCTGGATCGAGTTCGGCCGTCTCGGCAACGACGGCACGCCGCACTATCTCACGCTCGGAGCCGGGCTCTCCGCGGCCGCTTCGCGTCCGAACGTGGAAAGCTGGTTCTTCGTCCTGGACGACGCGGACAAACCGACCCGCATCAATCAGAATCTATGGCTGATGAGCGAGCAGCGAGTGGTCCTGACCAAGGAGCGCCTGCGCGAGGCTCTCGAAGGTCGAGGTCAGGTGTTCGACACCGCGGCGAACTACCGTCGCGCCGTCGACGAACGGCTTTTTCATCTGGGCGCCAGGCGCTACGACGCGCTAATGGATACGCTGATCCAATTGCGTCAGCCGCAATTGTCGAAGAAGCCCGACGAGACGGCGTTGTCGAATGCGTTGACGGAAGCATTGCCGCCGTTGGCTCCGGAGCTGCTGGCCGACGTCGCCGAGGCGCTGGGCCAGTTGGAAGAGGATCGCCAGCAGCTCCAGGAATACCAGGCACTCGCCAAGGCCGTCGATCGCTTCGGCAAAAGATACCGGGTCTACGCGGGCACACAGACGCGAAGGCAGGCGCGCACGCTGCGTCAGGCCCAGACGGAGTTCGACAATGCGAGCCGTTCGCGCGGCGAGGCAGAAGCTAGACTCGAGACCGCCTCAACCGCCGAGGCCGAGGCGGGCAAAGCTTGCGATGCGGCCGAAGTCGAATTCAAGCGCGAGCGATCCCGCCTCGATACCCTTCGCTCGGGAGCGGGGATGGAGGACGCGAACCGCCTCGAATCGACGGAAAAGGACGCTGAAGCGCGTCAGAGGGCCCTGTCCAGCGCCGAAGGCGCAATGGACTCCGCGAGTCGGCGATTGAGGTCAAGCGTTGAGGAGACCAACTCCGCGGCGGAGCGAGTTCGGCAGATCGAACGTCGCGTCGCCGATCTGCGCCGGGAATGCGAAGCTTTCGCCGACACGGCCGGTGTCCTCAATGCGCATGCCGACGATCCGATCGCCAAGCTCGACGCCGAACGGCTTGCGGCGTTAACGCCTCAGACCTTCGATAAGGCCGGCTCCGAGCTTCGGGCCCTCGTTGAGGGCCGGCGCGAGGAAATTGCGTCGTTGCGGAGGCGAGATGCCGAAGTAGTGGCGGCGGAGTTGCTGAATACGCAACGCCGAAATTTCCGAGACGAATGTCAGGACGCTGCCGACGCCGCCGCGGAGAGACGTGAATCGGCCGATGCAGGCGTGGAGCGCGAGGGCCAAAACCTGGTCGACGCCTGGGAGAGTTGCTTCGCAGGCTTGAAGCAACATCGCGTCACGCCGGACGACCGCTTCGCGACTCTCGCCTCTCTATCCGAGTGGGTCGTCACGCCGACGGGCGATAATCCCGCGCGTCGGCTTCTGCAAGACGCGCAGCAACAGACCAGCGAGCGCCTGGCTACGACCCGGGTCGCGCTCGAAGGTCGGCGGCAAGGCCTGCTGACGGAACGCAAAAATCTCGAGGAAGAACGCGGCCGCCTGGAAGGCGGGATCGATCCCGAACCGTCGCCACCGCGTACCCGCGATCCCGAAGCCCGCACGGCGCGCGAAGGGGCCCCTTTATGGAGGTTGATCGACTTTCACCCCTCGGTGACGCTCCCTCAGCGAGCCGGACTAGAAGCCGCGCTGGAGGGGGCCGGGCTCCTCGATGCCTGGCTTTCGCCCGACGGTCGCCTCCAATCGTCCGATCGAGGTATACTCTTTCGAGACGCGCAGGTGCTCGAACGACGGCCTCAATCGCCGTCGCTTGCCGACTGGTTGCGCGCGGACGTGCCGGCCGACTGCGGCGTACCTAACGCGATCGTCGAAAGCATCCTGCGCGGAGTCTCCTGCGCAGACGACGAGCCAGCGGAGGCCGAGACCTGGATCGCTCCGGATGGCCGCTTTCGGCTCGGGGCCTTGGGTGGTGCGTGGGAGAAGACGGAAGCGCTCCACATCGGCTACTCCGCGCGCGCCGCCGCCCGCGCTCGGAGGTCGACGGAAATCTCGGAACGGCTGGCGGAGATCGCCGGCGAGACTATCGGACTGCAGGCGGAGTTCGACGGATTAGCTCGGGATCAGAACGAAGCGACCGACGAATGGCGCCTTGCGCCGACCGACGATGCGCTGCGCCACGCTCATTTCGCCGCCGCGACCGCCGCGCGCGAGGCGGCAACGGCTCGCCAGCGCATGACCGAAGCCGCGATGCAATTTCATGCGAGCGAAGAGGAACTCGCTGCGGTGCGGCGGCGGCGCGCCACTGACGCCGCCGACCTTCGGCTGCCGGCGTTACCTTCCGAATTGGCGGCCGTCGAAGCGGCTCTGGGACGCTACCAGGAAAGCCAACTGCGGCTTACGCAAGCCGTCTTAGAAATACGCCTTGCGTTGCCCGATCTGGAGCGGCAACGCGTTCGCGAAAGCGAGGCGCGAAAGACTGCCGCCGCGCATGAAGACCAGCTCGCAACCGCAAAAATCGAGGCCGAAGAGGCCGCGGTCCGATTCGAGGTGCTGCGCAAAGCCATCGGTGCGAAGGTCGAGGAACTGCGGCGCCAGTTGAACGAAGCCCGCGCGGCCACCGATGCCGCAGAGGTCGCTCTGGACGATGCGGAGGAAGCCCTGAAAAACGCGGGGGAGGCGCGCGCGGTCGCGCACGAAAAGGTCACGACCGCGACCGGCGTCTTCGAGCAGAGGAGCGCAGCACGCAGCGAGGCGATATCGAGGTTTCAGCAGTTCACCGCGACCGGTCTACTGGCCGCCGCTATCCCGCAAATCGTATTGCCGGAGATGGGTGGTGCCTGGACGATCGATCCGGCCTTGGGGCTCGCCCGACGCGCCGAGCAGGCACTGTCGACGCTCGACGACAAGGACGAGGCGTGGGCGCGCGTCCAAAAGCAGATCAGCGAAGAGCTGACGGAATTGCAGACCGCGCTCAGCGCGCTCGGTCACCGGGCCCAAGCCGAGCAGAACGATTGGGGATTGATCGCGCACGTCATCTACCAGAACAGGCCGGAGCGTCCCGACATGCTCGCGGCGCGTCTCGCCGAGGAGATTGTCCAGCGGAGCGAACTCCTGACCGAGAGCGAGCGAACGGTGCTGGAAAATCACCTGCAGGCGGAGATCGCCTCCGAAGTGCAACGCCTGCTGCAAGCTGCCGAAATCCGGCGGGACGCAATAAACAAGGAGCTGCACAGCCGTCCGACATCGACCGGGGTGCGCTACCGACTGATATGGCCGACTTTAACGGAAGAAGAAGGCGCTCCGGTTGGACTGGAAGCCGCACGCAAACGTCTGCTGACGTCAACGCGGATCTGTGGTCGGCCGAAGACCGAAAGGTCGTCGGAGCCATGCTGCAACAGCGCATCACCGCCGAGCGAGAGCGCGCGGATTCGGGAGCAAGCAGGGATTCGGCCGGACCATTGTTAGACCAACTCTCGCGTGCCTTGGACTATAGGCGCTGGCATCGCTTCAGGGTCGAGCGTTGGCAGGACGGACACTGGCGCAAGCTTTCGGGGCCCGCCTCGAGCGGCGAGCGGGCGCTCGGATTGACCGTGCCGTTGTTCGCCGCGATAGCGAGCTTCTACAGCCAGGGAAGCTTTCCGCTGGCGCCGCGTCTGATGCTGCTCGACGAGGCGTTCGCCGGAATCGACGACGCCGCGAGGGCGCATTGCATGGGATTGATTCGCGAGTTCGATCTCGATTTCGTCATCACAAGCGAGCGCGAATGGGCCTGCTACGCCGAGCTTCCCGGCGTCGCGATCTGCCAGTTACAGCGGCGCGAAGGAATCGACGCGGTCTTCGTCTCCCGTTGGAGCTGGGACGGAAGAGCTAAGAGACGCGAAAGCGATCCCGACCGCAGGTTTGCGGCTTCATGAGGCCGCCGATCGAGCCACGACTGCAGCGTCTGCTCGGAGGAACCGAGTACGCGAACCTCCGCAAACGGCTTCGCGACCGGTTCGCCCGGGCACCGGAAGGCGAGGAGGTCGTAAGCTTCCGGATCGGCAAGCTGACTTCCGACGAGCACGCGCTGTTGGCGTCGCTGCTGGGCCGCCATGTCCGCCATTCCTCCTCGCTGCAGGTCGATGTCGGCCGGGTGGATGCGACGTTCCGCGATTCCGGCATCGCCACCTCTCTGCGCGATGCGCTCGAAATCATCGACGGGCCGATCGCGAACCTGGCGGAAACGCGGCGCGTATCGAGAGAGATGTGGTCGGATGTTCTCGACGTATGCACCCACCAAGCGCTTGTCGAGCTGCTGCGGACTCCCAAGGGGCTAGGTCTGCTCAAGCGGCTCTCAGGGTCGCAGCCGGATGTGGCGATCGAGCTGTGCCGCAAGGTCGAAGCCACGCTCCGGCGACTGCCCGCCAATGCCGTCACGCGCTCGCAATTGGCGGCCGAAGCCCTAGGAGACGCACACGCTCTCGATGGCGGCAAGCCGGCCGCGACTCTGATCCTGACGATCTGGCGGCGGCCGATTGCGCGGACCGATGGCGAAGAAGGCTTCGACGAGCCGGAAGGGGAGACCGAAATCGAATCCGCCGAACGGGCAGAGCGCGACCGCGACGTCTGGGCCAAGGCCGGGGTCCTAGTCAACGAATTGGCGCGGCCCGCTTTGTTCCTGAATCTGCCCGTCGAGAGCGCAGAGAGGTACGGACAATTTGCGGGAGAGCCTGTCTACGCCTCGTTGCGGTCGCTCTTGCGCACGCCTCCAGCATGGAGGGTCGCGGGTCGAAAGGTGTACGTCTGCGAGAATCCCAACCTTGTGGCCATCGCCGCCGATCGCTGGGGCGCCGGCTGCGAGCCGTTGGTTTGTACCGACGGAATGCCCGCCGCGGCACAGAGGTGCCTGTTATCGCAACTGACCGAAGCGGGAGCGAGGCTTCACTACCATGGCGATTTCGATTGGGCGGGTGTCCGCATCGGCAATCACATGATGCGCGAGCATGGGGCCAGTTCCTGGAGGTTCGATGCCATCGACTACGTATCAGCCGTTGAAGGAGCATCAGAACTCGGAC
The DNA here is from genome assembly GCF_001908235.1 of Bradyrhizobium sp. NAS96.2. Taxonomy (GTDB): domain Bacteria; phylum Pseudomonadota; class Alphaproteobacteria; order Rhizobiales; family Xanthobacteraceae; genus Bradyrhizobium. Next base: position 28,119 of record NZ_LGHK01000012.1, read on the forward strand.
AGAAGCTCACCGGAAAGGCCTTATGTGCATCCTGGGACCAAGGCTTGACGACGGCGATGCAACTGCACGGCCTCTCGATCGCTGAGGAGGCTGTCGCAGTCTCCCTCTTAAACGATCTCAGATCCGCAAAATAATGCTTCGTGGTTCTCCAGTCGCCCGGGGCCTGCCCCCGGGCCGTAACGCGTCGCTTCCGCGGAATCTAGCGCCGCCAGCCCGCTGCCGCCGGCGGCACCGGGGCGGTGATGAAGCGATCTACGGCAGTTCGAGGCCCACGCTGTAGTCGCCGTCGCGCAGGCCATCGAAATCCCATTCGTAGATCGAAACGGGTCCGATGGCAGCCTGGCTCTGGCCCAGAAAGAACGCGAAGGCGTTCGGCCCCGCGATGAAGAGATGAACACGGCGAGGCCCACCCTTGGCCGACGAGCGTATCGCGCCCAGCAAGGACAACGCCATCGCCGCCGCATGGCTACCCGATCGCACGCTTTGGTAGGATGGGCCACCAACGGGGCTTGCCGTCATCAGCGTGCCGACGACGGCGAGCTTCTGGACGTACCGGCGGACCGCGGGCGCCACGTCGTGCGTCAACGAGACGGCGACCGCAAGGTCGGTCCCGTCGGCGTGGACCGCCTCCTCGACGGTGGAAAGCGTCGGCCAGGTGGGATCCAGCGGCTTGTCCGCCGCCGACCAGATGTGACGACCGCCGGCTCGCTGTTCGATTTCGATGGTCTTCCCGGACTTGACGTTGAGGACCGCGCCGACGCCGAACGCCAAGGAGACGTGTGTGTCCAGGATCAGGCGCAGTTGATCCTTGTCGCGCGCAGACTGGATCAGAAATTGCCGCAGTTCGGGGAACACGGTAGCCTTCCAATCGGCCGGGTTCCGGATGTAGCGCCCATCGAAATGCGGGACGAGATTCGCCGAATCGTCGCTACGCGCCTCGATGTCGTCGATGGGGTGCATGAACGACCGGACGCCGAGCGTCTTGGGCCGGGGCTGCGCCGGCGCAAGAAGCCCCTCGTCCGCAACGAGATCGCGAAACGACGCGGCGTCGAACGTGTTGCGGCCCTGCGCATGGAGCTTCCTGATCAGATCGTCGTACAGGAAGCCGGCCTCGGACGGCGGCACCTGACGCATGCCGACCGCCGCAAAGCGGTCGTTCAGCCGTTCGCGCAGGTCGGCGCCGGACTCCAGACGCTGCGAAATAGCCAAGGTTCGCGCCACGAGCCGCAGCGCGTCGTGATCGATGCCGAGATGCCCTGACCATGCTTCGCGCACCTTGCCCATCATGCTTCTGGGCGTGGTGCCGTCGAACAGCCGATCCAGATCAAGCGCGTGAGTGTGCATGCGTATCAGGCGGGACAGCGCGTCGTCCGCCTGCGGCCGCCAGTTCGTCACCAGCCGCAACCGCGCGCCCATGCCGTCCGGCGCGTGCTGAAGCTGTGCCGCAAGAGCCCGCTGGAGAAGCGACACGGATTGGGCGTTCGAGAACGCGGGATCGATGAGGTCGAGGTGGCCGAACTGCCCGGGCGTCGCGTGCCACTTGCATTGGAGGTGGTCGCGGAGGATTTCGTCCCCATAGTGGTCCTGCGGGCCATTGCCGGCCACGTACTCCACCGTCACGTCGTCGAACGCGCGCGGTCCACTCTCGAAACTCACGCGTGCGATGCCTTTTTCCGGCACAAGCAATTGCGCCGCAAAGAACCAGAACATCCGCGCTTGGAAATCGTCTCCCTGACTTCTGACCGCTACGGCTTGCGTCATGTCCTAGCTCTTCGGAAAATAGCGGCCCATGATCGAGGCCCATACCGCCAAGGCTTCACCCTGCTTGCCCTGCTGCGCCAGGCGGACCGCCCGGGACGCCTCGGTCTCGGCGCGGCGCAACGCTGCTTCCGCCTTCTTGATCAGCTCCGGCGTCATCTGGTCCGACACCGGCGGGCCCAAGCCCGCAGGGTCCTTCCACTCCTGCCGGATGCCTTCCAACGCGGCGGCGAAGAACCTCCGGACTTCACCGGGATAGGTCGTGAACGGGCCGTCGACGAGGTCCTGCGCCATCACCTCGATCAGAAAGGACGGCTTGATCGGCTTGTCCGACGAGCGGTTCCAGCGCTTCAGCATCTTGACCAGCGGCACCCACTTTCCGCTCAGGCTCTTGTTCTTCGTCGTGGACTTGTCGGCGTGGATCTCAGGATCGGTCTTGATCCACTTTCCAAGATCGCGGTCCGGGATCTCGTAGCAATCGGAGAGCTCGATGGCGGGCACGGCGTCGATCGACAGGACTTTGCCTTCCTTGTCGGACGTATTCCTCTCGAACTCGACCGTGGCGCAACGGCGCCCCGGCTGCACGGCATCCTTGCCGAACTCGCGGCGCAGGCGATCGACGAACGCGTCGAGCGCCTCGCTGGGCGCCTTCGAGCGCCAATGCTGGTCCTTCGAACCAAGCGTGAAGAAGATGTCGACATCCTTCAGCGGCTTGGTCTTGGTGTGCCGGTCATAGGACCCGGTGAGGAAGTCGCGGTCGATGTGGAACCCGCCGCGGATGCAGTCGCGCACCTTGTTGTGCTTGCGGATCGTGTCGGTCCGCTCGGTCTCGCTGAGTTCGAGGCGTTGCCGGAAGGTCTCGAATGCTTCGTCCACGGTGATCATTTGTAATACGCCATCGATGCCATGATGTCGGGAGTGGAGACGATCGTGCCGGCCTCGCGTCTGACCAGGCTGCCGAGCGACTTGAACGAGGTCCAGGACAAGTTGCCAGGCAGCGCCGCGCCGGCCCGCGGCACCAGCAGAACCCGGTAGATGCAGCCGGCCGGCGGCGTGCTGGTCTTGGCGAACGAGCCTTCGAGGAACTCGCGGTCGACCCACATCTCGTCGACGCCGTTGCCGTCGTAGCGGATGGGAAAATCCCAGCGGCCCGCGGCGTCGGCGCTGCCCGACTTGTAGAACTCGATGACGATCTTTTCGAGATCGCCCCGCTCCAGCAGCTCCCGCGCGCCGGCATCGACCCAATCGGTCCAGGCGTCGAGCAGCGCCACCGGATTCAGATTGTAGTACGAGATCAGATACTTCAGCACGTTGCGCATCTTGTCGGACACGTATTTGGCCGTGTGCGTGCGCGAATAGGTCGAGGTGAAGGTGGCGCTCATGACTTGCCCAGCACTCCCCAATTGATCGCGAGGCTGTCGGCGGCGGCGACCTTCGTCGCCTCCTCGTCCGCGGGTGGCGACGCGACGTCGTGGACGCTGATGCGCGGCGCCCGGCTCTTGAGTGCATCGTTCATCCACGTCACGTCGCCGGCCTCGGTCGGTGCCGTGATCCTCCAGCCGCTGCCGCCGGTGGGATTCCAAGTCAGCTTGTCGATGGAAGTCCCGAGTTCGATGGCGTCCTCGTTGTAGCGGCAGTAGATCACCAGGCGATCGCCGTTGCCCTTGACGACGATCGGCACCGTCGCCGGGTGCTCGTCGGCGATGAGCGACTCCATGATGCTCGCCGCGGCCTTCAGCGTCGCCGCGTCGGGCGTGTCGGCGCCCGAGATCAGCGCGACGATCGCCGACCACGTCTCACCGGCGGAGCGCACTGGGACCGAGGCGATCTCCCGTTTGACCTTCATCCGAACTTCTCCTGCGCCTTCTCGATCTCGAGCGCCTGCTTCAGCGCCTTCAGCACCTGGTCGGCCTGCAGCTTGTTGAGGTCGTGCGCGGTCTCGACGCTGGAGGCGGCGGCCGAGATCAACGCCTTGCGCAGGCGGCGTCCGTCGAGCCCATCGGAAGCCTTCACGAACGCGGGGATTTGACCGTTCAGCCCCGAAAGTTTGGGCCACTGCGAGGCGAGCGTGGCCAGCGTATCGCCGATGATTTCCTGCCGCGCATGCGCGTTCGGCAGACCGATGTCCTCGACCAGATCGGCACGGGACAGCAGCGCGCGATCCACGGCCTTCGGGAAGTTGGTGGTGGCGATCAGCAACGTGTTGCGGTGTTTGCGCGAGAGCAGGTCGATGCCGGCCAGCGCCGCGTCGGTCGCGCGATGCGCGTCGACGGGATTGGTCTCGAGGCTCATGCGCTGCCGGTCCGCCGCCAGCGTCTCGACCTCATCGAGAAGCACGATGGTCGGTCCGTGCGCGGCGTGTTCCGGGATCAACTGGTCGAAGATCTTCGAGACCTCCTTCTGGCTCTTGCCGTGCGAGGCGCTGCCGAGCGCATGGGGGTCGAGCTGGAGGAACTTGACCTTCTTCGGCTTCAGCGCCTCGGCCACCTGGTTGGCGAGGCCGCGGGCGAGCGTCGTCTTGCCGGTGCCGGGGGGCCCGGCGAGCACGATCAAACCGTGGACCGGTACGCGCTCGAACGGAAAGTGCTGGCGCAGTTGAAAGGCAAGAAGCGCCTGCGCGACGAGGCGAACGCGGACGGCCTCGTCCAGCTTGATGGCGGACCAAGCGGCGGCGTAGTCCGCGTGCGGCAGGTGGGCTTCATCGCTAATGGCGTCCATATCGCCCCCTCGGCGGCTCACGACCCGAAGTCGTTTTAACGTCCGATAAGGACGACGGTAACCATACAGATAAATCGAACGGTTGCGCTCGTCAAGGTATGCGATATAAAATCGTGCAACTGAATCGAACAAGCCGGAGATTTCCCGGGACTTTTTAAGGGCTTAGGATGTCGTTGGCGACGAAGTTGAAGGAACTGCGCGTCCGCAAAAAGCAGTCGCTGCAAGATGTCGCTGACGCGATCGGCGCATCGAAGACTCACGTCTGGGACCTTGAGACAGGGCGCAGCAGCAACCCGTCCGTCGACCTGCTGACGAAATTGGCCACGCATTTTCAGGTCCGTATCGCCGACCTGGTCGGCGAGAACCCGAATGCGGCCGACGAGGACGAGAAGCACGTCGCCTTGTTCCGCGAACTCAAGCAGCTTTCAGACCCCGACCTCGAGACCATCCGCATTCTGATGCAGCGGCTGAAGGACCCAGATCGAAAGTAGCTCCGATGCAGATCTCGCGTATCGACCTGGCCGACAAGGGCTCGCCCGAGGGGCTCGTGATGGCCATCCTCAAGGCCGAGCCGGATCTGCCCATTCCGATCCCGATCGAAGAGCTTTGCGGGCGGCTCGACATCATGGAGATCCAGGCACTGACGACGCAAGGCTTCGAAGGCGGCCTGCTGACCGACCGTGAGCGAAGCCGCGGCATCATCCTCGTCAGAAAAGGCGTATCGCCGCAGCGCCGCCGGTTCACCATCGGCCACGAGCTCGGGCATTTTCTGATGCCCTCGCACGTGCCTGACGAGGAAGGCCGCTTCCTGTGCTCGCAGCGCGACATGGCGATGCTCAACCCGAAGGAAGGCGACCGTCGCGCGAAGATGGAAGTCGAGGCGAACCGCTTTTCGTCGCTTGTCTTGATGCCGCCGCCGAGACTGAGGGTGGAGATCGGCAATCGCGCGCCCAGCATCGAGCACATGCTCTCGCTCGCGACGAAGTTCGACGTGAGCAAGGACGCGATGGCCCGGGCATACGCCGAATACCATCCGGCGACGATTGCCTTCGTCGTCGTGCGCGACGGCAAGGTGGGTCCTACCTACCGCAACAGAACCAGATTTCCCTTCATCACCGCGCTGCGCGGCAAACCGGTTCCAGAGCGGTCGCTATTTTATCGGAAAGGGCTACAGGTCGGTGTGCCGAGCGACATCGACTCGCGCCTGCCCGACAACTGGATCGACATCGAGCGCGGGCGGCAGGCCCCCACGATGAGCGAACAGGTTTACCTGCAGTCCAACGGCTTCGCGCTGATCATGCTCTGGTATGAGCCCGCGGAGGATCCGGATTTCGACGAAGACGGCGAGCGCACTTCGAAAGAGCGCCTCCGCAATCGACTGGCGCGGTTTTCCTGAATCTAGTCAGCTCTTCTGAGCGCGCGAATGCGGCACGGGACACCGCGAACGCCCCCCGCCGTGGGATTGCCTTTAGCCGACGGCAAGGTGGCCGAACATTGGGATGTCATGCAGGAAGAGGTCCCTGCGGACCCGACCGCGAGCGGCAATCCGATGTTTTACCCCGTCTGAATGGACCCTTACTCGAACATTCCGCTCTTCGCGCTCAGCGCCTTTAGTCCGACCTTATCGGCATCCGACAGTTGGACGGGAAGGTCGTAGAAATTCCCGCTCGCTCCATTCCTGCAGTAGTTCATGATCGAATCGTGATCGTACGCGGTGAGTGCCACGGGGTGCTGCCCGCACTGGTCATCGCCGGCTTCGCAGATCAAGATCGGATCGTACACCCTGTAGCAATCCGGATCCCTCTCCTTCAGCTTCGGGTCCAATTGCTCATGGAGAGCGCCGAGCGCGTGAAGCATTTCGTGAACCGCGATCGTACGGATGCAGTGCTCTCGTATCGACATTCCGTCGGCTCCGATTTTCTCGGAGGAGCATGCCGGCGCCCAGGCGGCGAACTTGAAATTCAGTCTGAGGTGAGTCGGGCCGGCAGATCCCCGCGGTCTATAGCCGATGTCCGTCAGCGGCCATTCGTCCGCGACCGCAATACGGATCGCATTCTCGTCGCCCGCTCCGCAGCGCTTCGACCAATCCCCGAATTTGTAGTCGCTGTTGAGTTCAAGGAGTTGATGGACGGAGTTCTGAGCCCACTTTTTCTCGTTGGCGAAGTCGGGATAATCTTCCTCCCAGCAGACCGGAATGGAGAGCATCGGCCAAACCTTCGTCTTGTCGATCCTCATTTGAGGCTTGAACATGAGGTCCGAAAAGAATTCGAACAATCCTAACAGGATCGCCGCGAAAGCGAGCTCGATGAAGGCGACCGCGTAGAGGCGATTCCTAAATCGCAAAATCAAACTCCAAATAGAGACAAGCCGAGAAGGCAATGGTGTGTTTCGTACGGTATGCTACCATTGGTCGTTTTGTCGCGTCAGGGGGCATTTATGATCATTCAGCGAAATTTTCTTGCGCTTGTCCTATCCTTACTTTTTTCCGGGTGCGCGGTCGTGCCCACTCTTGAACAGGCCACCGGCGGCATCGATCATGCCGAAAGCAATGTTCTGATCGCCAACGTGGTACAGCGCGTCAAATGCGAGGTAGCGGACGCATTCGACGAGAAATTGAGAGATCCCCGATTTCTCTGGCTGGAAGATTGGACGCTCAAGGCCGACCTCACGCTCCAGGCGAATACGCAAGCTGGCGTAGCTCCGAGCGGCAGTTATACGAAATATCAAAGAAATGGCTTCAACTTCGACGCCGGTTCGTCCTCGCTGACCACCAACTCGATCAGCGCCGTTCCCCAGTTTTTCACGGTCGCCGTAGGTGCGAACCTCGGTGAACAGGCTACGCGAACCGAAGTCGTCAGCTTCTCGCTGGCTCTGAAGGAGCTACGCGCATGGAGGGCGCACGTCAGAGCAATAGAGCAAAACCCGGATTATCCTCCGGAAATGCGGTGCATCGAGACCGGCAAGCTCGGACTGGCGGGCAATCTCGGACTGAAGGAGTGGGTGGATTCGGCTTTCTATCCCGTCGAGGGTCGAGAGCTCCTGGCCGGTTTCCACCCGGCACCAGGGACGTCGAAGGCGCCGACAGCACCGGGCGCTACGGCTCCTCCAAAGTCTATCGGAGCGGGAGCCCCGCCCGCGGCTGCACCGCTCACGGACGAGGAGAAAGAAAAACTCAGAAAGCAGATCACGGATGGCTACACCGCGGTCAAGGCTTCGATTTTGGCCGCCCAAGGCAGCGTGAACGATGTCGACGCGATCAACACCGCCGTGCGTTCCGCTTTGAAGGCGATGCGGTATAAGCAAATGGTGTACGCTCCCGTGGCTACGCAGCAAGTGAACGCCTCTATCGCGCTTGCCGCCGAGCAGCTCCGAAAGCTGGCGGCATTGACCGCCACCGACTTTACAGACGCCTCGACGGTTCCGCCGAAACTGTCGCTCATCCGGGAGGACGCCCAGAAGCGGCTCGACGACCTGAGTTCTCTGAATCCGGCTTATCAGGTCGACGCCGCCAACGTCACGAAAGACATGAATGATGCCGATTCTTTCGCGAAGAGCGCAAAGACCATCGCCGAGCATGCGCAAGCCGTTCAGAAGATCGCGGCGCAGATCGGGGTCAATCCGGATCCGCCGATCGACTCGGTCCTGCACTCGGTCCAGTTCGTCCTGGCCTACGGAGCCAGCGTCACGCCGAGCTGGACCATGATCCAGTGGAAGGGACCCGCGTTAAACGGTCCTGCGGCCTCGGGACAGGGACAGCGCACCCATATTCTCCAGCTCGCTCTCGGCCCCCGCACGGTGAGCGACAAGATCACTGCCGAGCAGGCCCGCCTGATTCAGAATGCGACAGTGCTGCTTTCACGGCCTTAGTGGAGATCGACGGACCTGATTCAGTCCAGACTCCGTTCTATCATCGATCGCAATTCCGTCAGGTTCATTCCGTTGCCGGCAACGGTGAAAGAACGGCTGCATTCCTCCAGCACGCTCCGGACTCGCTCGACGACGTGGTCATCGAACGAGATCAAGCCTACGGGCGTCGGAAACGCGCGTGTCGCCTCTATCGGGAGATGGACGCAGATCGCTGCCACCAGGCCGGGCACGAGCAGGATCTCGAGCCCCGGCGGAATGCCGGCAACGTCGTGCCCGGAGATGACGAGGTCGAATGCTTCTGCGACAAGCTTTGCCGGCCTTCCCGCGACGAACGCTATCGTCCGAGGTGGTTCTTCGACTTTGTTTTCCGGGTCGGGCAAGGCAAGTCGGTCGGATATACGGTCCAATATAGCCGGCAACGCTCGCGTGGCGCCCCACGCCGCCGTTTGCGGTAGCAGCCAGAGGCAAGAGCTAGGCCGCGACTTTCGCAGATCCGCCGCGTTCTTGAGTGCGTCGGTTATCTTGAGAAAGTTTGCATTGGTAAAGAGGGAGCCGGCGATCGCGTCCGTGAAGGCCGGAGCGGCCGAAGCTTCCGTGCCGCTACCTGAACCTACGCCGCGCCTGAGAAGAAGGCTCGGGCTTAGTGCTCCACCCCGGGCGAACGAGGCCATGAATTCGGGAGCGACCTCGCTCAAGAGATTTAAGCCGCTCATATCTCCAGGGTGACGATCACGCGAAAGGCCAGTGAGGAACGACGCGCAGCTATCCACGACTTCGCCGCGATCCTCGATCTCGTATCCTACCTTCCAATCGGAAAGATCGGGTTCGATCGTGCTCGGCTGGCGAAGCGTCGATTTCACCACGACGCGTACAACGTTGCTGAAGCGATTGCCCGGTTCGACGTGATCGACCGAATAGAGAAATCTTCGCTTCTGCGGATTGTTGCGCGTCCTCGAAGAGAACTCTCCGTAAAAGCGACGGAATTTATCGCGGACAGTGTCTTTAGCGGCCGCCGCGCGCGCCGTCTCCGCGACTTTCAGCTCGGGAAGCCATTGATCGAATTTACTGAAAGATTCCATGACGGCTGGAGCGAAGGAGAGAAGATCAAAGCCGGCTCGAACGACCCGCTGCTCAACTTCGTAGATAACCGGCTCGTCTTCGCCCTCCTTGAACAGACCGCGTCCGACCTCCGTGAGCCAAAGCTTGCCGTCCTCTCGCTCCACGTACCCGGCCTCTTCCGCCTCTCGCAGGACGAAGCTTCGCTCGGCGGCGTCGAATCCGAAGAACAGTTCGAAATCGGTCTCGTCGAACCCATCTGAGGCGCGAAGCAGGCGGAGCAGAAACTCCGCGGTCATCGACACTCGGCCGGACTCCGTCACCTTGTGTTTCACTTCGAAAGTCCTGCACGGCAACAGGAGATCGAACACCGCGACGTCGAACGGCTCGTCGTAATCGAGCGCTCTGACGCCTTTTGGCAGCGAAAGTTTCGGTTTGCTGGAACTCACCTTTTCCTCCCGCGGACCGGTTGGCCGCCCTTCGAACCCTTCGGCCGTGGCGGATGAGTGTTGTCATTCCATTCGTGGAGCCTCGCCACATCCACGAGGCGCCCGTGACCCGAAGAAAGTTCGCGCGCGAACGCTTGGGAAACGCGGCTCATAGGCCCGTCCAGCGGCCATCTCGTCCGCGCTCCGACTATGATCAGACGGTCCATCGCCCTGCTCAAGGCGACGTTGATGCGGTTCGGTCTGACCATGAAGCCTTGGGTGATCGTCCTTTGCATGCCTTCTTCCCGACCACTGTCGTTGTTGCGCACGAGCGAAAGGATCACGATCGCGTTCTGCTTGCCCTGATAACTATCCACGGTCCCAACCGTCACGTTCGACTTCATCGCTTCGCTGAGGCCGGACAGCCGCAATCGGTGCCGAATAAGGTCTCGCTGAGCTGCGTAAGTGCAGATGATGCCGAGCGTCGAACCCGGCGTTCTATCGAGATAAGGCCGGAACGCCCGATCGTTGTCCCAGAATTTCACGAGCTTCACGATGGCGTCGGCTTCTACATTGTTGATCAGACTCGATCCGCCTTTCGGGTCGGGATCCTGGAATGATCTGAGGCGGAGATTGTCCGTCGCCACCCAGGTAACGGCTCTGTCCAACAGCCTCGGCAGATGCTTCGCCGGAATGACCGGATTCGTGCGTTCGTGGGTCAACTCGTCTCCGTAGAACGACGTCGACACCATCCTGCCTATCGGAGCGAGCATCCGATGCTGTTGGGTCAACTTGCGACCCGCCTCCCTGCCGTATGGCGAGTCGAAGATGCGCTCGAAATCGCTGCGGACGATTTCCCGCTTGGGCAGTCCAGTGGCCACAGCGACATCGGATATCACTTCGGGCCGGTGATGTGGCTCAAGTTGCGCCTGATCGCCGACGAGCACGATCCAGCGACCCGACTGGATCGGGACGGCTAGTTCGCTCGAAGTGCAACGCGCGGCTTCATCGACGACGACCAGGTCGAATGGGGTCTTACGCAGCCCCAGCGAGGTGCGGCCGAGACCCGCGCAGGTTCCTGCGACGATCTGACGGGTACCTGCCAAAAAACTCTCAAAGCTTCTCTCCGGAGTCGATGCGGACCCGATGAGGTCGGCGGTCAGTTTGAAAATCGACGCGAAGCGGTCCGCGACGTCGAGATTTGCGATCTCATGCCTTGATGCAGCATGTTCGAGGAGCGCATCCATGAGCCGTCCCTTGCGCATCGCAGTCTCGACTTCCCGCTCAGCGGCGCCGACTCTTGCGGCCATTCGAAGGATTGTTCGCCGCAGCCCGGCCGAGCGCTTGTCGTCGTCGTCCTCCGCCATCTCGACCACTTCGCGAAGTTTGGTCCAGACGGGAGAGATTGATTGATAGATACGCAATAGGTCGTCTGACGCGGCGGTCGAAAGACCGAGGTTGCGAGCCGCGATCCTCATTCGATTCTTCAGGTCCGCTTGAAGCTTCTGCTTATATCCGATTTCAGCCCGCGCAGCGTGGTACGGCAGAAGACGATCTGAGATCGAGCCTTCCTGTCCGACCCGCACGATCGCTGGCCGGGCCTTTGGACCGAACAGCGAAAGCACTGCCTCTGCGGCGTTGTCGACGGCATCGTTCGATTGACTGGCCAGCAGGACATTCCGGGCAAGATTTTTAGACAGGGCGAAATGGACCAAGGCAGCGATGAATTTCGTTTTACCTGTCCCCGGCGGTCCCTGAAGGAGCCCGACCGGCTGGACCCGCGTGAGGAACTCGAACGCCTTCGCTTGCGTGTCGTTGAAACCGTACTCGGTCTTCACCTCATCCGCCGTGACGATGCTTTCGGAGACCGTCGGTAGCGAACCACTTCTTACGTCGAATGTATCGATGAGGTCGCGTACGATGCTCTGGCCGCCGAGAATCCGCTCGGAAGCCGCTTCGCGTCTGGAACGGCTCGTCGTCTCCCAGTGGCTCAGAAACCGCAGCCTCGTTTCGTCGGAGATGAGACCATCGCGCGCGTCCGGAAACCGGCGGCTCGCATCGATCACGATAGTCGCCCGGCGGGACCTTTCGATGTCGAGAAGACCGATTTCGCGCCATATCTGTCGGCGACGGTCGAAACGCTCGACGAAAACCTTGTCCTCGCGGTCGAAGTTCAGTTCGCCTTGTTCGAATTCGAAAGGGACGACGTGCCGCCCTGTCTCCCGCCGATAGACGCTCTCGCCCGCAGTCGTTCCCTCGACGGAGAAATCCTCCTCGGCAGTCAGGAGCGATCGCCATAAAGCGGGAACGTCGACCTCCGAGGCGGAAGCCTCGGACTCGATTTCCGTGGCGAGCGCATCTTCCGCCAGATCGCCGCTCTCGTCGCCGCCGGCGGATTCCTGCAATTCGGCGCCCTCGAGCTGCTGGACCTCAAGCGGCGCGTCCGCCTCGACCAACGCGCCGCTGCGCGTCCGCCATGCTTCCTGGAACCGGGCGTCATCCAAAATCTGACGCAAGTCGTCGAAGTCGTTTCTAGTCGACGAAACGACGTGCAGTTCGATCTCCAATCGAGCGAATTCGTGTCGCGAATACTTGGCGACCTGCTGCTGCGAGAGTGTCTTCCGCCACGCGGCGACGGGACGCCCGTCCGCCGACAGCTTCACCATGATTTCCTCGGTCGCGCCGCGTAGCATGAACACCGGGCCGCCGCGTCCGAGTCTTAGACCGAAGACGCCTTCATCCGGCAGAACCGGGCCCGGCTCGGCGTTCTTGATCGAAATCCGTACGATCGGCTTTGGTGCAACGACCTCGGGGGCAAGTATCTTTTCGATGCACTCGAGGAGCGGCAGTAGCGTCGCATTGGCAGGCGGTCCCTCCCTGCAGTCGCGTATCGCTTTCGCCAATGCGATGGCGTTCGCTCCTTCGATCTCGCAAACCAGGAATATCTCTTCTGCGATCTTGGTGAGCGCGAAGCGATCTCTGGCGAACCGATCTCCGCCCGACATCGGCGCGTAAGCCGAAGAGACAACATCCCCGTCTGCCTCGCTCGAGAATTCAAGGAAATCAATCAGAACGGGCGCCATCTCCGGATCAATGGGTACGAGAATGTTGGCGGGCTTCAAATCTCCGTGCGCGAACCCGCTCTCGTGGAGATCGATCATCAGCCGGCAGAGCTTCGCCATCAGTGGCAGGCCACCTTCGGCGGATATTAGAGGTCCGGTTTTGCTGGCTATCGTTTCCTGAAGCGTCGGAAAATCGAGCCATTGGCGCAACACCACGATTGCGTCCGACATCCAGGCGACTTTGCGGATGGGGGCGCACCCTGCCGGAGGCGAGATCCGCAGATAGTCCGCACGTTCGATGAAATCGAGGATGCGAGGGAGCTCGCTCTGTCGCCCGCCCCACGCCGAGCTCTTCCACATCTTGACAAAAACCTGGGCACCTTCGTAGCGGCTCACCCAGCTTTCAGCGAAGTCGTCCGACGAAATGTCCCGTTCGCTCGGCAATTCAGCCGAGATCTGGCGTTGCGTCTTCCAGACGCGGTATCGCTCCAACCGGGCCAATGTCTGCCCGGCCGGGAGCGCTTCGTTGGCGGCGGCATTGAACGCATCGAGCATCGCTGCGGCGTCGGCGAAACGTTCGCTGCCGGTCCACGAGAGCGATCTCTCGAACCAGGCATGAATCGCCTGAAACGAATTTTCCGGATCGACTGCCTTGTCCCATTTGGGGGAAACGCCCGCCGCTGCAGCCGAAGGGACCGCGTCGAAAACCATCTGGTGGGCTACGAGGCCGGCGAGAAAGCAATCCCTGGACTTGGGGTCGGCGGCGTTTCCGTCGGCTTCGTCGGGTATTCTGGAGGAAGATAGAAATGAATAGCGCCGCTCACCGAGCGATTCTACGTCGTCGATTCTAGCCGCCAACAGATGAGACAACCGCACGAGGTTCGGAGGTTCGATCCAAACGCTGTGCTGCCCGATATCGAGGTGTGCCGCATCCTGTTCGTGAATGGCCTTCAATCTCGCCAAGAACTGGCGAACCAGTTCGAGCCTCTCGAGCTTAGCCAGATGCCGGGCGTCCGTCGTGGCGAAGTCCGAAAGTCGTTTTAAACGTCGCCGCGTCTCGAATACTTCCCAATACCCGATGCCGCGTTCTCCGTCGTCGACTTTCGGCTGGAGGATCATGGCTCCGATGTTGGGGTTGCGATCGTTAAGGTAAGCTATCACCTTGCGCTCGCGACCCGCGATTTCGTGTCGTCCCGTCTCGGTTTGGAAACGCGTATCCAGCCGCGAGAAGTCCCATCGCCGCAGAAGGCCTGTCGAGGCGCCGACGTTCTCGTCTTCGACGTCGAACTCCTGAAATGCGACATCCCGGTGCACGAAGCTCGGCCGGTCCGAGAGCGCCCGGTATGTGCCGTAGCGCCGTTTTCCTGGTCTAAAAGGCCCGTCCGACGCGTTGAAGAATTTAGCGAAGAACGCACGCCACGGGCTTGCCGCGGCTGTCAGAGGATTTCGCCGATCGGCATGCGGCGACGCTCCAAGACGCGAGTTCCGCGTGTCCATGGCAACGATGAAACGCATGAAGTCGTCGAGCATGAACGCGCTGGACTTCTCATTGTCCACGATCTCATCCAGCGACGCCGGCCCGCATTGCACGACGATGCCCTGAATGAGCGGTGCCCGCAATTTCGCAGCACCCTCGCCGCGTTGTTCGTTGTACTCGCGCAGGTAGGCTCGGAACGACTCGAGGACCTTGTGCGCGACGAACCTGATCTTCGAGACGGGCGACGGCATGTCGAGGTCGTCGTGGTACCAGCGACCTTCCCCGCAGGTGATGCGGTGCTTCCAGTCCTTCAAATCGACGAGCAGGACGCGGTCATCGGTGACCATCACGGCGTCGATCTCGCGGTACTGCCCCGGTCCGATGGAAATCTCGAGATTCGTATAGGCGAACCAATGGCTCGGCAGGAGCTGAAGCTGGCCGAGACCGTGAATCTCGCGCGCGTGAACGCCTTGGCCCTGATTTCTAATGTCCATAACGCACCGCCCCCCAACGGTCCGTAACGCCTACGATATTTGACCGCGACCGGTAATGCTCCGAATTGCCAATAGCCCGAGAATCACCCTCTGGTCGAACCCGCCCCAAGCGATACGTTCAGGAGACGGCAACTCCTCGGTCTCTCAAAGCCGCCAGTTCAGACCAAGGTAAGTCACGGCCATGCACATCATGGCCGACGCCACGTAGGAAGCCACCACAAGTCCGAAAAGTGCGCCCTCGCCCGCGCCCAGCATTCGCACGGCGCACCAACCGCCCCCGACGGCGACCAGCAGACGCGCCGTGCCGCCCCAAAAGGTCCAGATCGGACGCCCGCCGGCAATCGCCGAAAACCAAAGACGCCACCACGCGCGGTCCGTATTCCGCGCCAACGAGAGAAATCGAACCAGGCATGGTGCGCAACCTTGGCCGGCAGGTGAAGATGGAGCTTCACAAGGGAGGCGCAAAGGAGGTTTCGAGGCTGCGAACAGCAGTGGACATCGCCACAAGTTCGTTATATAGCAAATCTGTAACATAACAAATATGCTTTGTCATCATGGTGTTTAACGGCGTCAGCGACTACATCGACGCTCTGCGACTCAACCCGAAGCTCGCGGTCGTTTCGCTGCAGATGGCTGCGGACTTTCGTGGCGTTAGCCGCGCGGCCATTGAGCGAATGGTTGCCGCCAAACAACTCCAGGAGATCAAGATCAAGAATACGCGCTGCATCCTGGCGCACGGCCTTATCGACTTGGCGGAAGCCTTCGAACACCAGGTAAAGATTGCGCGGGAATGCCTCGAGGAGGCCGCGGCCAGCCGCACCGTCGTCTACTACGAGCGCGTCATGAATGCGCTCGGGATGTCTAGGACCGTGC
This sequence comes from Bradyrhizobium sp. NAS96.2, assembly GCF_001908235.1. GTDB lineage: Bacteria > Pseudomonadota > Alphaproteobacteria > Rhizobiales > Xanthobacteraceae > Bradyrhizobium. Next base: position 43,852 of record NZ_LGHK01000012.1, read on the forward strand.
CGGCCGACCGCACCAAGGTCGGAGCCGTCCTCGGTCGGGTGTCCGAGGTCAGCTTCGAGAAGAACGGCATACTTCTATCGGCCATCGTGCACCGGAAGACCTCGGGGCGCACCGTGCCCGGTCCCGGGTTTCTGACCTTGGCAGATCAACTCGGCCTCGAATGGACGGACGAACACGCTTTCGTCGACGAACACGTTAAACGCGTCTTCGATCACTACGCCGGCCGCCCGGCCAAACGCGGCGGTTCTGCGAAGCGATCCTGATCGCTGCAAGAAGATTTCGCGTCCCCAGACGTCGGCGCGTCGGTCGCCGGCCGGCATGGCCGGCTTTCAAGGTGCGCATCCATATCGTCAAAGTTGAAGCTATAAAAATGAACAAGCCCTTAGTTGCCTTACCGCGATTGATCTCCTGCGACGAAGCCGGATTTACCGGCAACAATCTGCTGGATCCGGACCAGCCCATGTTCAGCTACGCGTCACACGATCTGACGCTGGCCGAAGCGGATTCGTTGATCCGACGCGTCCGCGCGAAGCACCCTGTCCAGATGCCGGAACTGAAAGCAGCCAAGCTGCTGAAGTCGACACGCGGCAGGGCCCTGATCGAAAACGTCCTCCGCGAGATCGAAGGACGCTACATCGTGACACTGTACGACAAGCGCTACAGCCTCGCGGCGAAACTGTTCGAATACCTGTTCGAACCGGTGCTGCAGACGAACAACGCCTTGTTCTACCGCCACAACTTCCACCAGTTCGTCGCCATGTTCTTCTTCATGCTCATGCACGACAAGTCACTCGAGGTGTTCGCACACGAATTCGAGGCGTTCATGCGTTCGTTGGATCCGACGGATGCACCAACCCTATTCGGGTCTCACGGCGCGAACCCCATGATCGAGCAGATCCTCCGCTTTGTCCGCGGCTACAACGTCGTCATCGCGCGAGAAGCGCGCGACCTGCAGGGATTGACGGGCGGCAAATGGATACTCGACCTGACGGGATCGGCGGTTCCGAGCCATCTAGCGGCCTGGGGCGACCGCCACCCGCTTCTGGAGGTCGTTTGCGACGACTCGAAGCCGCTGCGGGCGCTGGCCGGGGCATTCGACGTGATGATCAATCGTCCCGACACTGTTCGCGTCGACATGTTCGGCAAGAGCCGCACTCTTACCTGGAACATGTCGAAGCCGATCGCCTTCGCGTCGTCGGCCGGGCACGCGGGAGTGCAGATCGCGGATCTGCTGGCCGGGGTGACCGCAGCACTTCCCGGCGGCGGTCCGGAGATGGCCGCGTTCGGTGAGATGGTCGAGCGGCACATCCACGAGGACTGCGTCCTTCCCGACTACAGCGCCATCGACCTGGACCAGGCAGAGGCAGCCATAAACTGGCTCGTGCTTGAGGACTTGGCCGATCGAGCAGATCGTGGGCTCGATGCGCTCGACGGGATGGAGCTCGTCTTCGCATACGGAAAGACGACGTTCCCCGCCTACACGTCCAGCCGTACTGGGAGGATGACCGGATCCGGACGGGAACGTTGACCCTGGAGGTAACGCTGTCGCCGTTTTTGAACGTGCGGAGGTTGAAATTGAACTGCACCAGCGCGAACGCCATTTGGGAGTTCTGCAAGCAGAACGTCACGGATCGGATGAAGGTCATCACGCGGCCGCACGTGGCGATCATGGCTGGTACGAAGATCGGCACGGGTACATTCACCGAGAAGGACGGCGTCAAGGTCCTCACATGCGCGCACGTGGCCGACTGCCAGCCCCACGCCCACTACGTCGATCATGGCGACAGCACCGAAATCCAGCCCGGCATCTGGTGCGCGGACCCCGGCCCCGCGGTCGATGCCGCATTCGCTCCGATCGACGCAGGCCAATGGAGCAAGATCGCGTCCACCGCCCAGCCTGTGTCCATGTCGAGATTTGCGGCGCGCCACGACCCCGTTCCGGATGAACTGCTCTTTTTCCGCGGGATCGCCGGCGAGAACGTCGCTTACATCAGTGGATTGGGTGCCGACGTCATTCTCACCGGCTACTGTTCCCAAGAGATAAGACAATCCGGGGACGCAAACGTCTTTGAAATGTTCTGGGAGCCGGGCAAGACGACCGTCACTCAAGGAACCGACCATGGAGTCCGCGATCGCGTTAAACACGATGATCCCGCCGGTTTCAGCGGCTCGCTGGTCTGGAATACACGGTTCGTCGAGTCGGGTTGCGATCTCGGCAAATGGTCGCCGAACGACGCGGTCGTCACAGGTCTGCTTCGCCGATACGACGTCGATGCCGGGTCTCTGCTGGCGTGGCGCGTAGAGCATGTTCTGAAGTGGCTCGCTTAGTAGCCTCACTGAACGCCACCCGCGAAGTGGTTCTGTTCGGCTTCGCTGTCGAGGAGTGGTGGACGCCGTCGCGATCGTCTGCACCGAGCCGCGCACGAAGAACTCGGCGCTTTAGCAACAGCTTGCCTCGGCCGTTTTCAGAGGGACCATATCTAGTAGAGTCGACGAAGGCTGGTACTCTACATTAGGTGCCGACTCGCAATTCTTTGGAAATCGGAAAAATTGACTCGCGAAGGTTTGCTTTTTCGACTCGCGAATTTTTGGCGCCCAATGAAAAATCAATGACTTAGGCGACTCGCTTTCGATTGGTCCCGACAAGGAGAAGGGGGTTGTTGGTCCACTTTAAGAACGAATCGCTCGGACTATAAGAGCGACTCGATTGCGGGCTTTAAGAACGACTCGATTCTGTAAGTCGACGCCCCGTCGTCGAAATCCGTGACCAAGCCTGAAAACTGAACATTAACGCCGCAAAGATTTGGCCGTGCGTTCGTGAGCGATTTCGCAGTGATCGCAAGCCGTTCGATAGCTTAGACGCCAGCAGCCGCTGGGCTGCCGGCGGCGCCGATGCTCAATCTGGTGCTGGTCGTGCTGCTGCTGGTGGTGCTGGTGCTGCTGGGAATGATGATGATGCCGGTGATGATGTCGGCATCATCATCAGCAGCATGTCGATGAGCAGCAGCATGCTGATCATCATCATGGTGCCGCTGATGATCGGCGGCGCCGGATATGCCGGAGCCGTTGTGGCTGACCCTGGCCGCTAGGCTCGCGCAGCACCATCTTTCTTGGCGAAAAGAGGCGCCGCGCTGTCCACCACCTCTTTCGGAAGCATCCTCAATTGCTCTGCATCGAACGGGAGGTGAGTAAGATAGTTTGCCACCAGAGCGCCTACGGCTTCAGCCTGCGCTGCATCTCGTTGGCGTTTGAGCGCCTCCCTGTCCACCCGACGGGACAGCCAAAGCTTATGGGCGGCCCAAACCCGCGGATCCGGAGCTACGATGCGTACCGGTTCGCCCTTTTCGTCGATAGCGACCGCCTCGAACGCGGGAGCATTCTGCAGCCAATCAAGTCCTTCGATTTGCACGGCGGTCAAATCTTCCGGGTCCGAGCCGATCTTGTCTGGAGCCTTCTTCCAGGGTGGGCTCTGCATCGGCTTAATCAAATCGACGAGATAGCCGTCCCGGTTTACAGCGCGGAACGTCTGCTTGGCGCGTTCGAAGCTGGTGTCCACTCGCTTGAGTATCTTCATGAGCGATGACTCAGAGACGTCGTCGTCTGCGACGAACGTAAGCCCGCCGCGCGCGTCGAACAGCAGATCGATGTCTTCCGTCGTGGCCAAGCCCGGATCGAGTCTGACGCCCGAAGAGGCCTCATAACCGTAGATCGCGTTGGTCCCGAGAATCCGAATCCCAGAACCCAACATTCCGAAGCCGTCGAGAGCGCGCATGATCCGGGCTCCAATCAACGGAACGCGGCCCAAGCCGAGCGCACGATTGACCGCGGCTTGTCGATCCATGGTATCGCGCAAGTTCTTCACACGGTCTTCTGCAGCAGCACGTTTAGCTTCGAAGTCCGCCTTCATCTTTTCAGTTTCGGGCGAACGCGCGCCGAGCGAGGCTTGCTTCCTGAGGCGGGCCTTGTCGTAGTAGCTCCGGACGAGGTATTCGCGGCCTTTCGACTCCATCCAGGTCAGGGAACCCCGATGGGCATCGTAGGCCTCCTTGGCGTCCCTCAAGGCCTGGAAGCGTTGCTGGCTATTGACCACCTCGCGACGTTGGTCGTTGTTAAGCTCTTGAAAATCCATGGTTTCAACAATCCGGCCTGATTTTGGACCCTGGGTGTTGAAACGATATTTATCATTTCAAATCAATAGTTTCAACAGTTCCATCGAAAATAGCACCGAACTGTTGAAACCGGGAACTCGCAGTCACCTCGCTACCCGCCTCCATCGAACCACCGATCAAGCGCACGCCGATCGGTTTCTTCCTCCGCCAATGCAACATCACGGTTCAACTGGTAGATCAGGTCCGCCAACTCCCGGTCGCCCAAAGAGGGCACCAGATCGACTGCTTCGTTTTCGATTATGCGGAGCGGGACGCCTTCTTCGTAGTGCTTGAAAGTCTCTCTCAGATGCTTCGGTAGCCACCGTTCGTAATTGGCGAAGTCGACCCGAAGATCAGCGTCGTACCGTCCGCGGACGGAGCAGCTCCGCAGGAGTTCCTGATAATACTCGACGCCAGGCCGCGCTTTCAGCGTCGCCGATCCGGAGCCCCATCCGGTCGAGGATGCTCTCCATCAACGCCTTGTGTGGCATGCTGTTGGTGCGCCCGACGGCGTCGACCAGCAGGAGTTTCCGGTCTTCCGGAATCCGCAGACCGTCGACCAGCGCCTTCGCGGCCTCGGAAAAGGCCGCCCAGACATCGGGGGCGTCAACGATCTTCGTCGGAATCTGTCCCGAATAGCGCTTCGTGCACACCTTCTGAGGGCCTCGATGACGGCACCGAAGTGCACCGGCGCGATGTGCTGTATGAAGTGTTCGTCCTCACATTGCGAGTTGTTGGGAGCGTCCATCAACCGTAGAGTGGTCAGCCCCTAAGACGGTTTTGCAGTGCCCGCCGATTCGCGACGAGGTTGTCGAGGTTTAGCAGCTCTGGCCGTTGTCCTTGCGACAATTGGCTAACCAGCTCTCGCGTGCCATCCACCACGTAGACGCCGCAATCATAACTGTTCTGCTGCTGGGCCATGGGGCGTCGCTCGAGGCGGGCATGCAACACTTCTGCGAGCTTTGCTGCATGGGTGTGATTGCGTCCCTCGGCGGAGTCGTAATGATAGGCAACCGGCCCTTCCGGCGCGTCGCGATCAAGGAGCAGCAGGGACCAATGGTGGCCGGCATCGTCCTCGTCATCGTTCACTGGCAGAAACAGGAATCGGGCGGTATCGTTACCATCCTGGTCGTTGACGATCCCATGCAAGTTTTCCAGGAGGACGTCCTCGTTCAGGGTCCTGCGCAGCACATGTGCTATTGCAGGCTCCACGAGGCGCGTCCGGGCCGCCAAATCCGGATTGTCCTTCTGCAAGTCCCGTAACAGGAGTGCGTAATCCGCCGCGATATGCTCATCGCCCAACCATTCCATGTTATCGAGCAACTGCCGGCTCGAGGCTGTCGGAACCCAAGCCCCGAGTAGAGCATCGGACGGTGTTCGCGGAAACGCATAGTGAGCATCGTCACGCAGCTCATACGGCGTCGACGGCGACTGAGCCGCGACAGGCAATGATGGCTCGGCTTCTCCGGCCGGCCACATACTCCAATCAAAGTCCGACGGTATCTGTAGCGACCAGGTTGAGGTGGACTCGGCAGGTTCCTGCCGTGGAGCTTGTTCTACCTCCCGCGTCTGCTCAGGGGTGGTCACGCCGTAGGATGGGCCATCTTCCTCAATCCCCCAAAGCAGATCCTGATCGTCACCTTCCGGAGGGAGCTCCTCTGGCCAATTGTGCTCCAGAGCGACGCCCTCAGCGTTCCTCCGGCGCACTGTGATCGGCGCAATTCCGCGCTCGGACCGGAAGTCCCGGAGACGATCTAGAGCCGTAGGAACGGCTCGCCTCTTACAGTCTTTTTCGAAGCCCGCGGCATCGCGGTCCAGCGAGCCATCATTGAGCCGAGCAGCGATTCCCGACTTGCGGTTTGCAAAAAGCCACTGGCTGAATCTACGCAGAGGACGAACATATAAGGATTTAGCCGTGATCGCCTCGTACCCCGCGCCGATCAGTGCGGGCTCAAGACCTGCAATAAGGGAGGCGTCCGCAGAGTATAAGGGAGCGGGCACGCGTTTGCTCGCTCCGTCCCGGAGATGAGCCAGCGCCGCATTGACAGCTTTATAGCCGCCGGCCTCTCTATAGAGGTTGGCATCTTGATCCAGTTCATTGACGGACGTATCGTTAAGTTGGGCAGCAATGCTGTGTTTCTTGTTCTGACGAAGGTAGCGGCTGAAATCGATGAGCAGGCTCGCATAGCTGTTAGCTGTGCTTGAAGTACCCTCTGTCGCAGCTTGCATTTTGTACTTCTTGATGAGGTCCGCGTCGTCGGGATAGGGCGACTCGACAACGGCCGGTGCGGTCATCACAACTTGGCTGGCCGACTGGGTGGTCGTGGCAAGACTTTGCGGACTGAAAATCCTCCGCCTCTTGGCCGGCGTGAAATCCACGCTTCCATGCTCATAGTTGATGATTACCACTTCGCCTGGCAAACGGTTGCTTATATCTAGCGCATGCGACAGCTCGTCCGAGTGCTCACGGTGCTCATGCCACCAGCTCGGAGCCGGGAAGGCCTCGCCAGGGTCGCGAGCCCAGTACCCACTCGCAGCCGGCTCGAGAGACATTTGGTCGTTATCCTCCGCTGGCGGCATCCCTGCCCAGCTTAAGGTTTGCTCAGGAACACTCTGGTCATCCTCCCTGGGAGGGAGCTCCTCTGGCCAGTTGAAAGGCCTCTGCGAGGCGCCGAGCTGTGCGGCGGTCCCGGCCGCAACTTTACTCCTGCCGGGCTCGCGGTCAGCGGGAAGTGCTTGCGAATCCGCAAAAACGCCGGAACTCTCCGCTACCCCCAACTCCGCTGAGTCTTGTGTGTCTCGCTCGTCGCTAATGACGACCTCTTCGCGTGATGGCTCCTCAAGTTCAATCGCTCGGGCGCCTGTCAGCGATTCTCGTAGGTGAGACAGTGCGGTACCTATCCTCCGATTGCTGCCGGGCTCCTCCCTGTAAGCCGTGACATCTTCATCCAACGATTTATTGGAGAGCCGAGCAGCAAATCCTGGCTTGTTGCTCGTGCGGAGGTACTCACTGAATTTGCTAAGAGCGGTTGCGTATTGGCTCGTGGTTTTGCGGTTCTTGGTGGCGGCTGCTTTGTACTCTTTAATGAGCGCCGCATCATTATCGTAGGGATTCAATTTTGCGCGGATTGCGATTGGCGCGCCCCCGCTTTGCGACTGTGAGGCTCGGAGATGCCCTAATGCCGTAAGAATGGACCCGTTCTGAGTTTTGTCGAATGCCTTGGTATCTTCATCCAGCGACTCGTGATTAAGCCGAGCAGCAATTTCCGGCTTGTTGTTTTTAAGGAGCCAACGTCCGAATCTGAGAAGAGCGCGGACATTATCGGTGATGGTGCGCGGCTGGAAGCGGCGCTTGATGAGTGCTGACCTTAGTCCATCGATAAGAGATGCGTCCCGGGAATAGAGGGGGTCCCCGATGCGACCGACGAAAGCCCAAGGCGACTGGCCTGGCTGCAGCGCGGACGCGCCGGGCACTGCTCGGCCTTCGTGCGACGTGGGGGTGTATTCGTGCCCGCTCGCCTGCACGATGGGCTGCATCTCCGGTAGTGATGCAGCGAGTTGCGCGGTTGGCTCAAGTGTCGACGATGGCGCGGCTTCGTCTATCATCTCGCAAGCCAAATTCTGGTCGTACCCGTCCGCAGGGAGGACCTCGGCCGAGCTCACAGCTCCCAGCGACGCGCTGTGGTGCGAAGCATCATCTCCGACGTGCCTCGGCTCTGTCAGGACCACGCCGGGATCAGGACGGGCGAGAAACTGGCGCTCGAGCTCCATCGCTCTGACGCCTGCCGGCGACTTTAGAAAATGAGCCAGTGCGGTACGGATCTTCCGCTTACCACCGGAGTCCTTATAGCCCTCGACATCCTTATCCAATTCATGCAGCGACCTTCCGGAAAGCTGAGCGGCAATGCCCGGCCTGTTTTTGTTGCGCAGATAGTTACTGAAATCGGCAAGAAGATTTGCGTAGCTCTTGGCGCTATCTTGAGTGACCCCTTCCGCAGGCGCTTTTTTGTACTCGTCCACGAGGGCCGCGTCTTCGGGATAAGGATTCAGGACAGCGCGTTTCACCCGCGGCGGAGCTACGTCCGCCGACCGGGGAGCCCTCAGAAGAGCTAAGGCCGTAACGACGGATGAGGAGCCACAGCTTCTCTCGAACTCTTCGGCATCCCGACTGAGCGAGTCGTCGTGCAACCGAGCAGCAATGCCGGGCTTATCGCTTGCAAAGAGCCAGCGAGCTAAGTTGAGCAACGGCTCTCCATTGGACCCAACGACGGTCTCCTCGAGGCCGAGGATAAGGGATGCGTCATCGGAATAGAGAGGGAGCATACTGCCATCGACGTACACTTCAGCTGACCGAGCCGACTGCGCTAGCGAGACGCCAAGCATCGTTCCGCCGTCTTCAGCATACGGAGTTGACGAGTGGTCCTGCACGCTCCGTTGCACGATGAGCGGCTGCCCCGCGGGCGACGCGCCCGCTTGGGTACTAGACTGGAAAGGCGACGAGGGGGCGGCTTCGTCCATCGACTCCAAAGGAAGGTCCTCACCGTGACCTTCCGCACGAAGGATCTCTGGCCAGCTGATAGCTTCCTCCGACAAGCTGTGCTGCGTAGCGTCGTGCCCAATGAACATCGGCTCCGTCAGGACCGCGTCTTCAGAACATGGAGCGGGCGGGATATGGCGCTCCACTTCAATCGCTTGTGCGCCCGCTTGGGATTGTCGGAGACGACCTAATGCGGATACGATCTTCAGATCATATCCGGGCGTTTTCTTATAATCGTCGACATCATTGTCCAGCGACTTGTCGGAAAGCCGACCAGCAATGATCGGCTTGTTCATCTCACGTAGGTAGTCACTGAACCTGGTAAGAGCGGTTGCGCTGTTCTGGCCGGTAGCGGTTCGTGTTTCGTTTTTGTACTGCCTGATGAGAGCCGCGTCCTCTGGATAGGGAGTTAACTTAACGACGCCCCTAATCGGCACGACTCCGCCCGTGGTCTCGGAGGTGCGAAGATGATCTAGTGCCTTACGGACCTTCTTGGTACCGCCGTTTTTTATGAACTCCTCGACGTCAGTCGTCAGCGACTGGTCATCAAGCCGAGCAGCAATGGTCCCCTTCTTGTTTTCAAAGAGCCAGCGGTCGAGAGTGAGAAGATTGCTTACCTGATTCCCTGCCGTGCGCCTCGCAGCGTTCCCTTTGATGAGGGCTGGCTCAAGCCTCGAAATAATGAGCGCATCTTGGGAGTAAACGGGGCGATTGCTGTGACCGACCAAAACCCCATCTGACTGAATCGGCTGCGCCGAGCCGCCCAGCATCGCCCCATCAACTCTACTATCCGGCGCTGGCGTATCTTCTGGCCTGCTCCCTTGCGTGATGGGCTGAGCCTCCGATGCCGATCCCCCCAGTTGATGGATGAGCGGCTGCATCAGCACGGGACCGCCTGAATTGCCGATTTCACTCAGCTGCTGCTCAAAGGCCGCCGAATCTGCGGACGGAGCCCGTGAGCTCTCTTGCGGACCGGCGCTGCCCGATTGCTGACGCGTCCAGTTGGTTGACCGGAACTCCATTCGTTCTCACTTTCGGAATATAGGCCTATCTGAAACCTGTGATTTGCTTGG
>NZ_LGHK01000120.1 GCF_001908235.1 Bradyrhizobium sp. NAS96.2
GGCTTCGATCGCGGCCTGGCCGAACACCGCTGCTATGGCGTCGAGCCGGGCCTGGTGGGCGACCCAGCGCTCCCCGCTTTGGTCATTCCAGCCGGCGACCCGATCGGCATTGTGCTGTGCCATGACATATCCTCGTTCTGCATCGTTCTTAACTAGGCTGTCCGATGCCAAAGCGTGCATCGTCTCCAGCGAGCGGCGAGGGCGAACAGGATGAAGCGATCCATTCTCCGCTGATCCTTGGGAGGAACGACCAGATCCGGATCGCAGCCCCCGTCTGCATCGTCAGCCTTCAGAGGCCCCGCTTGTTCGAGGAGCCCCACACGCCAGCGCTCCAGGAGTTAAGCGTCCACTATTCTTTTCATCGTGGCCCTTTGCATTGATCGCGGCGTCAGACGATTTGAAAAGGCCACCATCTTGTTCGACAGGCCCGCGACCACCATAGCCTTTCCTTGCAACAACGCCCGAATGCCGCTCGCTGCGACCGGACGAGGCTTCATGGTGAGGAGGCGGAGCAAGGCCGATGTGGTTGCGCCGGCTGCAGCATCGAAGCCCGTCGCGGTGTGCCCCGGGCAGAGAGTGGTAACAACCACACCATGCGGGAGGAGTTCGTTATGCAGGGCCTCGCCAAGGGCGAGTACATATGCCTTGGTCGCGGCATAGGCCGCGTAGCTGGGAACGGCTTGGAAGGCCATGAGGCTGGCGACGAGAAGGATATGTCCAGATCGCCGCTTGGCCATCTCGCGGCCGAAGAGATAGGTCAGCTCTGTGAGCGTCGTGATGTTGAGCTGGATCATGTTCGCGGTGCGCTCGATCGGCGTTTCCAATAAGTCGCCGTGCAAGCCGTATCCGGCATTGTTCAGCAAGATGTCGACGGTCGCCGCCCTCGCGTCGAGACTGCATTTCAAGCGGCTGGCCGCGCCCGGCGCGGCAAGATCGATCGCCTCGACCAGCACATTCACCCCGTATTTTCGGCGGAGATCGGAGGCAAGCTTTTCCATCGACTCCTGCCGTCGGGCCGCCAATACGAGATTGACTTTCTACGCAGCCAGTAGATCTGCGAATTCAAGGCCGAGCCCACTCGACGCCCCGGTGATCAGAGCCCATTTTCCGGCGAAGCTGTTCATTGGTTCTTTCGACATCGTTCTCTTCCCTCAACTCCAATTTGATGGTCCGCGGCAACCGGAGAAGGGAATCTGCGCTCTCAAACCACCATCGACTGCTGGGCGAAGATACCCGCCATCGCGCCCTGCGATGATGCCTGGGTGACCGAGGGCAAGAAGGGCGTGACGAGGTCGCCGGCGGCGTAGACGCCGGGCATGCTGGTTTGGCGGCGCTCGTCGACCTTGAGGGCGATGCCGACGGGCGTAACTACGGTGGCAAGGCCCAGTGATTCATGCAGGCTTGCGGACGGCTTGTTGCGCGGATGGGCGAACAGGATGTCGACTGCGACATTGCGGCCGGTATCGAGATTGACGGTGGCGATATGGCCCTTGTGATGGGCGATCTCGACGATCCGGCCATCGACGACAGGTATCTTGCGGCGCGCCAGATCGGCCTGGATATCAGGCGGAATGTCGTGACCATCGGCGAAGAGCGTCAACTTGTCGGTCCAATCGAGGAACAGCCTGGCCTGATTGTGCGACTGCGGGCCGGACCAGATGAGGCCCCAATGCTGGCCGGCGACTTCAAAGCCGTCGCAATACGGGCAGGGCACGATGGACGTGCCCCAGCTGTCGGCGTAGCCCGGAACATCAGGCATCTGGTCGGCGACGCCATAGCTCAGGATCAGACGACGCGCCCCAAAGCTTCCGCCATCGGAAGTGAGGACGTTGAAATCGTCGATCGCGCCGGAGACACTTTCGGCCCGGGCACTCACCAGCTTGATCGTGGGATAACGCGCCAGCTGCTGCCGCGCCTCGGCCAGGATGTCCAGCGGCGGCTTGTGATCGTGGCCGAGCAGGCCATGCGAGTGGCCGGCGAAGCGGTTGCGTGGCAGACCGGTATCGAGAACGGTGACCTTGCGGCGGGCACGGCCGAGCTGCAGGGCGCCGGCGAGACCGGCAAAGCTGCCGCCAATGATGATGACGTCATCCATGGTGATGGGCTCCGTTGGAGGACAGGTTGAAACCTACCCATTGGCTTGCATATTTCAGATACTTAATGGTATCGTAATGCAAGAATTTGAATACTGTCAAGTACTGGAATTGTCGTGACCGAAAGCAGACAGGGCCGGCGTGGACGGCCCGCCAACGAGGCGCTTGGCCAAACGATCGTCGACGCCGCGCGCGAACTCTTTGTGGAGTTGGGTTTTCAAGCGACGACATTGGACAAGGTCGCCCAGCGGGCGAAGATATCCAAGCTCAGCATCTATCGGCACTTCGAGAACAAGGAGGCGCTGTTCAGCGCGGCCATGGCGGCCGGCTGCCATCAGTTGTTTGCACCCCAGGCCCTTCTTGAAGGCGTCGACGGTTCGGTCGAAGATCAGCTCATGGCGGTGGCATCATTACTGCTTCGCACGCTGTTGAGATCAGACGTCCGCAGCGTCGAAGCCATGGTCATGGCCGACAAGACGAGTCAAAACTCGTTAAGCAGGCTCCATTTCGAAGCCGGCCCCGCCTATGTCATCGCCCAAATCGAGGCTCTCTTGCGTCAGTTGCACGCGAAGGCGGTTCTGAACGTGCCCGATCCTCTCCGGTCCGCCCGCTTGTTTGCAGCGCTTTTCAAAGGATCCGATCTCCTGATGATCGCACGCTTCGATGAGGCGAGAGCAGAGGACGACAACGAAATCGAATCCTATTGCCGGTCGGCCGTCGCCATGTTCATCGCCGCGCACGGTGGCAACGACCACGTGGGCGGATGTTTGCCTGCCCCAAGGTCAAAAGACAAAATTTGAATCGTGCGTGACCGCGTCGGTCGCCGGCCTGCTCCTTTGCATGGGGTTGTTTTTCGATATTTTGGCCCCGCGCACCTGCGATAGCCCTTGGGCCGCCAAACAGGGCCGTTTCGGCACGATTTGGGCCTATCCGGCCGGTCAAACCGGCCGTATTTCCTTGCTTCTGGCGCAAATCAGGCTATATAGCGCGCCATCTCACACGGAAACATGGCTCAAAAGGCCGTCCGGTGGCAGCCGGGCCATAAGGCTCGTCTGCTCACACGTTTCCGGAGGAACCAACCGGAGAATTATCACTATGTCGCTACCCGATTTCTCTATGCGTCAGTTGCTTGAAGCTGGCGTTCACTTTGGCCACCAGGCCCACCGCTGGAATCCGAAGATGCAGGATTACATCTTCGGCGCCCGCAACAACATCCACATCATCGACCTCGCGCAGACCGTGCCGATGCTGCACCGTGCCCTGCAGGCGGTCAGCGATACCGTCGCCAAGGGCGGCCGCATCCTGTTCGTCGGCACCAAGCGCTCGGCCCAGGACGGCGTTGCCGATGCGGCCAAGCGTTCGGCGCAGTACTTCGTCAACTCGCGCTGGCTCGGCGGCACGCTGACCAACTGGAAGACGATCTCGGCCTCGATCAAGCGCCTGCGCCATCTCGACGACGTGCTGTCGTCGGGCGAAGCCAACTCCTACACCAAGAAGGAGCGGCTGACGCTGCAGCGCGAGCGCGACAAGCTCGACCGTTCGCTCGGCGGCATCAAGGACATGGGCGGTCTTCCCGACATGATCTTCGTGATCGACACCAACAAGGAAGACATCGCGATCCAGGAAGCCCAGCGGCTCAACATCCCGGTCGCCGCGATCGTCGATACCAATTCGGACCCGAAGGGCATCACCTATGTGGTGCCGGGCAATGACGACGCCGGCCGCGCGATCTCGCTGTATTGCGACCTCGTGGCGCGCGCCGCCATCGACGGCATCTCGCGCGCTCAGGGCGATTCCGGAATCGATATCGGTGCGTCGGCATCGCCGGTGCAGGAAGACCTTCCGGCGGCGACGCCGTCCGGCTTCCAGGGGCTGGCTGGTCCGCGCGGCACTGCCGACAACCTCAAGAAGCTCACCGGCGTGTCCGGTGCGATCGAGAAGAAGCTCAACGATCTCGGCATCTTCCACTACTGGCAGCTCGCCGAGCTTGATCACGACACCGCGCACAAGATCGGCGAAGAAGTCGGTCTGCCGAGCCGTGCCGACGCCTGGGTCGCCCAGGCCAAGACGCTCGCCGAAGCGGAATAACAGTTACGCGGCGTGGCCGGGTCTGACCCGGCCGCCGCTTCTATTCCACGAACAACGATTTTCCTGTCGCTGACAGCGGCGCCATCGGGCGCCGCGGTTTCTGTACAGGCAAGAAGGACATGGAACGATGGCAACGATCTCTGCAGCGATGGTCAAGGAACTCCGCGAGTCGACCGGCGCGGGCATGATGGATTGCAAGGCGGCGTTGACCGAGACCGACGGCGACATGACGGCGGCGCAGGATTGGCTGCGCAAGAAGGGCCTCTCCAAGGCCGCCAAGAAGGCCGGCCGCGTCGCAGCCGAGGGCCTGATCGGCGCGCTGACTTCGGGCACCAAGGGCGTGCTGGTCGAGGTCAATTCGGAGACCGATTTCGTTGCGCGCAACGAGCAGTTCCAGGGCCTGGTCAAGATGATTGCCCAGGTCGCGCTGAAGCACGGCTCCGACGTCGAGGCCATCAAGGCCGCCAAGGTTGGCGACTTCACGGTGGAACGGGCGATTTCGGACGCGATCGCGACCATCGGCGAGAACATGTCGCTGCGCCGCGCCGCTTCGCTCGAGGTGAGCCAGGGCGTGGTGTCGAGCTACGTCCACAACGCCGTCATCGAGGGCGCCGGCAAGATCGGCGTGATCGTGGCGCTGGAGTCCGCCGGCAAGACCGACGAGCTCGCGGTACTCGGCCGCCAACTCGCCATGCATGTCGCGGCGGCGAAGCCGCTGGCGCTCGACCCGGCCGGGCTCGATCCGGAGACCGTCAAGCGCGAGAAGGACGTGCTGGCCGACAAGTACCGCCAGCAGGGCAAGCCGGAGAACGTCATCGAGAAGATCGTCGATTCCGGCCTGAAGACCTACTACAAGGAGGTCTGCCTCCTCGATCAGGCCTTCATCCACGACAGCGGCAAGTCGGTTGCCCAGGCGGTGAAGGAAGCTGAGGGTAAGGTCGGCGGGCCGATCAAAATCGCTGGCTTTGTGAACTATGCTCTCGGTGAGGGAATCGAGAAGCAGGAAAGCGACTTCGCCGCCGAAGTCGCGGCCGCCAGCGGCAAGAAGTAACCGCTGACACCAGGCGTCCAGCGCTTTGCGCCGGAGGCCTGCCTGCGCGGGATAGGAAAGCGATCGCATCATGGCTGAGCCGATCTATCGTCGCGTGGTGATCAAGCTGTCCGGCGAATATCTGGCCGGCTCCCACGGGTTCGGTATCGATCAACCGACGGTCGATCGCGTCGCCGACGACTTGATCGCGGCCCGCAAGCTCGGCATCGAGGTCGCCGTCGTGATCGGCGGCGGCAACATCGTCCGAGGCGTCGAGGTGTCCTCGCGCGGCGTGTCGCGGCCGACCGGCGACACCATGGGCATGCTTGCGACCATGATGAACTGCCTCGCGCTGGAGGCGGCGATCGAGCGCAAGGGCACCCCGGCGCGGACCTTGTCGGCATTCGTGATGCCGGAGATTTCCGAGCTGTTCACCCGTAGTGCGACGCACAAATATCTCGCCGAGGGACGCATCGTCCTGCTCGGCGGTGGAACCGGCAACCCGTTCTTCACCACCGATACCACCGCAGTACTACGTGCGGCCGAGATCGGCGCGCAGGCGGTGCTGAAAGCCACCAATGTCGACGGCGTCTACAACGCCGATCCGAAGAAGGACCCCAAAGCCAAGCGCTTCGACCGTCTGACCCATTCGCAGGCGATCGAGGGCGGCTACAAGGTCATGGACGCGACTGCTTTCGCGCTTGCCCGCGAGACGTCGCTGCCTATCATCGTGTTCTCGATCGCGGAGCCCGGTTCGATCGGTGCGATTCTGCGCGGTACCGGACACGGCACGGTCGTCGCCGGCTGATTGCCACGCCTCCGGGTCCGGATTTTGGACCCGAGGGCGTCGACAGCCGGTTTCTAGTGAAAGGGAGAACGTCATGGCCGCACCTGGTTTTGACATCAACGACGTGAAGCGCCGCATGCAGGGCGCCACACAATCGCTCAAGCACGAACTCGGCGGTTTGCGTACCGGCCGCGCCGCGGCCTCCATGCTGGAGCCGGTCCAGGTCGAGGCTTACGGCTCGCATATGCCGCTCAACCAGGTTGCGACCATCAGTGTGCCCGAGCCGCGCCTGCTCTCGGTGCAGGTCTGGGACAAGACGATGGTGAAGGCGGTCGAAAAGGCGATCGTCGATTCCAATCTCGGCCTGTCGCCGGCGACCGAAGGTCAGGTGCTGCGGCTGCGCATTCCCGAGCTCAACGAGGAGCGCCGCAAGGAGCTCGTCAAGGTCGCGCACAAATACGCCGAAGCGGCCAAGGTTGCGGTGCGCCACGTGCGGCGCGATGGCCTCGACGTGATCAAGAAGCTCGAGAAGAATCACGAGATCTCCGAGGACGATCAGGAGCGCCTGTCGAACGAGGTGCAGAAGGCGACCGACGGCATGATCGTCGAAATCGATCAGCTGCTTGCCGCCAAGGAAAAGGAAATCCTGACGGTCTGAGACGGTACAGGAACAGCCGATGTCGAACGCCGCCGCCCCAGCAACTGACGGACCGGATCGCTCCGGCGGCCCGTTGCATGTGGCGATCATCATGGACGGCAACGGGCGCTGGGCCGCGTCGCGCGGGCTGCCGCGCGTCGAGGGCCATCGCCGCGGCGTCGAGGCGCTGCGCCGTGTGGTGCGTGCGGCCCATGAACTCGGCATCGTCTATCTCACGATCTTCTCGTTCAGCTCGGAAAACTGGTCGCGACCCGCGAGCGAGATCGGCGATCTGTTCGGCCTGCTGCGCCGCTTCATCCGCAACGATCTGGCGACGCTGCACCGCGACGGGGTGCGGGTGCGCGTGATCGGCGAGCGCGACGGGCTCGACGGCGACATCTGCGCGCTGCTCAACGAGGCCGAAGAGCTCACGAGGAACAATACCAAGCTCAACCTTGTTGTCGCCTTCAACTACGGTTCGCGGGCGGAGATCGCCGCCGCCGCGCGGCGCCTTGCGCGCGAGGTCGCCGAAGGCAAGCGCGACGCCAACTCGATCGATGCCGACACGCTCGGGCACTATCTCGATGCGCCCGACATTCCGGATCCGGATCTGATCATCCGCACCAGCGGCGAGCAGCGTCTGTCGAACTTCCTGATGTGGCAGGCCGCCTATAGCGAGCTGGTGTTCGTGCCGATTCACTGGCCGGATTTCGACAAGGCGGCGCTTGAGGGCGCGATTGCGGAATACGGCAAACGCGAGCGCCGGTTCGGCGGCCTCGCCGCGAAAACCGGCTCGTGAGCAAGGGCGAAGCCGCGCCGGCGGCAGCAAGCGAGCAGCCGCCTGAGGCAGCAGCCGATCAGGGGTCGCGCAACCTCGCGATGCGCGTCGTTGCGGCGCTGATGCTGGCGCCGGTCGCGATCGCACTGGCCTATCTGGGCGGCGTCGCCTGGTCGCTGTTGGTGACGCTGGCAGCGGTCGGCTTGTTTGTGGAATGGCTTGCCGTCACCGGGTTCGGACGCGAACTCCGCGTCGTGGTGCCCGGTGCCTTAGCGCTGCTGCTGATCGGACTTTGTTTGATGGCCGGCCGCATCGATGCGGCCGTGGACGTGCTCGTGGTCGGTGTGGTCGCTGTGGCGTTGACGTCGGGCGAACGGCGCGGCTGGGCAATTGCGGGATTGCTCTATGCCGCGGCCGCCGAGATCGCATCGGTTGTGCTGCGGCTCGATCCGGTGAAGGGTTTCGCCGCGCTGATGTTCGTGCTGCTGGTCGTGTGGGTCACCGATATCGGCGGCTATTTCGCAGGCCGCAGCATCGGCGGGCCGAAGCTCTGGGTGCGGGTCAGTCCGAAGAAGACATGGGCTGGCGCGATCGGCGGTTTCGTGGCGAGCCTGCTTGTTGCGGCCGGCTTTGCCGCCTTCGAGATCGGGACGACAGGACCGTTGCTGATGCTCGGAGCCGTGTTGTCGGTGGTCTCGCAACTCGGCGATCTCTTCGAATCCGCGGTGAAGCGGCGGTTCGGGGTGAAGGATTCGAGCCACATCATTCCCGGCCATGGCGGCCTGCTGGATCGCCTGGACGGATTTGTCGCGGCCGTCATTGTGGCGGCGATTTTCGGCTTTCTCCGTGGTGGCGCCGATGGCGTCGGACGCGGTCTTATGGTTTGGTGATGAGATGAGCGCAGTTCCGTTGCGTAACAACAAGGCCGTCGCGGCATCAGCCGTGCGGACCGTGACTGTCCTCGGTGCCACCGGCTCGATCGGCGACAGCACGATGGATCTGCTGCGAGGCGCGCGCGACCGCTACCAGGTCGAGGCGCTGACCGCGAACAGCAATGTCGAGGGTCTTGCCAAGCTCGCCAAGGAGTTCGGTGCACGGTTCGCTGCCATTGCCGATCCGGCGAAGCTTTCCGAGCTGAAGGACGCGCTGGCTGGAACCCGGATCGAATGCGGGGCCGGGGAGAGCGCCATCATCGAGGCCGCCGCACGGCCGGCGGATTGGGTGATGGCGGCGGTCAGCGGTGCTGCCGGATTGAAGCCGGCGCTTGCCGCGGTGGACCGCGGCGCAACCGTCGCGCTCGCCAACAAGGAGTGCCTGGTCTGCGCCGGGGACATCTTCATGGAGCGGGCCAAGAAGGCCGGCGCCTGCATCCTGCCGGCGGACTCGGAACACAATGCGCTGTTCCAGGCGCTCGCTTCCGGCAATCGCGAGGAACTGACGCGGGTGATCATCACCGCATCCGGCGGGCCGTTCCGCACCTGGGCTCCCGCCGACATCGAGCAGGCGACGCTGGAACAGGCGCTGAAGCATCCCAACTGGAGCATGGGGCAGAAGATCACGATCGATTCCGCCTCGATGATGAACAAGGGCCTTGAGGTGATCGAGGCGTCCTACCTGTTCGCCCTGGCTCCCGACGAGATCGACGTGCTGGTGCATCCGCAGTCGATCATCCACGGCATGGTCGAGTTCTCGGATCGCTCGGTGGTGGCCCAGCTCGGCACGCCCGACATGCGGATCCCGATCGCGCATTGCCTCGGCTGGCCCGATCGCGTCGTCGGCCCGTCAGCCAAGCTGGATCTCGCCGAGATCGGACAGCTCACCTTCGAGGCGCCGGACTTCCAGCGCTTCCCCGGACTGCGGCTGGCCTACGAGGCGCTGCGGCTGGGGCACGGCGCGACGACGGTTTACAATGCCGCGAACGAGATTGCGGTCGCCGCATTTATCGCTGGCAAGATCAAGTTCGGTGCGATCGCCCGGCTGGTCGAGGCGACGATGAATGATTGGATCAGGTCGGGGAATCAGCCACCACTGCATTCGGCGGATGATGCGATTTCCGTTGACCATATCGCGCGAAATAAAGCTGCCGCCCTATTGCCTCAAATTGCCTTAAAGGCAACCTAGAGGGTTGGGGACGGAGCTTAATCGCTCTTGTCGAGGGGAATTCGGATGCCCGAGTATTTTCTTCATAGTATCAATGCGTTGAGCCATGGGCTTCTCGGCTATATCGTTCCGTTTCTCTTTGTCCTGACCATCGTCGTTTTCTTCCACGAGCTTGGCCATTTCCTGGTTGCGCGCTGGGCTGGCGTGAAGGTGCTGACCTTCTCGCTGGGCTTTGGGCCGGAGCTTGCCGGCTTCAACGACCGGCACGGCACGCGCTGGAAGATCTCGGCAATTCCGCTCGGCGGCTACGTCAAGTTCTTCGGTGACGACAGCGAGGCGTCGACGCCGTCGACGGAAACGCTCGCCGCCATGACCGCGGAGGAGCGCGAAGGCAGCTTCCACCACAAATCCGTCGGCAAGCGCACCGCGATCGTCGCGGCCGGACCGGTCGCGAACTTCATTCTCGGCGCCCTGATTTTCGCGGGCATGGCGCTCTATTACGGCAAGCCCAGCACGATCGCCCGGGTCGACGGCCTGGTCGCCGAAAGCGTCGCCGCGAATGCCGGCTTCAAGGTCGGCGACGTCGTCGTGGATATCGACGGCAGCGCCATCCAGAGCTTCGCTGACATGCAGCGGATCGTAGCGTCGAACGCTGGTTCAGAGCTTGGGTTCAAGGTAAAGCGCGACGGCGCGGTCGTCTCGCTCAAGGCAGCGCCGGCGCTGAAGGAGGTCAAGGATCCCTTCGGCAACGCGCACAAGATCGGCGTGCTCGGAATCGAGCACAAGGCGCAGGTCGGCGAAGCATCCAGCGCGCCGGTCGGCGTCTTCGAGGCCATGAAGATCGGCGTCGAGCAGGTCTGGTACATCATTGCCAGCACGTTCAAGTTCCTGGGGTCGCTGTTCGTCGGGACCGGCAACCCGGCCGAGGTGAGCGGAGTCATTGGAATCGCGAAGCTTTCGGGCCAGGCCGCGAGCGCCGGGTTCCAGTTCGTGGTCAATCTTTGCGCCATCCTGTCGGTCTCGATCGGTCTGTTGAACCTGTTCCCGATCCCACTTCTGGATGGCGGACACCTGCTTTTCTACAGCGCAGAGGCGCTCCGTGGACGCCCGCTTTCAGAGCGGACGCAAGAGGTGGGTTTCCGAATCGGGCTGGGTTTGGTTCTGATGTTGATGGTGTTTGCGACGTATAACGACATCCTCAGGATCGCCGGGTCCTGAAACGGGGCTTTTCTGTGACGTTGCCAATGGGCAACGTCTTGGAACGAAAATGGAAATGTTCAGCTCTAGTAAGTTTGCCCCCTTGGCAAATTTGGCTACAAGCTGAGCGGCAGGTTGGGAATCTGTCGGGTCGTTGGGGAACGACTTGGCACTGTTAAGATAAGGGCGCGTTGCGCATGATGTTTGGAATGCGAGTGAGGGGGGGCTTGTTCGCCGCCTTGGTCATGTTCGCCGCGCCGGTGGCGGCCACTCTGTCGGCCGTAGCTGTGTCTGCGCCTGCGTATGCGCAGACGGTTGATTCGATCACGGTGGAGGGGAACCGCCGCGTCGAGCTCGAAACCATCCGCTCTTATTTCCATCCCGGACCGGGCGGTCGGTTGGGCCAGGCCCAGATCGACGACGGCCTGAAGGCGCTGATCGAGACCGGCCTGTTCCAGGACGTCCATATCGACCAGCGGGGCGGACGCCTCGTCGTGGTCGTGGTCGAGAACCCGGTGATTGGCCGCGTTGCCTTCGAGGGCAACAAGAAGGTCAAGGACGAGCAGCTCACCGCCGAAGTCCAGTCCAAGCCGCGCGGCACCTTCTCGCGTCCGATGGTGCAGTCGGATGCGCTGCGCATCGCGGAAATCTATCGCCGCTCCGGCCGCTACGACGTGCGGGTCAATCCGCAGATCATCGAGCAGCCGAACAACCGCGTCGACCTGATCTTCGAGGTCAATGAAGGCGTGAAGACCGGCGTGCGGTCGATCGAGTTCATCGGCAACAATGCCTATTCGGCGTCCCGCCTGCGCGACGTCATCAAGACCCGCGAATCGAATCTGCTGAGCTTCCTCGGCGGCAATGACGTCTACGATCCCGACCGGGTCGAGGCCGACCGTGACCTGCTGCGCCGCTTCTACCTCAAGAACGGCTATGCCGACGTTCAGGTCGTGGCTGCGCTGACCGAATACGATCCCGACAAGAAGGGCTTCCTGGTTACCTTCAAGATCGAGGAGGGCCAGCAGTACCGCGTCGCGTCCGTCAACTTCACGTCGTCGATCAATACGCTCGATCCGAACGCACTGCGCTCGTTCTCGCGCGTCAATGTCGGCTCGCTCTACAACGCCGAGGCGCTGGAGAAGTCGGTCGAGGAGATGCAGATCGAGGCGTCCCGCCGCGGCTACGCGTTCGCGGTGGTCCGGCCGCGCGGCGATCGCAATTTCGACAATCACACGGTGTCGATCACCTTCGCGATCGATGAAGGTCCGCGCACCTATATCGAGCGCATCAACATTCGCGGCAACAGCCGCACGCGCGACTACGTCATCCGCCGCGAGTTCGATATCTCGGAAGGTGACGCCTACAACCGTGCGCTGGTCGACCGTGCCGAGCGCCGGCTGAAGAATCTCGACTTCTTCAAGACCGTGAAGATCACCACCGAGCCCGGGTCCTCCAGCGATCGCGTCATCCTGATTGTCGATCTCGAGGAGAAGTCGACCGGCGACTTCTCGGTGTCGGGCGGCTACTCGACCACCGACGGCGCGCTGGCCGAAGTCAGCGTCTCCGAGCGCAACCTACTCGGCCGCGGCCTGTTCGCGAAGGCCTCGGTGACCTACGGTCAGTACGCCCGCGGCTACTCGCTGTCGTTCGTCGAGCCCTATCTGCTCGACTATCGCGTCGCGCTCGGCCTCGATTTCTACCAGCGCCAGCAGTTGTCCAACAGCTACATCGCCTACGGCACCAAGACGCTGGGCTTCAGCCCGCGGCTCGGCTTCAGCCTGCGGGAAGATCTGTCGCTGCAGCTGCGCTACTCGGTCTATCAGCAGGAAATCACCCTGCCGTCGACGCTGAACAACTGTAACAACAATCCATTCCTCGCTGACGGTGTAACTCCCAATCCGGCGTTCAATCCGAGCCCGGCCTACGCGAACCTGAACGGGATCAGCCTGGTGTCGACCAATGGTCTCGGCTGCTTCTCCGATGGCGAAGCCTCGCTGCCGGTCCGCAAGGAGCTGGCGGGTGGCAAGACGCTGACCTCGGCGTTGGGCTACACGCTCAACTACAACACCCTCGACAACAACAAGAACCCGACCGACGGTCTGATCGTCGACTTCAAGCAGGACTTCGCCGGCGTCGGTGGCGACGTCAGCTACATCAAGTCCGCGATCGACGCGAAGTACTACACCCCGCTGGTGTCGGACATCGTCGGCGTGATCCACGCGCAGGGCGGCATCCTGAACAAGCTCGGCAGCGACGAACTGCGTATGCTGGATCACTTCCAGATGGGCCCGAACCTGGTCCGCGGCTTCGCGCCGAACGGTATCGGTCCGCGTGACATCAACCCGTACGGCACGATGGACGCCATCGGTGGCACCAAGTACTGGGGCGTGTCGGCGGAACTGCAGATGCCGTTCTGGTTCCTGCCGAAGGAAGTCGGGCTCAAGGGCGCGGTCTATGCCGACGCCGGCGGGCTGTACGACTACAAGGGCCCGACCTCGTGGGCGGCGACGGGCGAAGTCAACCAGCCCGGCTGTATCAAGCCGACGAACAACCCGCCGTCTCCGGGCACCTGCCTCGGCCTGTCATTCGACGACAGCAAGGTGGTCCGTACCTCGGTCGGTGTCGGCCTGATCTGGCAGTCGCCGTTTGGTCCGCTGCGCTTCGACTACGCGATCCCGCTGACCAAGGGCGCGTATGACCGCGTGCAAGAATTCCGGTTTGGTGGCGGTACGACTTTCTAACCCCGCCACTCGACCGGACTGCGACGGATGGAATGGCGCAGCCGATCTTCTTCAAAAGTCCTCCTTCGTCATCGCTGGCTGAAATAGCCGCGCTGACGAAGGCGCAACTGGTCGACCCCGCGAGGGGCGCGCATAAGATCAGGGGACTGGCCTCGCTCGACGAGGCCGGTCCGATGCATCTCGCGTTTTTCGACAATCTCAAATACGCCGACCAGCTTGCGGCGACTAAGGCCGGTGCCTGCCTGGTCAGCCCGCGCTTCGAGGCGCAGGTGCCGAAGGGCACGGCCGTGCTGCGGGCCGCAAAGCCGTTCCAGGTGTTCGTCGAGCTCGCCCGTGAATGGCACGCCGATGCGCTGCGGCCGCAATCCTGGTTCGATACCGAGGGGATCGCCCCGTCGGCGATCATCGATCCGACCGCGCGCCTCGAGGACGGTGTCATCGTCGATCCGCTGGTCGTGATCGGCCCGCGGGTCGAGATCGGCTCGGGCACCATCATCGGCGCCGGCGCGGTGATCGGCGCCGACGTCAAGATCGGCCGCGACTGCAATGTCGGCGCCAAGACCACCATTCAGTTCGCGCTGATCGGCAACAATGTCCTGATCCATCCCGGCTGCAATATCGGCCAGGACGGCTACGGCTTCATCTTCTTCGGGCCCAAAGGCCACGTGAAGGTGCCGCAGACCGGCCGCGTGGTGATCCAGAACAATGTCGAGGTCGGCGCGGCCTCGACGATCGACCGCGGTTCCCTGCGTGACACCGTGATCGGCGAGGGCACCAAAATCGACAATCAGGTCCAGATCGGCCACAATGTCACAATCGGCCGGCACTGCCTGCTCGCGGCTCAGATCGGGCTCGCCGGCAGTCTGACGATCGGCGACAATGTCGCGCTCGGCGCCAAGGTGGGCATCAACAACCACCTCAAGATCGGCGACGGCGCCCAGGTGACGGCGATGAGTGCGGTCAAGGACGACATCCCGGCCAATGGCCGCTGGGGCGGGCATTTCGCCAAGCCGACCAAGCAGTGGTTCCGGGAAATTATCGCAGTGGAGCGCCTGGTGCGCGACAACGAGGCCAAGGGCAAGGAACAGGAGTGATGGAGGAGGCACCGGTCAAATTCGAGCTGGTGGATATCAACGATATCCTGAAGACGCTCCCGCATCGCTTTCCGATGTTGCTGATCGACCGCGTGATCAAGATCCGCACCGACTACAGCGGTATCGGCATCAAGAACGTCACCTTCAACGAGCCGCCGTTCCAGGGACATTTCCCGGATCGCCCGGTGTACCCCGGCGTCATGATGATCGAGGCGATGGCGCAGACCGCCGGCGTGATCGGCATCAAGTCGGTCGAAGGCACCGAGAAGCCGCGCGCGGTGTATTTCCTCACCATCGACAAGTGCAAATTCAGGAAGCCGGTGATGCCCGGCGACACCATCGAGTACCACATGCGCTCGCTCGGCCGCCGCAAGACGATGTGGTGGTTTCACGGCGACGCCAAGGTCAACGGCCAGGTGGTCGCCGAGGCCGATGTCGGCGCGATGCTGACGGACTAGCGCGCCGCCGGGCTCACGACGTCCGGCAGGCGTATCGGCCGTCCGCGCCGGCGATGCGCAGGACGCGGTTGAGGAAGACGCCCATCGATGGTGCGATCATCAGCGCGTCGTAGGTCTCTGCAGGCACGCCGCAATAGTGCTGGTAGCTGCCCCTGACCGCGACCAGCAGCGTCCGCTCGCCCGCGCTGTAGCAGACCCGCTGGACGATCGTGCTGCGACTGATGTCGCGGCAGTCGAAGCGCGAAAGGTCGACGGTCGTGCTGTTGCCGAGGTCGACGGTCTCCGGGCCGGTCGGCGCAGAGAGCAGGCTGAGGATCAGCGCGGCGGCCCGGACCATGGATCGGTTGCGACCTTCTCGTTTGCAACAGGCCGTCATGATACGTCACTGGACAGGGCGGTCAAAGTCGCGCTAACGACCGCCCAAATCGACAGCATTGCGCCTTGATAGCACCTTGGCGCCATTAACGAATTCCGGATCGAAACTTCATGAGCATGATCGACCCCACTGCGCGGATTGCGGATGGCGCTGTGATCGGGGCCGGCACCGAGATCGGTCCGTACTGCATCATCGGCCCCAATGTCGTGCTCGGTGAGAACTGCAAGCTGATCGCGCATGTCACGGTCAGCGGGCATACCAAGATTGGCGCCGGCTGCGTCATCTCGCCGTTTGCCGCGCTCGGCGGGCCGCCGCAGGATCTCAGCTATCGCGGCGAGCCGACCCGTCTCGAAGTCGGCGAAGCCTGCACGATCCGCGAGGGCGTGACGATGAACGTCGGCACGATCAAGGGCGGCGGGCTCACCCGCGTCGGCGATCGCGGCTTCTTCATGAACAACAGCCATGTCGGCCATGACTGCATGGTCGGCAACGGCGTGATCTTCGCGACGTCAGCGACACTAGGCGGCCACTGCGAGATCGGCGACTTCGTCTATATCGGCGGCCTGTCGGCGGTACACCAGTTCACCCGCGTCGGCTCGCAGGTGATGATCGGCGGCGTCTGCGGCGTGCGCGGCGACATCATCCCGTTCGGGCTCGCCAACGGCCAGTACGCGGTGCTCGAAGGCCTCAACA
Organism: Bradyrhizobium sp. NAS96.2; assembly: GCF_001908235.1. GTDB lineage: Bacteria > Pseudomonadota > Alphaproteobacteria > Rhizobiales > Xanthobacteraceae > Bradyrhizobium. Next base: position 16,073 of record NZ_LGHK01000120.1, read on the forward strand.
TCATCGGCATGCGCCGCCGCCAGTTCACCAAGGCGCGGCTGGCGACGGTGCGCGCGTTCTATCAGAAGCTGTTCCACGGCCCCGGCATCTTCGCCGAGCGGCTGGCTTCGGTGCAGCCGCTGGCAAGCGAGGATCCCGCGATCGCGGAGATCCTCACCTTCATCGAGGGCGGCAAGCTGCGGCCGCTCTGCCTTCCCGCCGACACCAATTGAGCATGGGATGGCCGCCAGCATGACGTCAGCGGCTCCCTCGCTTTCCTCGCCCGTCGGCGTGATTGCCGGCGGCGGCGCCATGCCGTTTGCGGTCGCCGATCAGCTCACCGCGCGTGGCATCACGCCGGTGCTGTTCGCGCTGCGCGGCGCCTGTGATCCGGCGCGCGCGCAGCGGTTTCGTCACCGCTGGATCTCGGTCGGCCAGCTTGGGCGGGCGACCCGGTTGTTTCGCGATGAAGGCTGCCGCGACCTGATCTTCATCGGCACCTTGGTGCGTCCGGCGCTGTCGGAGATCAGGCTCGACTGGGGGACGCTGCGCCTGCTTGGCCATGTCGTGCGCGCGTTCCGCGGCGGCGACGATCATTTGCTGTCGAGCGTCGGTCGCATCCTCGAGCAGCAGGGATTTCGCATGGTCGGGATCAAGGATGTCGCGCCCGATCTCCTGATGCCGGAAGGCGCGGTGACGCGCGCGACGCCGGACAGCGCAGCGCTCGCCGATATCGCGCGCGGCCGCGGCGTGCTCGATGCGCTCGGGCCGTTCGACATCGGCCAGGCGGCGGTGGTGATCGACGGTCACGTGGTTGCGGTGGAGGACATCGAAGGCACCGACGGGCTGCTCGCGCGCGTGGCGCGGCTG
>NZ_LGHK01000121.1 GCF_001908235.1 Bradyrhizobium sp. NAS96.2
AGCGAGGCTCGCGACCATCCGCGCCCGCACCGACGCGCTGGCCGGCCGCAGCAGCGATGCGCAGAGCACCGCGACGACATTCTCCGAAGCCGCCGACCGCTTCACCCATTCCGCCGAGGGCATCGGCGCGCAGGTGCGCAGCGCCAGCCAGCTCGCCGACGACGCCGCGGCGGCAGCGCGCGAGGCCACCGCCAATGTCGATCGCTTGCGCGAATCCTCGGCCGCGATCGGCAACGTCGTCAACCTGATCGCGCAGATCGCGCGGCAGACCACGCTGCTGGCGCTCAATTCCACGATCGAGGCGGCGCGCGCCGGCGCCGCGGGCAAGGGCTTTGCGGTGGTCGCAACCGAGGTCAAGGCGCTGGCGGTGCAGACCCAGAGCGCGACCGAGGAGATCACCAAGAAGATCGAGGCGCTGCAGAAGGACGCCACCGGATCGGCCGACGCCGTCCACCGCATCTCGCAGGCGATCGACAAGATCCGCCCGGTGTTCGAGAACGTCAACGGCGCGGTCGCCGAGCAGAACCAGATCACCGGCGAGATGGGCCAGAACGCGGCCTCCGCCTCGCACTTCATCGTCTCGGTCGGCACCAGCGCCGGCGAGATCGACAGTGCGACGCGCGAAGCCGCCGCGCATGGCGACAATGTCGCGAAGGCCGGCAAGGCGGTGACTGCGTTTGCCCAGAAGCTGAAGGCGCGCTGCGCGGTGCTGCTGCGCCAGGACGAGCGCGGCGATCCGCGCAAGAACGAGCGCCTGCCCTGCAGCCTCACCATCGAGATCGCGACCGCGCGCGGCAACGTCACCGCGCCGGTCTACGAGCTCGCGATGGACGGCATCCTGATCGGCGGGTCCGATGCAGAGAAGCTGGCGGCGCATGAGACCCTGAGCGCGAGCTTGCAGGATATCGGCGCGTGCCGGATCCGGATCGGCGACCGCTCCAAGGCCGGCAGCCAGGCCCGCTTCGAGGCGCCGACCGCCGAGCTGCGGGAAAAGATCGAAGACCGGATGTGGGCGATCCACGAGGAGAACGCCGAACTCATCACCCGCGCGATGGAAGCAGGCGCCGAGCTGAGCAAGATCTTCGAGAACGGACTGGCGAGCGGCGCCATCACGATCGCGGACATGTTCGACATGAATTACGTCGAAATATCCGGCACCAATCCGGCGCAGTACCGCACCAGGATGCTGGATTGGGCGGATCGCGCGCTGCCCACTCTACTCGAGGCGTTCCTCGCCAGGGATAAGCGCCTGGCGTTCTGCGCGACGGTCGACCGCAACGGCTATCTGCCGGTCCACAACAAGATCTACTCGCATCCGCAGCGGCCGGGCGACGTGGCATACAACACCGCCAATTGCCGCAATCGCCGCATCTTCAACGATCCCGCGGGCCTCGCCGCCGCGCACAATGAGCGCGCCTACCTGGTGCAGAGCTACGCGCGCGACATGGGCAACGGCACCACCGTGATGATGCGCGAGATCGACGTGCCGATCCGCGTGCGCGGCCGGCACTGGGGCGCTTTCCGCACCGCCTACAAGCTTTGATGACTTCGTAGCCCGGATGCAGCGAAGCGCAATCCGGGACACCCCGTGCACGCTCAGGCAAGACCGCCTGCGCGAATCACGCTCTAGATGGGAATGGGGAATGCTGCGGCGGCTCGACGGGCCGCTGTAACGGAGGAAACGCGAAATGTCGGCCGCGCAGCTTGCAGTGCTGGATACATCATCGAACCGGACGCTGGCCGAACGGCTGGTCGACCAGCTCGCCGACCGCATCGGCGGCCTCGGGGTGGAGCTTGCCGACATCGCCGGCAACGTCCAGGAGGTCGCCAACCGCGTCACCAACCAGTCCGAGCGGTTCCATCATTTGCAGGAGACCGCCGAGATCATGGTCTCGGCCAATCACGACATCGCCAACGCCTCGCAGGCGGTGCAATCGACCGCATCCGCCGCGGCCGGCCAGATCGCGGAATCGCGCAACGTGGTCGAGACGGCGGTCAGCCACATCGCGGAACTGGTCGCCGCCGTCGGACGGATCGAAGCGCGGCTCGCCGCGGTCGGCTCCGCGCTGAGCCAGGTTGCCAAGGTCTCCGGCTCGATCGAGGCGATCGCCAAGCAAACCAATCTGCTCGCGCTGAACGCCACGATCGAGGCCGCGCGCGCCGGCGATGCAGGCCGCGGCTTTGCGGTGGTCGCAAGCGAGGTGAAGAACCTCGCCGAGGCGACCCGCCAGGCGACGCACCAGATTTCCGACACCGTGCGCGATCTCGACGGCCAGATCGGGAGCCTGATCGGCGAGAGCGGCGACGCCTCGCTGCGCGCCAAGAGCGCCGGCGAAGGCGCCCAGCAGATATCCGGCATCATCAGCCGCGTGCAGCAAGGCTTTTCATCGGTCGGCGCCGAGATCGGCAGCGTGGCGCGCGCCGCGACCTCCAATCTCGGTCATTGCGACACCGTGATCGCGGAGCTGAACGAGCTTGCCAAGGGCGTCGACCTGTCCTCGCGCGACCTCAAGCACGCCGACGGCCGCGTGGCGAAGCTGCTCGAACTCTCCGAGAGCCTGATCGTGATGATCGCCGACAGCGGCGTGGAAACCAGCGATGCGCCGCTGATCCGCGTCGTGACCGATACCGCGAAGCAGATCTCCGACCTGTTCGAGAATGCCGTCGCACGCGGCGAGATCACACTGGCGCAATTGATGGACGAGAAGTATCGCGAGATCGCGGGCACCAATCCGAAGCAGTACCTGACCGACTATGTCAGCTTCACCGACCGCGTGCTGCCCGCGATCCAGGATCCGATCCAGAAGACCGATCCGCGCATCGTGTTCTGCGTCGCCTGGGCGCGCGGCGGCTATCTGCCGACCCACAATCCGAACTACCGGCAGCCGCAGGGGCCGGACCCGGTGTGGAACAACGCCAATTGCCGCAACCGCCGGCTGTTCAACGACCGCGCGGTGAGCAAGGTCGCGGCCAATACCAAGCCGTTCCTGCTGCAGACCTACCGCCGCGACATGGGCGGCGGCAATTTCGTGCTGATGAAGGACCTGTCGTCGCCGATCTTCGTCCGCGGCCGCCACTGGGGCGCGTTCCGGATGGGGTTTAGGCAGTCGTGAATCCGCAGCCCATAGCCCGCATGAAAGCCGACGGTCGTCCGCGTGCGCTAAGCTGAGCGCGCTACCAAAATATCGAAAACAACCCCATGCAAAGGAGCCGGCGTCCGACACGGCAACTTGACACGCCAGGCAAATCACCGGTATTCTTCTATTATTCCGAAATTGTGTGCAGCCGTAGCCCGGATGGAGCGAAGCTTAATCCGGAATCATTCGTGCACCCGCGAGAAGGATTTCGCGGAGCCTGTCATCGGGCGCGTTCGCGCGACCCGTTGGCTGCATCCGGGCGACAGGCTGCATTTCCTTCGCTACGTCCAGAATCCCGGCACCGCAGGCTCGAGCCGCCCGCCGGCGCGCACCGGCGCGACCTTCACCGCAAGCCCGGTCGCATCGTCGGTCTCGACCGCGATACCGCTCAGCGTCGCAACGCCGCCGGCCGGCTCGAAACGGCCGGAGGGGATTCCGGTGAGGAAGCGCTGCAGCGGCTCCTCCTTCTGCATGCCGATCACCGAATCATAATCGCCGGTCATGCCGGCATCGCTCATATAGGCGGTGCCGCCGGGCAGCACCTGGTGATCGGCGGTCGGGACATGGGTATGGGTCCCGACCACGAGACTGACGCGGCCGTCGCAGAAGAAGCCGACGCCCTGCTTCTCGCTGGTCGCCTCGGCGTGGAAATCGAGCACGATGGCGTCACAGCCCTCGCGTAGCGGGCAGGCCTCGAGCTCGCGATCGATCGCGCTGAACGGATCGTTGGACGACGGCTCCATGAACACGCGGCCGATCGCATTGAGCACGAGCGCGCGCTTGCCGTTCTTGGCGTCGACCAGCGTGGCGCCGCGGCCGGGCGAATGGCGCGGAAAATTCAGCGGGCGAATCAGGCGCGGCGCGCGTTCGATGAAGACCAGCGCCTCCTTCTGATTCCACGCATGGTTGCCGAGCGTGATCGCGTCCGCTCCGGCATCGAGCAACTCCTGGTAGATCGCCTCGGTGATGCCGAAGCCGCCGGCGGAATTCTCGCCATTGACGACGACGAGGTCGAGCGACCAGTCCCTGATCATGCCGGGAAGATGGTCTGCAATGGCGGTGCGGCCGGTCCTGCCGACGACGTCACCAACGAAGAGGATACGCAAGGCTAGCTACTCCGGAAATCGAACGTCTTGCGCTCCGTTAGCACATAATCGAGCGGGACGTCGTGCGATAGCGCCGGAATGGCCTTGGTTTCCTGTGCAGCAAAGGCAACACCCACCCCGATCACGTGCTTGGCCTTGCGCAGATGCGCAAAGGTATAGTCGTAATAGCCGGCGCCGTAACCGATGCGGTGGCCGAGCTTGTCGAATGCGGCAAGCGGTACCAGCATCACGTCGGGATGCACCTCGGCCGCGGCCGGCGACGGCTCGGGAATGCCGAGCGGCCCGAGCATCAGCCGGTCCTGCGGCGACCAGCTGCGGAAGGTCAGCGACTGGCCGCGCGCATTGATACAGGGCAGCGCGAGCCGCGCACCCTTTTCCGCAAGCTTCCTCATCAGCGGCGCCGGATCGAGCTCGCTGCGGATCGGAGCATAGCCCGAGATGATCATGCCTTGCGCAATCTCGAACGGCGCGCCTCGCTTGGCGAGCGCTTCGGCAGCGGCCGCGCGCTGCTCGTCGCTCAGCGCGTCGCGCTTGGCGAGGGCAAGCGCCCGAAGCTCGGCCTTCGATGGAGATGCGTGCATGATCCATCTTCCGCTGTCGTCGTCCGCGACAACGGACGATCCATCATTCAGAGACGCTAGCTTCGCAAGGCCAGGCCGCGGCGCGCTGGACGCCCCGCGTCGCGGGGCACAACACTGCTTCGCAATCGAACCGCCGCAGCGCGACGACAAGGCAACAGCAAAAATTCAGTGCGAAGCCGCAGAGGCCGTTGGAGCGCTCGATCCCGGAGTTCCCTACGAAAGTAGGTGGGCACCATATGTCCGGGTCCACGGACCCGGCCAGGGACAGTTCCCTAAAGGATCGATAAGGCCCCGGGGATATATGGCTCCTGACGCACGACGCAGCTTCGCGGGGGCTAATCTAGCCATCGTTGGCCGACTTCGCTAGCTGTACCTCGTCGTCCCGGCGCAGGCCGGGACCCATAACCACAACTGTTCACGGAGGGTACTGACCCGCACCGCCCAAACTCGATGGGCCGCGGAGTATGGGTCCCGGCCTTCGCCGGGACGACAGTGGCTACCCGATCGCGATGCCGCCGCCGATGGTGCGGTTGAGCACCTGCGTGGTGCGCTCGATCCGCTCGGCGGCGGCGTTGAGCGCGTTGGAGACCGCGGTCTGGGTCGCGCGGGCGCGGTCGGCGGCGGCGGTGCGCGCGTTGCGCAGCTGCTCGACCTCTTCCTCGAGGCTGCGGATGCGCGCGCTCGCATCGACCAGTTCGTCGCAGGCAGTGAGCGCCGCCATCACGGTCAGCCGCGCATCGCCGATCTCGCCGAACTTGCCGCGCAGCGATTCGACGCGCTGCTGGAGATTTTCCGCAAGCTTCAACAGCCGCACCTCCTGGCCCTCCTCGCAGGCCATCCGGTATTGCCGGCCGTTGATGGTGACGTTGATGTGGCTCATCTGCTGTCTCCGCCCTCGAGCACGGCGCGTATGGTGCCGATCGCGGCGTCGAGCTTTTCCGCGATGTCGCGATTGGCGCGCTCGAGCTTGCGCGTCTTCACCAGCGATCCGTCGAGTTCGTCGGCAAGCCGGGAGCGATCGGCGCCGAGCGCCTGGATCCGGCTCGCCAACTCGTTCTCGTCGCGGTCGGCTTCGCGGCGCCGCTCCACGGAGCTTTCCAGCGCATCGAGCGCGGCCATCAGCCGCTTGGTCGCAGCGTCGATATCGGCAAGCGGTGCCTCGGTATTGCCAGACCCGTTGGCGAGACGATCACTCATGACACGCGGCGTGGACCCCTCAGGTAGGCCGTTAGAGATGGCTGCCGCACGGCAAAAGCGGCGGTTCGGCAAGCGTTTAGCGGACGAAATTTACGTGGCAAGCGAGGGAAGCGCAACGGCGGCGCAGAACTATGCACCGTTCAATGAAATTGGGCGATTTCGGGTAACTTTTCCCCGTTTTGGGGCGTTTCATCGCCTTGGACTTGCGGAATTGAGGTGCTAATCCACCCTCCAACCCGTAAGGCCCATCCACACACGTATCGCGGCTTCCCGCCCCGATGCGCTCAGAATCAGCTCTCATTCCAGGCGGACTTTTCATCATGACGCAGGTCGATCACACCCGTATGGCCAATGCGATCCGTGGCCTTGCCATGGACGCCGTCGAGAAGGCGAATTCCGGCCATCCCGGCCTGCCGATGGGCGCCGCCGACATCGCGACCGTGCTGTTCACAAAGTTTCTGAAATTCGATGCCGCCGACACCGCATGGCCCGACCGCGATCGCTTCGTGCTGTCGGCCGGCCACGGCTCGATGCTGCTCTATGCGTTGCTGTACCTCACCGGCAACAAGGACATGACGCTCGACCAGCTGAAGCATTTCCGCCAGCTCGGATCGCTGACGCCGGGCCACCCGGAGAATTTCCACACCAAGGGCATCGAGACCACCACCGGTCCGCTCGGCCAGGGCATCGCGACCGCGGTCGGCATGGCGCTCGCCGAGAAGATGCTCGCCGCAGAATTCGGCAAGAAGATCGTCAACCACCACACCTATGTGCTCGCCTCCGACGGCGACCTGATGGAAGGCATCTCGCAGGAAGCGATCGCGCTCGCCGGCGTCTGGCGGCTCAACAAGATGATCGTGCTGTACGACGACAACGGCATCTCGATCGACGGCCCGACTTCGATCTCCGATTCCGTCGACCAGGTGAAGCGCTTCAAGTCGGCAGGCTGGGCCGCCGAATTGATCGACGGCCATGATCCGCAGGCGATTGCGGCTGCGATCACCCGCGCGCAGAAATCCAGCAAGCCTTCGATGATCGCCTGCAAGACCACGATCGGTTACGGCGCGCCGCACAAGGCCGGCACCGCGAAGGCGCATGGCGAAGCGCTCGGCGCCGACGAGCTCAAGGCCGCCAAGGAGAAGCTCGGCATCTCGCTCGAGCCGTTCTCCGTGCCCGACGATGTGCTGAAGGCCTGGCGCGAGGCGGGTGCCCGCGGCGCCGTCGAGCACAAGGCATGGGACGAGCAGTTCGCGCAGCTCGGCAACCGCAAGCGCGCCGAGTTCGAGCGCCGCATCCGTCACGAGCGGCCGCAATCGCTCGCCAAGGGGCTGCGCGCCTTCAAGAAGGGCCTCTTGGAAAACCCGCTCAACGTCGCCTCCCGCAAATCATCGGAAGCTGCGATCGAGGTGATCGCGGCCGCGATGCCGATGGAATTCGTCGCCGGCTCCGCAGACCTCACCGGCTCCAACAACAACAAGGCCAAGTCGGCGGCAGCGTTCGGCGCCAAGACGCCGAAGGGCCGCTTCATCCACTACGGCGTCCGTGAGCACGGCATGGCGGCGTGCCTCAACGGCATCTTCCTGCATGGCGGTTTCGCGCCGAACGGCGCCACCTTCCTGGTGTTCACCGACTATGCGCGCCCGGCGATGCGGCTGTCGGCGCTGATGGGCACCGGCGTGGTCTATGTCATGACCCATGACTCGATCGGCCTCGGCGAGGACGGCCCGACGCACCAGCCGGTGGAGCATCTCTCGGCGCTGCGCGCGATCCCCAACATGCGCGTGTTCCGTCCCTGCGACGCGGTCGAGACCGCCGAGTGCTGGGAACTGGCGCTCAACCGCATCGACGGACCGACGGTGCTGGCGCTGACCCGCCAGAACCTGCCGCAGCTCCGCACCACGGCGCCGAACGACAACCCCTGCAGCCACGGCGCCTACGAGCTGGTTGCGGCGCAGGGTGACGCAAAAGTGTCATTGTTCGCGTCCGGTTCCGAGGTCCAGATCGCGGTCGAGGCGCAGAAGCAACTGGCCGGGCGCGGCATCGCGACGCGGGTCGTCTCGGTCCCGTCGCTGGAATTGCTGCTGGCGCAGCCCGCCGAGCGGCAAAATGCCATTATCGGCAACGCTCCGGTCAAGATCGCGATCGAGGCCGCGGTGCGCTGGGGCTGGGATGCCGTGATCGGCCATGATGGCGAATTTATCGGCATGCACGGTTTCGGCGCCAGCGCCCCGGCGAAGGACCTTTTCCCGCATTTCGGCATTACCGCTGAGGCCGTCGTTAACGCTGCCACGAAGCGCGTCTGACGCTGGCCTGACACCTGCGGGTCACGGTTGAGCTTGTCGCGAAAAAGGATTACCAAAGCTCCATCTTTTCCGTACGCGCCCGGCTGAACCGGGCGTTCCGCCGTAAGAACCTCGTGGGAGACCTCCCGCGGGGCTGACAACAGCTTTAGAGGAGACGAGCATGGCAATCCGCGTCGCGATCAACGGGTTTGGGCGTATCGGCCGCAACATTCTGCGCGCCATCGCCGAGTCCGGCCGCAAGGACATCGAGGTGGTCGGCATCAACGACCTCGGTCCGGTCGAGACCAACGCACATCTGCTGCGCTTCGATTCCGTGCACGGGCGCTTCCCGGGCACCGTGACCGTCGACGGCGACTCGATCAGCCTCGGCGCCAACAAGATCAAGGTTTCGGCCGAGCGCGATCCCTCCAAGCTGCCGTGGAAGGCCCTCGGCGTCGACGTCGCGCTGGAGTGCACCGGCATCTTCACCGCGAAGGACAAGGCTTCGGCGCACCTCACCGCCGGTGCCAAGCGCGTGCTGGTCTCGGCGCCCGCCGACGGCGCTGATGCCACCATCGTTTACGGCGTCAACCACGACACGTTGACCAAGGATCACCTGGTGGTCTCGAACGGCTCCTGCACCACCAACTGCCTTGCCCCGGTCGCCAAGGTCCTGAACGACACCGTCGGCATCGAGACCGGCTTCATGACCACGATCCACGCCTATACCGGCGACCAGCCGACGCTCGACACCCTGCACAAGGACCTCTATCGCGGCCGCGCCGCGGCGATGTCGATGATCCCGACCTCGACCGGTGCTGCGAAGGCGATCGGCCTGGTGCTGCCGGAGCTCAAGGGCAAGCTCGACGGCGTCTCGGTTCGCGTTCCCACCCCGAACGTCTCCGTGATCGACCTCAAGATCGTCGCCAAGCGCGAAACCAACGTCGCTGAGATCAACGAGGCGATGAAGCGTGCCGCCGAGCAACAGCTCAAGGGCATCCTCGGCTACACCAACGCGCCGAACGTCTCGATCGACTTCAACCACGATCCGCACTCGTCGACCTTCCACATGGACCAGACCAAGGTCCAGAACGGCAACTTCGTGCGCGTGATGTCCTGGTACGACAACGAGTGGGGCTTCTCGAACCGCATGGCGGACACCGCCGTCGCGATCGGCAAGCTGGTTTAAGTTCGACTGTTCGCGATGCCCGGCCCAAAGCCGGGCATCTGCGTCTTTGCCCTCCGCGTTCGTGGCCGCAACGGTCGCGACATCGGCAAGCGAAAGCGACGCCGTCCTCAGGACGGCCGTGTCCGGCCGCACAGGAAACGCTCATGACAAAATCGTTCCGCACCCTCGACGACGTCAATTTGAAGGGCAAGCGCGTGCTGCTGCGCGTCGACCTCAACGTCCCCATGGAAGGCGGCCGCGTCACCGACGCCACAAGGCTCGAGCGCGTTGCCCCTACCATCACCGAAATCTCCGACAAGGGCGGCAAGGTGATCCTGCTCGCCCATTTCGGCCGGCCCAAGGGACGCGATCCCAAGGAGTCGCTGAAGCCGGTTGCTGACGCGCTGTCGAAGGTGATCAAGCGCCCGGTCGCTTTTGCCGATGATTGCATCGGCGAGCCCGCGGCCAAGGCGGTTGCGGCCCTCAACGACGGCGACATCCTCTGCCTCGAGAACACCCGCTTCCACAAGGAAGAGGAAAAGAACGATGCCGGCTTCGTAGCCGAGCTGGCAAAACTCGGCGACATCTGGGTCAACGACGCCTTCTCCGCCGCGCATCGCGCCCACGCCTCGACCGAAGGCCTCGGCCACAAGCTGCCGGCCTATGCCGGCCGCACCATGCAGGCCGAGCTCGACGCGCTGGGCAAGGCGCTGGAAGCGCCGACCAAGCCCGTGATCGCGATCATCGGCGGCGCCAAGGTCTCGACCAAGATCGACCTGCTGGAAAACCTTGTGAACAAGGTCGACGCGCTGGTGATCGGCGGCGGCATGGCCAACACCTTCCTGCACGCGCAGGGCGTCGCGGTCGGCAAGTCGCTCGCCGAGAAGGACCTCGCCGCGACCGCGCTGCGGATCATGGAGAAGGCCAACGCCGCCAATTGCGCGATCATCCTCCCCGTCGACGCCGTTGTCGCCAATCAGTTTGCCGCCAACGCGCCGTCGCATGCCTATGGCCTCGATGCGATCCCGGCCGACGGCATGATCCTCGACGTCGGCCCGCAATCGATCGCGCGGATCCATGCCGCGATCGACGATGCCGCGACGCTGGTCTGGAACGGGCCGCTCGGCGCCTTCGAGCTGACGCCGTTCGATCGCGGCACCGTGGTTTCGGCCAAGCATGCCGCCGGGCGCACCAGGGCCAAGAAGCTGATCTCGGTCGCCGGCGGCGGCGACACCGTCGCGGCGCTGAACCAGGCGGGCGTGGCCGGCGATTTTTCCTATGTCTCGACCGCGGGCGGCGCGTTTCTTGAATGGATGGAAGGCAAGCCGCTGCCGGGCGTCGAAGTTCTGAAAAAGGGTTGATTTAGTTCGAATCCGAACGCGCACTACAGGGAGAAATGGAATGGCTCGCATAACGTTGCGGCAACTGCTCGATCACGCGGCCGAGCATGATTACGGCGTACCTGCCTTCAATATCAACAATATGGAGCAGGCGCTGTCGATCATGGCCGCGGCCTCCGAGGTCGACGCACCGGTCATCATCCAGGCTTCGCGCGGCGCACGGTCCTACGCCAACGACGTCATGCTCAAGCACATGATGGACGCCGTCACCGAGATCTACCCGCAGATTCCGGTCTGCGTGCATCTCGACCACGGCAACGAACCCGCCACCTGCATGACCGCGATCCAGGCCGGGTTCACCTCGGTCATGATGGACGGTTCGCTGAAGGCCGACGGCAAGACCCCCGGCGACTGGGACTACAATGTCGGCGTCACCCGGACGGTGACCGGCATGGCCCATCTCGGCGGCATCTCGGTGGAAGGTGAGCTCGGGGTGCTCGGCTCGCTCGAGACCGGCATGGGCGACAAGGAAGACGGCCACGGCGCCGAGGGCAAGCTGTCGCATGATCAGCTGCTGACCAATCCGGACGAAGCCGTGAAGTTCGTCAAGGAGACCAAGGTCGACGCGCTGGCGATCGCGATGGGCACCTCGCACGGTGCCTACAAGTTCACCCGCAAGCCCGACGGCGACATCCTCGCCATGAACGTGATCGAGGAAATCCATCGCAAGCTGCCGAACACGCATCTCGTGATGCACGGTTCCTCGTCGGTGCCGCAGGAATTGCAGGAGATCATCAACGCCAATGGCGGCAAGATGAAGCCGACCTGGGGCGTGCCGGTCGCCGAGATCCAGCGCGGCATCAAGAACGGCGTGCGCAAGATCAACATCGACACCGACAACCGGATGGCGATGACCGGCCAGATCCGGAAAGTGCTGAAGGACAATCCAGAAGAGTTTGATCCGCGCAAGTACCTGAAGCCCGCGATGGAGGCGATGACCAAGCTGTGTAAGCAGCGCCTGCAGGAGTTCAACACCGCGGGCCAGGCCAGCAAGATCAAGAAGGTGCTGACCACGGCGGAGATGGCCAAGCGCTACGCAGCAGGCCAGCTCGACCCCAAGGTCGCCTGAGGTCGTCTGACAACTTCTTGCCTGAATCATTAAGGCGGGACACCGGCTCCGACGCAGTCGGAAACGGTGTCCCGGGGCTTGATCGCCGGCTGCGACAAACACCAGCCGCGACGAACGTTTTCTAGGCATTTGCCCGAGAACCGCCTATTTTGGTTTGCAAAGGCAATGCTCTGGAGGACACTCCCCATGAACCTCTCCGACCTCAACAAAATTGCGCTTGCCATGGTGACCCCGGGCAAGGGCATCCTCGCTGCCGACGAATCTTCCGGCACCATCAAGAAGCGTTTCGACGCCATCAAGGTCGATTCGACCGAAGACAATCGGCGCGACTATCGCGAGATGCTGTTCCGCTCGCAGGAGGCGATGAGCAAGTACATTTCCGGCGTCATCCTCTACGACGAGACGATCTGGCAGAATGCCAAGGACGGCACGCCGCTGGTCAAGCTGATCGAGCAGGCGGGCGCGATCCCCGGCATCAAGGTCGATGAAGGCACGCAAGCGCTGCCGAACTGCCCGGGCGAACTCGTGACCGTTGGCCTCGACAAGCTCGCCGAGCGGCTGAAGAAATATTACGAGCGCGGTGCGCGCTTTGCGAAATGGCGGGCGGTGATCGATATCGGACCGCGAATCCCGACCCAGACCGCGATCCGCGTCAACGCCCATGCGCTGGCGCGCTACGCCGCGCTGTGCCAGGCCGCGCAGATCGTGCCGATCGTCGAGCCGGAAGTGCTGATGGACGGCGATCACGACATCGACCGCTGCTATGAGGTGACGCAGCGCGTACTGAACCGCACCTTCCAGGAATTGCGGGTGCAGCGCGTCGCGCTCGAAGGCATGATCCTGAAGCCGAACATGGCCATATCTGGCAAGAAGTGCCCGAAACAGGCCTCGGTGCAGGAAGTCGCCGAAAAGACCATCCGCCTGCTCAAGAGCTGCGTGCCGGCCGCGGTGCCAGGCATCGCCTTCCTCTCCGGCGGGCAGAGCGATGAGGAAGCGACCGCGCATCTCGACGCCATGAACAAGATCGGCCATCTGCCCTGGCGGCTGACCTTCTCCTACGGCCGTGCGCTGCAGGCGGCGCCGCAGAAGGCGTGGTCCGGCAAGCCCGACAACGTCCCCGCCGGCCAGCGCGCCTTCTCGCATCGCGCCCGGATGAACGGGCTCGCGAGCACCGGCAATTGGGAAGCCGGCCTCGAAAAACAGGCGGCATAGTTGGCCACCAAGCCCGTTCCGCCGCGGCCGGCGCCGCGCCTCTATCTGGCCACCCCGCCGGTCGGCGAGCCGTTGCAGCTTGCCGACGTGCTTGCCGACGTGCTTGCCGCGGCCGATGTCGCGGCGGTTCTGGTGCGGCTGCGCGAGAGCGACCCGCGCAGCATGATCTCCACCGTCAAGGCGCTGGCGCCAGCGATCCAGAACGCCGGCGCCGCGCTCTTGATCGACGGCCATCCCGACATCGTGGCCCGCGCCGGTGCCGATGGCGCGCATCTGACCGGCGTCGCCGCGATGGAAGAGGCAGCGCCCGCGCTGCGGCCCGACCGCATCGTCGGCGTCGGCGGGCTCGCGACGCGCCACGATTCCATGGCCGCGGGTGAAGCCGGTGCCGACTATGTGCTGTTCGGCGAACCCGACGCCAAGGGAGCGCGCCCCTCGGCGGAGGCGATCGCCGAGCGGCTGCAATGGTGGGACGAATTGTTCGAGCCGCCCTGCGTCGGCTTTGCGGCCTCGCGCGAGGAGGCCGAGGCGTTCGCGGCGGCCGGCGCGGATTTCGTGCTGGTCGGAGACTTCGTCTGGTCCGATCCGCGCGGCGCGAAGGCGGCCCTCGTCGAGATCGGCGAGGCGATCGCGCGGGCGCATGCCGGCACATTCGGCAAGGCCAAGGTCGAGGGGAAGGCCGAGGGATGACGCCGGAATGAAATGCCTGCGTCCGATAGGTGTTGCGCTCGGCTGCACGATGCTGGCGAGCGGCGCGATGGCGCAGCTCTCGATCACGCCGCCGGCCCAGACGCCGCCGCCCGCGAAGAAGGAGGCTCCGAAGGAAAAGCCGAAGGTGCATACGCCGGTCGGGAAGAAGCCCGCGCCGAAGCCTGCGGCCACGCCCACCCCGACGCCGACGCCCTCGCCGACCCCGACGCCGGACGATCCCAATGTCGACCTCGTCTACGGTGCCTATCAGCGCGGCATGTACAAGACGGCGTTCGATCTCGCGACGGTGCGCGCGCAGAACAACAACGATGCCAAGGCCATGACGATGCTGGGCGAGCTCTATGCCAATGGGCTCGGCGTCAAGCGCGACTACGTCAAGGCCGACGACTGGTACAAGCGCGCATCGGATGCCGGCGACCGCGAGGCGATGTTCGCGCTCGCCATGATGCGGATCGCGGGCCGCGGCGGCACGGTGGACAAGGATTCCGCGGTCAAGCTTTTGGCATCGTCGGCCAAGCTCGGCGAGCCCAAGGCGGCCTACAATCTCGCGCTGCTCTATCTCGACGGCCAGACCCTGCCGCAGGACCTCAAGCGCTCCGCCGAGCTGTTGCGCATGGCCGCGGACGCCGGCAGCCCCGAGGCGCAATACGCGCTGGCGACCTTCTACAAGGAAGGCACCGGCGTGCCGAAGGACCTCGAAAAGGCGGCGCGGCTGCTGCAGGCCGCCTCGGTGGCCGACAATGTCGACGCCGAGGTCGAATATGCCATCGCGCTCTACAACGGCGCCGGCACGCCGCGGAACGTGCCGGCGGCGATCACGCTGCTGCGCAAGGCGGCCCGGCAGAACAGCCCGATCGCGCAGAACCGCCTCGCCCATGTGCTGGCGACCGGCGCCGGCGCCCCGGTGGACAAGGTCGAGGCGCTGAAATGGCACACCGTCGCCAAGACCGCCGGCAAGGGCGACCCCGATCTCGACGACATCCTCGCCGATATGAGCCCGGAAGACCGCGCCAAGGGCGAGGCAGCCGCCCGAAAATGGATCGGAAACAACGTCAAATGACGCCTTGACGGCGCCACTTCCAGAGGGCACCCAGTCCGAAGCCTAGGTGCCCGCGTTCCGTTCTTTTTTCGCCCGTCATCCTGAGGTGCGAGCGGAGCGAGCCTCGAAGGATGCACGGCCCCGGACCGGGCCGTCGATCCTTCGAGACGCGCTTCGCGCTCCTCAGGATGACGGGCTGAGATTTGCGCCCGCCGCCTTATCGACATTCACAATCTCGGTCACAAGTTCTCATCATGCTCTACTCCGCCCTCATCAATGTCATGGTCAAGGCCGCGCGCCGCGCCGGCCGCAGCCTCAAGCGCGACCTCGGCGAGATCGAACATCTCCAGGTCTCGCTGAAGGGCCCGGCGAACTTCGTCTCGCTCGCCGACAAGCGCGCCGAGGAGATGCTCTGCACCGACCTCGAAAAGGCGCGACCCGGTTACGGGTTCCTCGGCGAGGAAGGCGGCAGGCGCGAGGGCTCGGACAAGAGCCACACCTGGATCGTCGATCCCTTGGACGGCACCACCAACTTCCTGCACGGCATTCCGCAATTCGCGATCTCGATCGGGCTGTTGCGCGAGGACACCGTGATCGCGGGCGTGATCTACAATCCCGCCAATGACGAGCTCTACATCGCCGAGCGCGGCAAGGGCGCGTTCCTCAACGACCAGCGGCTGCGCGTCGCCGGCCGCCGCCAGCTCAACGAATGCGTGGTCGCCTGCGGCCTGCCGCATATCGGCCGCGGCAACCATCAGCTGGCGCTGCAGGAGATGGCCGCGCTGCAGAGCAAGGTCGCGGGTTTCCGCCGCTTCGGCGCCGCTTCGCTCGACCTCGCCTTCGTCGCCGCCGGCCGCCTCGACGGCTATTGGGAACGCAATCTGCAGCCCTGGGACCTCGCGGCCGGCCTGCTGATGATCAGGGAAGCCGGCGGCACCGTCTCCGGCATCCAGGGCAATGATGACCCGCTGCAGACCGGCCACGTCGTCGGCGGCAACGAGTTCGTGCACGGCGAGTTGATCAAGATCCTGAAGCCGCTCGGGCAGTAGCGCGCCGACGCGATCTAGTCGTCGTCGCTGTCGTCATCGTCGTCGTGTTCACGGTCACGAAATTCACCGCCGGCGGTCAGGCCCTCGATGGCCGTGGCGCCGTTCGCCTTGATCACCCGGCGCAGCGGGACCGAACTCTCGCTGCGCAACGCCTCCATCAGCTGTTCCGAATGGGTGACGATCCAGATATCGGCGCGGCGCGACGCCTTGGCGATCAGCCTCGCCAACGGGCCCAGCAGCGATGGATGCAGGCTGGTCTCGGGCTCGTTCAGCGCGACGAACGGCGGCAGCCGATAGCCCATGAACACGGCGAGCAGGCAGATATATTTCAGCGTCCCGTCAGATAGTTCGTGGGCCTTGAACGGCCGCGGCATGTCCGCCTGTCGCAGCTCGAATTCGCACCGGCCGTTTTCTTCCCACGCGCGGAGCTCGGCACCCGGAAACGCATCCTCGATCGCATCCTGGAGGTCGGCCGCATCTTGTCTGATCGCGCTGAGCGTTGCCAAAGCGGCTGCCAGATCGCTGCCATCGGCGCTCAGCGACGGCGTCGTGATCGCAAGACAAGGCTTGCGGATCGGCGACGCCGGGTCGGTACGGAAATCGTGGTAGAAGCGCCAGCTCTGCAACGCGTTCCTGATCAGGCCGACTTCGGGACATGTCTGGCCGTCGAGGAAATCGGCGAGCGCGGTTTCCGACGGCAGCACCGCATCCCTGTGCTCGCTCCAGGCACCGCTCTCGCCGCGGACGCTGACATGCGAATTGGTCCGCTCCATCATCAGGACTTTTCGTTTGCCGTGGATCGCCTCGATGCGTTCGGACTTGATCATCGGCTCGCCGGGAAACGCCGCCTCGACCGGGCCTGGATGCCCGAGCTCGATCGAGTAATTGACGTGCTCGAATCTGGCCGCCAGCCGCAGCCGCCCATCCTCGCCCCGCTTGCGAAGCCCGGACCAGCAGACCGAGTTCAATCCGCCTTCGTCGGCGATCGTGCGCGTGATCCGGCCGGTTGCCGCGTCGCGCAACAGCGACAGGGACTTGTAGAGATTGGATTTGCCGACGCCGTTCTCGCCGATGAAGACGGATAGCGGTTGAATGGGCATGAAGAGCCGCCGAATCGAGCGATAATTCGAGATCGCAATGTCGGTCGGCCGCATCACTTGCTCTCAGTCCTCGGGTTGCCTGTACGCTCCCCGTTCAATCCAGAGCTGCAATCTGGATTGGCAAGTTTGCGAAAGCAAGGCGCTGATCCGATCGGCACCGGTCGCGGACATCAGTGGCCGCCCGTTACCGGCGCAGGCGGGCCGTAGACTTCCGGCTTCTCGACCTTCTCCCGGTCACCGGCGAGCACGCGCTGCACGCTGACAAAGAACACCGGCACCAAGAGCAGCGCGAGGATCACGACGGCGATCATGCCGCCCATCACTGACGTGCCGAGCGCCTGCTGGCTGGCGCCGCCGGCGCCGGTCGCGATCGCCATCGGCAGCACGCCGCAGACGAAGGCAAGGCCGGTCATCAGGATCGGGCGGAATCTGAGGCTGCACGCCTCGATGGTCGCCTCGACCAGCGGCTTGCCCTGCGCCCGCAGGTCCTTGGCGAACTCGATGATCAGGATCGCGTCCTTGGCGGCAAGGCCGATGATGGTGATCAGGCCGACGGTGAAATAGACGTCGTTCGACAGTCCGCGCAGCGTCGCCGCCACCACGGCGCCGAGAATGCCGAGCGGGATGGTGAGCAGCACCGCGAGCGGAATGGTCCAGCTCTCGTAGAGCGCCGCAAGCAGCAGGAACACCACCAGCACCGACAGCGCGAGCAGGAACGGCGCCTGCGAGCCCGACAGCTTCTCCTGCAGCGACTGGCCGGTCCATTCATAGCCGAAGCCGCGCGGCAGCTTGTCGGCGAGCCGCTCCATCTCCGCGATCGCATCGCCCGAGGTGAAGCCCGGCTTCGCCTCGCCGGAGATGCGCACCGCCGGATAGTAGTTGAAGCCCGCGATCTGCGTCGGGCCCTTGGTCCATTCGATGGTGGCGAACGCCGAGAACGGCACCAATTGCCCGCGGCTGTTCTTGACGTTGTAATTCAGGATGTCGTCCGCGTTCATGCGGCTGGTCTTGTCAGCCTGCACGATGACGCGCTGCATGCGCCCGCGGTTCGGGAAGTCGTTGATGTAGTTCGAGCCGAGATTGGTCGAAATCGTGTTGTTGATGTCCTCGAAGGTGAGGCCGAACGCGCCGGCCTTCTCGCGGTCGATCATCAGATTGACCTGCGGCGCCGGCGGCAGGCCTTCGACATAGACCTTCTGCAGGATCGGGCTCGCATTGGCTTCCGCGATCAGTCGGTCGCTTGCTGCGATCAGCGCCGCATAGCCCTTCTGGCCGCGGTCCTGCAAGCGGAAGGAGAAGCCCGAGGAGTTACCGAGGTTGTCGATCGGAGGCGGCTGCAGCGCCGAGATCCTGGCATCGCGGATCGACGACAGGTCGCGGTTGATGTCGGCGACGATGGCGGCAGCCGAATCCTTCGGGCCGCGCTCCGACCAGTCCTTCAGCGTGATGAAGGCCTGTGCGGTGTTCATGCCCTGGCCGAGGAAGCTGAAGCCGGTGAGGAACGTGACGTTCTCGATGCCGGCGCGATCCTTCAGGTACTTCTCGACCTGCTCGACCGCACCTTCCGTGCGCGCATAGGACGACTCCGACGGCGTCTGCACGTCGGTCGTGATGAAGCCCTGGTCGTCGACCGGGAGGAAGCCGCCGGGCAGCCGCACGAAGCCGTAGGCGACGCCTGCGAACAGCACGAGGTAGATCAGCATCAGGCGGCCGGTGCGCTTCAGCGAGGCCTGCACGGTGCGCGTGTAGCCGGCGCGGCCGTTGTCGAGCACGCGGTTGAACCAGCCGAACACGCCCTTGCGGGCATGGCCGTGGCCCTTCTCGACCGGCTTGAGCAGCGTCGCGCACAGCGCCGGCGTCAGCGACAGCGCGAGCAGCGCCGAGAACGCGATCGCCGCCACCATGGTGACCGAGAACTGGCGGTAGATGATGCCGACCGAGCCGGGGAAGAACGCCATCGGCACGAACACCGCCATCAGCACCAGCGTGATGCCGATGATGGCGCCGGTGATCTGCGACATCGCCTTGCGGGTGGCTTCCTTCGGCGGCAGGCCCTCTTCGGCCATGATGCGCTCGACGTTCTCGACCACGACAATGGCGTCGTCGACCAGGATGCCGACCGCCAGCACCATGCCGAACATGGTCAGCATGTTGATGGAGTAGCCTACGGCCATCAGGGTGGCGCAGGTACCGAGCAGCGCCACCGGCACCACGATGGTCGGGATGATGGTGTAGCGGATGTTCTGCAGGAACAGGAACATCACGATGAAGACCAGCACCACCGCCTCGACCAGGGTCATCAGGACCTTCTCGATCGAGGCCTTCACCACCGGCGTGATGTTGTAGGGGATTTCGTAGGAGATGTTGGCCGGGAAGAAGCGCGACAGCTCCTTCATCTTGGCCTCGACCGCGCTCGCGGTCGCCAGCGCGTTGCCCTTCGGAGACAGCAGCACCGACAGGCCGGCCGTCGGCTTGCCGTCGAGACGGGTGTTGAACTGGTAGCTGAGGCCGCCGATCTCGATCCGCGCGACGTCGCGCAGGCGGACCGTCGAGCCGTCGGCATTGGCGCGCAGGATGATCGCGCCGAACTCGTCGGGCGAGGAGAGCTGGCCCTTCACCAGCACCTGCGCGGAAATCTTCTGCGTATCGGTGCTCGGCTCGGCGCCGATGCTGCCGGAGGCGACCTGGGCGTTCTGCGCCGTGATCGCCCGGTTGACGTCATCGGCCGACAGGCCGTAGCCCACCAGCTTGGCCGGATCGATCCAGATGCGCAAGCTGCGCTCGGTCGAATACAGCGTGGCACGGCCGACGCCGGGGATGCGGCGCACCTCGCCCAGCACGTTGCGGATCATGAAGTCGCCGAGGCCCACTTCATCCAGCGAGCCGTCGGTCGAGTTCAGCGTGATGATCTGCAGCACCGCAGACGAGGCTTCCTCGACCAGGATGCCCTGCTGGATCACGGCGCGCGGCAGCCGCGCCTCGACGCGCTTGAGGCGGTTCTGCACCTCGACCGAAGCCTGGCTGGTGTCAGTGCCCGGCTTGAAGTTGGCGATGATCTCGACCTGGCCGAGCGAGTCGGAGGTGGATTCGAAGTTCAGGATGTTGGCGGCGCCGTTGAGCTCCTCCTCGATCAGCCGCGTCACGCTGTTGTACAGGTTCTCCGGCGACGCGCCGGGATAGCTCGTCGAGATCGAGATCGAGGGCGGCGCGATGATCGGGTACTGCGCGACCGCGAGCAGCGGGATCGAGATCGCGCCGATCAGACAGATGAACAGCGCGACGACCCAGGCGAAGATCGGCCTGCCGATGAAGAAGCCGGGCATGTCGGATCACCGCACCGCGTGCGCGGTCTGCTGCGAATCCGTTGCCGAAGCAGCGTCGATCTCACGCCAGGCCAGCGGCCGCACCTTGTCGCCGGCGGCGAATTTCTGGAACCCCTCGACGACGACCTTGTCGCCGGCCTTGAGGCCTTCGCTCACGAACCAGGAACCGCCCTGCAGCGAGCCGGTGCGCACCGGCTGCACCGCGACGTGATTGTCGTCCTTGACGACGAACACCTCGCTGCCGCCGCCGCCATTGCGCTGGATCGCCTGCTGCGGCACCGCGATCGCATCGCTGTCGATGCCCTGCTCGATCAGCACGCGGACATACATGCCCGGCAGCAGGATGCGATGCGGGTTGGGGAATTCGCCGCGCAGGGTGACCTGCCCGGTATAGGCATCGACCTTGGCGTCGGAGAACAACAGCTTGCCCGGCACCGGATAGATCGAGCCGTCGTCGAGCACGAGGCGGACCTTCATCGCATCAGGCGCGATGCGCTCGAGGTCGCCGCTCTCGAAGGCGCGGCGGAGCTGGTTCATCTCGGTCACCGACTGCTGGAAGTCGGCGTAGATCGGATCGAGCTGCTGGATGGTCGCAAGGCTCGCGGCGTCGTTCTGCACGACGAGCGCGCCTTCGCTGATGACCGCAGCACCGATGGTGCCGTCGATCGGCGCACGGATCGTTGCATAGTCCAGGTTGAGCTTCGCACGCGCGACGTCGGCCTCACGGCCCTGCACGTCGGCTTCGGCCTGCTTCAGGTTGGCGATCGCCTTCTCGTTTTCGGCCTCGGAGGTCGCGCGCTGTTGGGTGAGCGTCGCGATACGGCGGGCCTGCAGCGCGGTCTGCTCGAGCACGGCCTTGGCGCGCGCCAGCGCCGCCTCGGTCGACTGCAATTCGACTTCGAACGGGCGCGGATCAATCTGATACAGGGGATCGCCGACCTTCACCTCGCTGCCCTGATGGAACATGCGGTTGACGACGATGCCCGAGACGCGCGGGCGCACCTCGGAAACACGGGTCGGGGCGATGCGGCCCGGCAGCTCGCGCACCATCGCGCGCGCCTGCGGCTTCACGGTGACCACGCTGACGTCCGGCTCGGGTGCTTGCACGGCGGCGGTTGCCGAATTCGGTTCGTCGCAGCCGGCAAGCAGTGGCGCCGTCACGGCCAGCATCAGAGCAATGCATGCCGATTGCGCGCGAAGTCCAGACATTGAGATGATCGCCCCTGAAAGGTTTGGGCAAACGAACGGCGGTGTCACGGCGACAGCGCTCGCGTTGCTGCGGTGAAAATAAAATCTGCTTGCTGCGACGCAATGCGTTTCTCGGGCGGCTCATTGTCACAGAACGCTATCACCCTGATTTCGCGGCATGTTTTATCTTGTCACCGCATTGTGAGCGGGTTCCATCGCAGGCTGTGGGAATGCGTTAAGGACTGCGTGCGCGGGAACGCGCCATTTTGCCTGCGCAGGAATGCCACAGATTGCAAACTCGTAATGCGCGGCGCGCGAATCACCTACCGCCGCGCACCCCACCAAGCGGTGCAACCCGCGTGCGTCTCGCGATCCGCGCGTGGGATTGGCGCCGTCTGTACACGCTGATGCGCCCACTCCCCGGAAAGCTGCGCAAAGCGGCAACAGTCCACTCCGTATCAACCCCAGGTTCTGCCATCCGCCTTTGGATTCGGCTTTCCTCACTCAGCCGCTGTGCCATATTGCTGACAGATGCGGCCTTCGCGAACGGATGACCCGGCAATGCCCCCTTCCCGATCCGAGATGGAGATCGAACTGAGCAAGCTGTCCTCGCCCAGGATCTTCCTGGTGCGGATGCTGGTCTTCCTGGTGCTCTGCGGCCTGGTCGGGGTCGTGCTGTACAAGCAGATCGTCACCGCCTTCTTCGCCAATCCCGGGCTGAACGCCCTGATCGGCGCGGTGCTTCTGATCGGCATCATCCTGGCGTTCCGGCAGGTGATCCGGCTCTATCCAGAGGTTGCCTGGGTCAATAATTTCCGCATCGCCGATCCCGGCCTTGCGATCGAGCGCCGCCCGACGCTGCTTGCGCCGATGGCCGCCATTCTCGGCGGCGAGCGTACGGGGCGGATGTCGATCTCGCAGCAGACCATGCGGCATCTGCTCGATTCGATCGCAACCCGCCTCGATGAAGCCCGCGACATCTCGCGCTACATGACCGGCCTTCTGGTGTTCCTCGGCCTGCTCGGCACCTTCTGGGGCCTGATCGAGACGGTCGGCTCGGTCGGCAAGGTGATCGACGGGCTCAAGGTCGGCGGCGACGCCGGCGCGCTGTTCGACACGCTGAAGGAGGGCCTTGCCGCCCCGCTCGGCGGCATGGGCATCTCGTTCTCGTCGTCGCTGTTCGGCCTCGCCGGCTCGCTGATCCTCGGCTTCCTCGATCTGCAATCGAGCCAGGCCCAGAACCGCTTCTACACCGACCTCGAGGACTGGCTCGCCACCACCGTGCGCGGCATTTCCGGCGACGGCGTCGGTGCCGGCGGTGCCGATTTGCAGGGCGCGATCGACCGGCTGCGTGCCACCTTCGAGGAAGGCGGCGCCGCCGGCAGCGGCCGCAACACCACGGCGGCGATGGCCAATCTTGCCGAGGCGATCCAGGGGCTGGTTGCGCACATGCGCACCGAGCAACAGATGATCCGCGAATGGGCCGACGGCCAGGGCGAGCAGAACCGCGAGATCAAGCGGCTGCTCGAACGCCTCGCGCGCCAGCCCGAGAAGAGCTGAGAGGGGCCTGGAGGATTTGGGTCCCGCCTCTGCGGAGCGGCGTTGCACGTCGCACCGCGTCCGGGACACGAGAGAGGAGATTGTTTGATGGCCCTCGCCCGCTCGCGCCGCAGCGAATCCGGCTTCAACTACTGGCCCGGCTTTGTCGACGCGCTGTCGACGCTGGTGCTGTCGATCGTGTTCCTGCTTTCGGTGTTCCTCGTCGTGCAGTTCTTCCTGTCGCAGGAAGTCACAGGCAAGGACAAGGCGCTGGAGCAGCTCACCGCCAAGATCGCCCAGCTCAACGAGCTGTTGTCGCTGGAGAAGCTCTCCAAGCTGACGCTCGACGACCAGGTGTCGCAGCTCCGCGCCGGCCTCGCCTCTGCCGAGGGCGAGCGCGACCGCATGAAGGGGCTGTATGAAGGGCTCGCCAATTCCGGCAACGACGCGCAGGGCCGCGCCAACGAGCTCAACAAGGCGCTGGAGTCCGAAAAGAGCGTGTCGTCGCGCGCGCTGGCGCAGATCGAGGTGCTGAACCAGCAGATCAGCGCGCTGCGCCGCCAGCTCGCCGCGCTCGAGGAGGCGCTCGACGCCTCCGAGAAGCGCGACAAGGAATCGCAGAACCGGATCGCCGATCTCGGCCAGCGGCTCAACGTCGCGCTGGCGCAGCGGGTGCAGGAATTGTCGAAATATCGCTCGGAATTCTTCGGCCGGCTGCGTGCGATCCTCGGCAACCGCCCCGATATCCGCATCGTCGGCGACCGCTTCGTGTTCCAGTCCGAAGTGTTCTTCGACACCGGCCAGGCCACCTTGCTGCCGGAAGGCAAGA
The DNA here is from genome assembly GCF_001908235.1 of Bradyrhizobium sp. NAS96.2. Taxonomy (GTDB): domain Bacteria; phylum Pseudomonadota; class Alphaproteobacteria; order Rhizobiales; family Xanthobacteraceae; genus Bradyrhizobium. Next base: position 23,931 of record NZ_LGHK01000121.1, read on the forward strand.
CCGAGCTCGATACCGTGGCGAACGCGCTGATCGACCTCGACAAGCAGATTCCACCCGAGATCGCCTGGGTGTTGCGGGTCGACGGCCACACCGACGTGCGGCCGATCACCAACAGTCCGCTGTTCAAGTCGAACTGGGAATTGTCCTCGGCGCGCGCGATCTCGGTGGTGCAATATCTGATCTCGCTCGGCGTGCCGGCGCAGCGCCTGGTCGCCGCCGGCTTCGCCGAATTCCAGCCGCTCGACACCGCGCAAACCGAAGACGCCTACAAGCGCAACCGCCGCATCGAGCTGAAGCTGACGGAGAAGTAAGGCGGTGGTCAACCGCTCGCTCCACATACGGTGTCATCACCCGCGAAAGCGGGTGATCTAGTATTCCAGAGACGTCAGTGCTGGAGCCGAGAGGCCGCGGCGTACTGGATCGCCCGGTCGAGCCGGGCGATGACAGGTGTAGCTGGGGACACAGGCGCGCGCGTCGCGTATTGACCGCTGCGCTCAGCGCCCGACCAGCCCGAGCAATTGCTCCGGATAGCGCGCGCCCTGCACCTCGACCGCGGCGACGGCCTTGCCGATGTCAGCGAGATCGGCGGAGCTCAGTTCGATGCGCGCGGCGCCGATGTTTTCCTCGAGCCGGTTGAGCTTCGTGGTACCGGGGATCGGCACGATCCACGGCTTTTGCGCGAGCAGCCAGGCCAGCGCGATCTGGGCCACCGTCGCGCCCTTGCCGGCCGCGATCCGGCCGAGTTGATCGACCAGCGCCTGATTGGCGCGGCGGGCCTCCGGCGTGAAGCGCGGCACGAGGTTGCGGAAGTCGTCGCTCGTGAACGTCGTGGACGCATTGATTGCGCCGGTGAGGAAGCCGCGGCCGAGCGGGCTGTACGGCACGAAGCCGATGCCGAGCTCTTCCAGCACCGGCAGGATCTCCGCCTCCACCCCGCGTTCCCACAACGAATATTCGCTCTGCAATGCCGTGACCTTCTGCACCGCGTGGGCGCGGCGGATGGTTCCGACACCGGCCTCGGAGAGGCCGAAATGACGGACCTTGCCGGCGGCAATCAGGTCCTTCACGGTGCCGGCGACATCCTCGATCGGCACCGCGGGATCGACCCGGTGCTGATAGAACAGGTCGATCACATCGACGTTCAGCCGTTTCAGCGAGGCGTCCGCGACCGCCCTGATGTGCTCGGGCCGGCTGTTCAAGGCGCGGTGCCGCTCGGCCATGGTGCCGATATCGAAGCCGAATTTGGTGGCGATCACGACCTCGCTCCGGACCGGCGCCAGCGCCTCGCCGACCAGTTCCTCGTTGACGAAGGGGCCGTAAACCTCGGCGGTGTCGAAGAAAGTAACGCCGCGCTCGACGGCGGCGCGGAGCATGGCAATGCCCGCGGTCTTCTCCACCGCCGGACCGTAGGCGAAGCTCAAGCCCATACAGCCGAGGCCGATCGCCGAGACTTCGAGATTGCTGTGACCGAGTTTGCGTTTCTGCATGATGTCTCTCCGCATCGATGATGGCTGGATTTCGTCGCTGCGGGATTTAGGGAGTGCACCGCCATGCCATTAGACGTAGAAATCGGGATGGACTTATGAACAGGATTCATGAATGCCGCGACCTGACGTCAATGACCTGATCGCCTTCCTCGCCGTCGCGCGCGAGCGCAGCTTCACCCGCGCCGCGGCGCGGCTCGGTGTATCGCAATCGGCGCTCAGCCACACCATGCGCGCGCTGGAGGAACGGCTCGGCGTGCGGCTCTTGACCCGCACCACGCGCAGCGTCGCGCCGACCGAAGCCGGCGAACGGCTGCTGCATGGCATCGGTCCGCGCTTCGAGGAGATCGAGGCCGAGCTATCAGCGCTGAGCGCGTTGCGTGAGAAGCCCGCCGGCACCATCCGCATCAACGCCGGCGAGCACGCCGCCGAGACGATCCTGTGGCCGGCGCTGGCCGAGTTCCTGCCGCGCTATCCCGACATCAAGGTGGAGATCACCGTCGACAACGGGCTCGCGAACATTGTCGCGGAGCGCTTTGATGCCGGCGTCCGCCTTGGCGAACAGCTTGCGAAGGACATGATCGCGGTGCGGATCGGTCCGGATTTCCGCATGGTCGTGGTCGGCGCGCCGTCCTACTTCAAACGACGCGAGCGCCCGAAACGGCCACAGGACCTGACGCAGCATGCCTGCATCAACATCCGCTTGCCGACGCATGGTGGCATCTATGCCTGGGAGTTCGAGAGGCGTGGCCGCCCGCTCAAGGTCCGCGTGGACGGACAATTGGTGTTCAATAGCGCCACGTTGCGGATCAAGGCGGCGTTGGCCGGTCTGGGGCTCGCCTATGTCGCCGAGGATCAGGTGCGCGCGCAGCTCGCCAAGGGACAATTGATCCAGGTGCTCGACGACTGGTGCGCGCCGTTTCCCGGCTATCACCTCTATTATCCGAGCCGCCGGCAATCCGCTCCGGCGTTCGCGCTGCTGGTCGATGCGCTGCGTCATCGCGGCTGATCGCGAACGTCGGCGCAGCGACGATGCCCGGAGCAAGGCACGCTCGCGTCAGCAAACGCGCTACGCCGCGCCGACCGGCTCCGCGGCCGGTTCGTCCGGCTCCGCCTCCGCCGTCACGAACTTGAGTCCGTAGGTCTTGCCGCGGCGCCAGACCACCTCGCAGGGGTAGCGCTTGGCGTGGTCGGCGAGCAGCGTCAGCGCAAGGCGGTCCTTCACCTCGAACTCGACCTCGGTGGTGATCTTGGCGCCGCCGGGCGAGATGTCGACCACGGCGCAGGCGTTCTCGGTCACGCCGTCGTCAACCGTGATCCACGCCGCACGGTTGTTGAGCTGGCGCCGCGGCTCGCGACTGACCTTGATCCGTGCTCCATTGCTCGCCATCGTCGTCGTCCTTGAAGACATTGGTCATTGAAAACTTGCAAGACCGCGCAGGTCGATCGACGCGCCCGGCACATAACCGCAGCGGCCACAATGCCGTCCCCCCCGTAAAGTCCGGCTTAGCGCGATCGCTTGAACTTTACCGGAATCTTGACCCGGCTTTTAGCAAACGGGGATTCTGCAATTCCCTCAGCGGGATACCGGCCGCGTTGGCGTTCCGGACCTTGACACTGCGACCGCACTGTTGGTGAAGTGGCGGCCGTGGCTTCGGCCACATTCCTGCAACAAGAGCGCTTTAAGCCGCCATTTCCGACGGAAACGACCCATGCTGATCCCCCTCGCCGACGTGCCGCGCTGGTATGCCGAACGCAAGCCCACGGATGCGATCGCCGTCAGCCACGGCGCGGATACGCTGACCTGGCATGAGCTCGAGCGCCGCGCCAACGCGCGGGCGCGGGCCTTTGCCGCCAAGGGCGTCAAGCCCGGCGACTTCGTCGCGATCGGGCTGCCCAACAGCAACGCGTTCTTCGAGACCACGTTCGCAGTGTGGAAGTGCGGCGCGACGCCGACCTCGCTGTCATGGCGGCTGCCGCGCGGCGAGGCCGCCGCGGTGCTCGAGATCCTGAAGCCGTCGCTGGTGGTCGGCGGCGAGGCCGACTGGAACGCGCCCAATTCACTGCCGGTGAATTTCGTGCCGGAGGGATTTTCCGGCGAGCCGCTCGATGCGCCGGTTGCGCGCTACTGGAAGGCGATGACGAGCGGCGGCTCGACCGGACGGCCGAAGGTGATCCTCGATCACAACCCCGCCGTGATCGAAACCACGACGCCGCTGATGCTCGGGATTCCGCATCAGGCCTCGCTGCTCAACCCGGGCCCGCTCTATCACAACGCGCCGTTCATCCTGTCGCACTCCGCGCTGTTCGGCGGCGGCAAGCTGACCGGCATGGTGAAGTTCGACGCCGAGGAGACGCTGCGGCTGATCGAGCGCGAACGTGTGCAATGGGTCAACTTCGTGCCGACGATGATGCACCGGATCTGGGCGCTGCCCGAGGAGGTGCGCAACCGCTACGACGTCTCCAGCCTGCAGATCGTGTTTCACATGGCGGCGCCGATGCCGCCCTGGCTGAAGGAGAAGTGGATCGAATGGCTCGGCCCGGAGCGGGTCTGGGAGCTCTATGGCGGCACCGAGCGGCAAGGCGCCTGCGTGATCTCGGGCGTCGAATGGATGGCGCATAAGGGCTCGGTCGGCAAGATCGGCGAGACCGCGCGCTTGCGTATCATCGGCGAGGACGGCAACGACGTCGCGCCCGGCGAGACCGGCGAGATCTATTTCCTGCCCAATGACGGCGTCGGCTCCACCTATCATTATCTCGGCGCAACACCGAAGCGGCGGCCGGACGGTTGGGAATCGCTCGGCGATATCGGACGTCTGGATGAAGAGGGCTATCTCTATCTCGGCGACCGGCTCGCCGACATGGTGCTGCGCGGCGGCGCCAACATCTATCCGGCCGAGGTCGAGGCCGCGGTCAGCGAACATCCCGATGTGCGCTCCTGCGTCGTGGTCGGATTGCCCGATCCGGAATTCGGCCAGCGCGTGCATGCGATCCTCGAGCTCGCCGACGATGCCGATGCGCAGAAGATCGCCGACGGCATGGGCGACTTCCTCAAAGACCGGCTCAGCCGCTACAAGCATCCGGAAAGTTTTGAGCGCGTCGGTACCGCGCCGCGCGATGATTCCGGAAAGGTCCGCCGCACCATGCTGCGCGATGAGCGCGCCGCGTGGATCAAGGACAACCGCGCCTTCCGCATCATGCCGGCTCGCGCGAAGGCATGATCCGGAAAAGTACGAAGCGGTTTTCCCTCGCGACAAACCCGGAACGGGTTTGCGCGGAGATCATGCCCGAACAAGAAACTAAGGCGCGATGAGAGATCTCATCGCGCTTTAGAAGCGAATAGGTTCAATTCGACTTGCAAGGGGCAGGTCTGCACGCCAGATGAGCTGTGCAGGCCGCCGCGCAGGGTATATCATTCCATCTTCCCTGCCGGCAGAACCTCGGACTACCTTGAGGTTCCAGCGCGCCCTGCACGCCAGGAGATCCCAGATGACTTCCACGACCGAACCGAAAGTGCCGGCGGCCTTTCAGCCCCGCCCCGAAGATTATCGCTATGACCTCGATCGGGCGCTGATGAGCGTGGTTGGGCTGCATTCGATCATTCCGCCTGATGCTTTCAGCGCCGAGACGCTAGGCACCGAACGCGCGGGCAACGGCGTGCTGATCGACGACGGGCTGGTGCTGACGATCGGCTATCTGATCACCGAAGCCGCCACGGTGTGGCTGCATCTCGGCGACGGCCGCGCGGTCGAGGGTCACGCGCTCGGCTTCGATTTCGAATCCGGCTTCGGCCTGGTGCAGGCGCTGGGCAAGCTCGACATCGATCCGCTGCGGATCGGCTCGTCGGCGGCAACACAGGTCGGCGACAATGTCGTGCTCGGTGGTGCCGGCGGCCGCACGCGCTCGGTCGCAAGCCAGATCGCGGCGAAACAGGAATTCGCGGGTTATTGGGAATACCTGCTCGACGAGGCGATCTTCACCTATCCGTCGCATCCGAACTGGGGCGGTACCGGACTGATCAACAACGCCGGCGAGCTGATCGGCATCGGCTCGCTGCAGCTCGAGCGCGAACGCTCGAGCCGCGCCGAGCACGTCAACATGATCGTGCCGATCGACCTGCTCAACCCGGTGCTGAGCGACCTGCGCAGGTTCGGCCGTGTCGACAAGCCGGCGCGGCCGTGGCTCGGCATGTACACGACCGAGATCGACAACCGCCTCGTGGTGGTCGGCGTTGCCAGCAAGGGACCGGCGGCGCGCGCCGAGCTGAAGACCGGCGACGTGATCCTGGCGGTCGACGGCGACAAGGTGACGAGCCAGACCGGCTTCTATCGCAAGCTCTGGTCGCTCGGCGCGGCCGGCGTCGACGTGCCGCTGACGATCTATCACGAAGGCGTCACCTTCGACGTCACGCTGACCTCGATCGACCGGATGAAGCTGCTGAAGGCACCGCGGCTGCACTGATGATTCTCGGATCGATGCCTCTCCCTTCACCTCTCCCGCTTGCGGGGGAGGTCGCATTGCATCGCAGATGCAATGCGGGTGGGGGGCTCTCTCCGCTCGAAGGTTCTCGCCCGTGGCAACACCCCCACCCCGGCCCTCCCCCGCAAGCGGGAGAGGGAGCCCAGCCCCACTGCGGCTACGATTCAAATTCTCCTCTTGAAGGTCTAGCAACCAAAGGACAGTAACGATGAGCGAGGCCGTGGTTGACGATATCGTGGCCGTGCTGCCGCCGCTGCTGCAGACGCTGGAATCGCTGTCCTTTGTCGCGCGCAACCTGAATCCGCCGGACTTCGATCGCGTGATGCAGATCGCAGGCGAGCCCGAGGAGGCACTGCAGGCGGTGCGGCCGCGGCTGGCCGATTGGCCGGAGAAATTCGCGCACATCAAGACTGCACTTGACGCTGCGATCGAACCGGCGCTCGCCGGCTATGCGGGGCTGCGCGCGGTGCAGAACGGTGAGGGCGACCTCGTCAGCGTATTCCGCGCGCTGCGCTATCTGCCGCGCGCGCAGGAAGCGCTCTATCCCTTGACCGAACTGCCGCCGGTCAGCGGCTTCTTCATCGCGCCCGACTTGCGCGAGGATGCCGGTCTGCAGGCAAAACTCGCGGCGACGCCGAATGACGACACCGGCATCTTCCATGAGCGCAACGAACCGGGCAGCCGCGGCGGCTTCTCGATGTATGTGCCGGAATACTACACGCCGGATCGCGCCTGGCCGCTGGTGATGGCGCTGCATGGCGGCAGCGGCAATGGCCGCGGCTTCCTGTGGAGCTGGCTTCGCGATGCGCGCAGCCGCGGCGCCATCCTGGTGGCGCCGACCGCGACCGGCCAGACCTGGGCGCTGATGGGCGACGACACCGACACGCCGAACCTCAACCGCATTATCGACCAGGTGTGCGCGCGTTGGAATATCGACGCGACGCGGATGCTGCTGACCGGCATGAGCGACGGCGGCACGTTCAGCTATGTGACCGGGCTCGACGGCGCCTCGCGCTTCACGCATCTGGCGCCGGTCGCGGCGACCTTCCATCCGCTGATGGCCGAGATGGCCGATGCGGAGCGGCTGCGGGGCTTACCGATCTTCATCACCCACGGCCGGCTCGACTGGATGTTCCCGGTGCAGACCGCGCGGCAGACCCAGGGCCTGCTATCGGCCGCCGGCGCCAAGGTGACCTATCGCGAGGTAGACGATCTCAGCCACACCTATCCGCGCGAGATCAATGCGGAGATTTTTCAGTGGCTGAACGGCGAGCGAGCCGACGGCGTTTAGAGCATCGTCGGTTGGCACCGAGTTACACGGCTCTATCCCCGTCATTGCGAGGAGCGAAGCGACGAAGCAATCCATGTCTCCACCTGCGGCGCGATGGATTGCTTCACTTCGCTCGCAATGACGTGGATAGAATCTACCTCGTTACGTGTTCACCCGCGGCTTGAGCAGGTCTGAAAAGCCGACCCGGCGCAGCATCTCGTTGCGGACGCGGTCGATCACGCCGAAGGCGACCTCGGCACCGTCCTGGGTCGGATCGATGTGGACGCGGAACGGCCGCTTGCCGAACGGCGTGTCGAGCACCCTGACGATCGCATCCGCGACCGCGGCGGCGTTGCGGCCAGTGGTGTGGCGCATCGAGGCGTAGACGGTGTGGCCCGCCCTGGCGAGCGCGTTGGCGGTGAGGCGGCCGAAGCCGCTCGAGGCGCCGGTGATGACGATGACCTGTTTCATGACAAATGTCCTTGTGATGACGGATTGAACGGGAGTTGGCTTGAAGGCGTGAGAGCGTCAGACCAGGCCGCCATTGGCGCGCAGGGTCTGGCCGTTGATCCAGGAGCCGTCGGGACTGGCGAGGAACGACACGGCATTCGCGATGTCGTCGGGCGTGCCGAGCCGCTCCAGCGGCACCATCTTGGCGAAGCGGTCGATCAGCTCATCCGACTTGCCGTTGAGGAACAGATCGGTCGCGGTCGGGCCGGGCGCCACGGCGTTCACGGTGATGTCGCGGCCGCGCAATTCCTTCGACAGGATTGCGGTGAGGGATTCAATCGCCGCCTTGGTCGCGACATAGACGCCGTAGGTCTCGAGCTTGGTGCCGACGACGCTGGTCGAGAAGTTGACGATGCGTCCGCCGTTGCGCAGCCGGCGCGCCGCCTCGCGCATGGTGTTGAAGCTGCCCTTCAGATTGACCGCGACTTGCTGGTCGAAGCTTGCATCGTCGCTATCGGCGATCTTGCCGAGCTTCATGATGCCGGCATTGTTGACCAGCACGTCGACGCCGCCGAACGCCGCTTCCGCCGCGTCGAACATGCCGCGCACCGCGCTGGAATCGCTGACGTCGGCCTTCGCGGTCAGCGCCCGGCCACCGGCGGCCTCGATCCGGCCGGCGACCGCCTGGGCGGGCCTGGCATCGCCGGAATAGTTGATGACGACGGTGAAGCCGTCCCTGGCGAGGCGCGCGGCGACCGCCGCGCCGATCCCGCGCGAGGCGCCGGTAATCAGAGCTACCTTGTTGGTTTGGTTGGTCATTTTCAGTCTCCATCGGGTTGCGCGGCTACGGCCGCGTTCGATGGGAGGACGCTACGCCTTGGCATTGAGCGGATAATCAGGCATCTTTTGCCATCACTATTCGTAATTTTCGGACAATAGATGGACCGCTTCGACGCGATGCGCGTGTTCACCCGGGTGGTCGAGCGGCGCAGTTTTTCGCTGGCCGCCGACGATCTTGGCCTGCCGCGCTCGACGGTCACGGACGCGGTGAAGGGGCTGGAGGCGCGGCTCGGCGTGCGGCTGCTCGAGCGCACCACGCGCACGGTGCGTCCGACGCTCGATGGCGAGGCGCACTACCGCCGCTGCCTGTCGCTGATTTCGGACCTCGAAGACGCCGAGGGCGCGTTCGGCGGCGCGCGGCCGAAGGGACTGCTCCGGCTCGAAGTGCAAGGCACCTTGGCGCGGCATTTCCTGCTGCCGAACCTGCCGGGCTTCCTCGCCGAGTATCCCGACATCGAGATCAACATGAGCGAGAGCGATCGCTTCATCGATCTGATCCGCGAAGGCGTCGACTGCGTGCTGCGCTTCGGCCGATTGCCCGACAGCGACATGATCGCGCGGCAGGTGACGATGCTGGAGCGGTTGACCTGCGCTACGCCTGACTATTTCGCGCGCTTCAGTGTGCCGACCGACCCGTTCGCGCTCGACGGCCATCGCATGATCGGCATCCGCTCGTTGACCACGGGACGCTTGCGGCCGATGGAGTTCGTGATCGACGGCGCCGTGAAGCAGTTTCCGCTGCCCGCGCCGATGTCGGTGACGGGGCCCGAGAGCTATCTCGCGAGCGCCAGGCTCGGCCTCGGCCTCGTGCAGGTGCCGCGCTTCCACGCAGAGGCCGATCTCGCCAACGGCACGCTCATCGCAGTGCTGCAGCAATGCCCGCCACCAATGGTGCCGGTCAACCTGCTCTATCCGCGCAACCGCCAGCTTTCACCGCGCGTGCGCGTGTTCATCGATTATGTCATGCGCGTGTTCGCGCGCAGTTGATCGGCCGCCGGAACCACAGCGAACCCCGCGACGTTATCCCTTCGACACCGGAGGGATTAAGCGATGCGGACGTTTTTTGGCATGATTTTAGGCGCGCTGCTGCTGATTTGCGGCGTCTATGTCTATGACTCGGTGCGAACATCGGGCGCGGCCAATGGCGAAGTCGCGCAGGATGCGCGCACAATCGTCAATTGGGACGTCGCGGCGCATGACTGGAACCTGCTGAAGACGCGCACCCGCGAGCAGTGGGACAAGATCGCGTCGAAGTAACGGCCGACGTCACAGCCCGATCGCAGACGCCGCCAAGGCCGCGCCGAATCCGGCTCCCAACGCGGCCCATTCCCTCGCCGTGATCGCCATGGTCACGAGCGCGACCATGGTCCCGACCAAGCCTGCCAGCCCGCCTGACAGGCAACCGCCGACAATGAATGCAATGAACAGGTTGCCGGGCGCGAGCTGCAGGAATCGCGCGGCGATGCCGTCGTCGCGCATCGATGCGGCGAGGACGTATCCGCCGGCGCGCATCGCATAGCAGGTGACGCCGAGGATGCAGATGACGCCGAGCACGTGCAGGTCATCCATCGGTCCGCTCCATCATGCTCACGAGCGTGCCGCATCCGCCTCCGATCAGCATCGACCAGCTGGGATCCACGAAGCGGGCCACGAGAAGTGCCGCGACGGCCGAGGTCAGCCACGGCCAGAGCGATCTCACATTCTTCCATTGGCTGGGCAGCAGGGTCGCGATGAACATCGTCGGCAGCAACGTAGCGGCAAGCCTGAGCGGTTCGTTCGCCGCGAGCGGGGCGGCATAGGCGAGCGCGGTGCCGCCGACCCAGCCGATCGCCATCGGGATGCTCGATCCCAGCAGATAGCCTGCGTCAGGTCCGTTGCGGTCGGCGTCCGAACTCGTCATCAGCCACGATGCATCCGCCAGCAGGAACAGCGTGGGCAGCATCTTCCGGGGTGCCAATCCGCCAAACAGCTGGCGCAGATGAGCGCCCATCAGTAAGTATCGCGAATTCGTGGCAATGCAGGCTACGACCATGGCGACGACCGGCAGCGGATGAGCCCACATGCTCAGCGTGATCGCTTGCGCCGTGGCGGAGTAGACCAGCAGGCTGAACAGAATGGCGTGCTCTGCCCCAAGCCCAAGTCCCTTGTAGGTCAGTCCCATCACGAGGCCGGCGGCGCCATTGCTGAGCAGGAAGGGCAACGCCGCGACCAGGCCGCGCCTGACACCTGCGGCAGTCATCGTCGAGGCTGGTGGCGAGGCACTTGTAATGGTCATGACCATTAGATTAGACTTGGTGAGAGGCCGTGATGTCAAGAGATCCCGTGCGGGCAGCGACACAGTTCTTCGGCGGACGGGTCTGCCTTGACTTCGCGAACACGCTGGACTGGCGCACCTCAAACGATCCGCAGGAGCTGATCCCGGATTATGCGGCGCTGTTGTCCTGGAGCGAACGCCGCGGGACCCTGCCGCTTGCCGCGACCAGGAAGCTGAAGGCGCATTCGGCAGGCAGCGAGGCCGCGGCTGCGATGCAGAAGGCATATGATTTGCGCCGCGACATCTGGACCATTTCGGACGCGCTGCGCGGCGGCCGCGGTGCTGACCTTCGCCTCGTCAATCAGATGCTCTCGGCGGCGCCGCGGCAACCCGACCTCGTGCGGCAGGATCGAGCATATCGTCACGCCTTCGCGGGGACCGACGTCAGCGAGCCGTTATGGCCGGTGCTTTGGTCGCTGACGGCGCTGCTGGCGTCCGACGACGCCAGGCGGATCGGATGCTGCGAGGCCGACGGCTGCGGCTGGTTCTTTGTCGACGAGAGCCCGAACCGCACCCGCAGATGGTGCTCGAGCGAAGTGTGCGGCAATCGCGAGCGCGCCCGGCGCGCCTACGCCAAGCGCAAGGGTTCCGCGCAAGTGCGGGCTAAAATGCGCTGAGATTGGATTCGGCTGCAACCGCGAACTCGGTGCGCTCCCTCTCCCGCTTGCGGGCGAGGGCTGGGGTGGGGGTGTCTCCGCAACCGAGATACTCTCCGTGTTGAGAGACCCCCACCCGGCGCTTCGCGCCGACCTCCCCCGCAAGCGGGAGAGGTAGACCGCGACCTTGGCTCGCACTGATTCAATCAATCTCGCTTTGGCGCGCGCTAATTCTGCTCGGTCTTGCGGCCCATATTGGCCTTGCGGGCGTCGGCGATCACCTGCTCGAACTGATCCATGCTGAGCACGCCCGGCACGCGATACTTGCCGACGATGAATGACGGCGTGCCGTTGAAGCCGAACGCCTGCGCCTGCTCGTCGTTGCGCGCGAGGATCGCGTCGATCGCCTTGGCGTTGGCGTCGAGATCCTTCTTCAGCTTGTCCATGTCGAGGCCGGCGCCCGAGAGCAACTCGGCGATGCGCGGCTCGGTGATGCGCGAATTGACCGAAATCATCGCCTCATGCGCAGTGTCGAACTTGCCCTGGTACTTCGCCGCCAGCGCCATCCGCGCCGCGACCTTGGAGACCGGCCCGAGGATCGGCCAATCCTTCAGCACCAGGCGGACCTTGCCGTCGTCCTGCACCACCTGGCGGAGTTCCGGCGCGAGCTTGCGGCAATACGGGCAGTTGTAGTCGAACCATTCGACGATCGTGATGTCGCCCTTGGGATTGCCGATCACCGGAATATCCGGATCGCGCAGCACCTGCTCCTCGGTCAGGACCTTGTCGTCCTCGGCGCGCGCGCCGCTCGCGGCCAGGAGCGCGATCCCGGCACCGATAAGGCCGAGCGCGTCCCGGCGGGTGGCGCCGGCATTGTCGAGGGGTGATTTCGTCAGATGGTTCATAGCTGGCTTCCGGAAGGGCTCCTCGCCCTTCTACGTTCAGGACACATTGATGTTACGCAGCAGCATATAGACCGCCACGACGATAATCACAGCCGCGAACACGATATTGAGCGCGCCGCGGCGTTCCGACAGGTGCCGGGCGCTCCTCGTACCCAGGAGGCCGCCCGCGATGCCGCCGGCGACGAATAGCCCGGCCAGGCCCCATGACACCAGCCCGGACCACGCATAGCTCAGGGCCGTGGTCACGCCGAAGGCGGTGACGGCCACCAGCGAGGAACTGACCGCGTTCATGATCGGCATCCCGGTCGCCAGCATCAGGGCCGGCACGATCAGGAAGCCGCCGCCGATGCCGAAGAAGCCGGACATGGTTCCGGTGGCAAGGCCGAGACCGATGATCGCGGGCATGTTGGACATCGAGATCTTGACGTCGGTCAGCCCGACCCGCGCGCGGGTCTTCAGCATCAGGCCCGCGATGACAAGCATCACCACCGAGAACAGCGCCAGCAGCTTCTGCCCGTCCAGCATCTTGCCGAGGATCGAGCCGCCGAAGGCGCCGAACATGCCCGACAGCGCGAACACCAGCGCGCAGGACCACATCACGGTGCCGCCGCGGGCGTGGTTGGACAGGTTGATCGCGGCGTTGGCGGCGACCGCGATCGCCGAGGTGCCGATCGCGACATGCGGCTGGGGCACCCCGACCACATAGACCATCAGCGGCACGGCAAGGATCGACCCGCCGCCGCCGACCAGGCCCAGCGAAAAGCCGACCAGCATGCCCGATGCCAGCCCAAGCACGCTCTGGGTTGCGGAGAAGACCAAGGGGAACAGACTCGCGTTTGCGGCCGCAACCCTAGAAGGATTTGCTGCCCAGCGCCATACCCATAGCACAAAACTGCCCTGCAACCGGCATTTCTCTATTTGAGCATGATCTCCGCGCAAACGCGTTCCGCGTTTGTCGCGAGGGAAGACCGGTTGCCACTTTTCCGGATCTTGCTCAGCGCAGCAGATATGTCACGGCCAGCGGCACCAGCAGCGAGGTGACCAGCGCGTTCAGGCTCATCGCGATGCCGGCAAAGACGCCGGCGACCTCGTCGACCTGGAAGGCCCGCGCGGTGCCGATGCCATGGGCGGCGATGCCGGCGGCAAAGCCGCGGCCGCGAAAGTCGGTAATCCCGGTGAAGTTCATCAGCGGCGTGACGATGATCGCCCCCATGATGCCGGTGAGGATCACCGACACCGCGGTCAGCGAGGGATCGGCATGCAGGGATTCGCTGATGCCCATCGCGACGCCGGCCGTCACCGATTTCGGCGCCAGCGACAGGATGATCTCGCGCGGCAGGCCGAAGGCCCGCGCCAGCAGCACCACCGAGACGATCGCCGTGAGCGAGCCGACCGCGAGCGCAACCAGCATCGGCAGGACCGCCGCTGCGACCCGCTTGCGGTTCTCGTAGAGCGGCACGGCGAGCGCGACCGTCGCCGGCCCGAGCAGGAAGTGCACGAACTGCGCACCGGCAAAGTAGGTGGTGTAGGAGGTCCCGGTCAGCAGCAGGAACAGGCCGATGATCCACAGCGAATGCAGCACCGGATTGGCGAGCGGGTGCCGCCTTGTCTTCAGCGACACCGCATCGGTCACGGCATAGGTCAGGAGCGTCACCGTCAGCCAGAGCAACGGCGACTGCGAGAGATAGACCCAGAGCGAGAACGGATTGTCGCTCACGGCGTCTCGTCCTCGCGCGAGAAGAGACTGCTTGCCGCAACGAAGGTCGCGACCGTCGCCAGCAGTGTGACGATGACCGAAACCGCGAGGATCACCAGGATCGCGATGCCGTGCTCGGCGAGCAGATCGAGCTTCTGCACCACGCCGACGCCGGCCGGAATGAACAGCAGCGAGAGATTGGCGAGCATGCCGCGGCTTGCGCTCTCGACGCCGTCATTGCCGAGCGGCCCGCGCGCCAGCGCCGGATAGCGGTCGCGCGCCAGCAGCAGCAACAGCAGGAGCACGAGACCAACCACCGGGCCCGGCACCGGCACGGCAAGCGCGCGCACGCCAACCTCACCGACGAGCTGACAAAGCAGGATCAGGCTGAGGCTGGCGATCATGACAAGGCGCTCACGCGAAACATCCGCCTATCAGGTCGCCGTGACGGAGGCTTGTCAATGCGTGGGTCTGCACATAGTCGCGTCATTGCGAGCGAAGCGAAGCAATCCATAGTTCCGCAAGCGGAGACATGGATTGCTTCGTCGCTATGGCTCCTCGCAATGACGGCGTTGCGCTCTGCGCTCGAGCTACCCCTCCCGCCGCTGCAGCGCCATCAGCGTGCCGCTCATGGTCGCGACCAGCGTCTCGACGCCGTCCTGCACGGCATAGGCACGGCCGTCGCAGACGGTCAGCGTGCGGCCGGGCTTGACCACCACGCCGCGGAACACGAACCGCTCGCCGCGGGCCGGCGCCAGCAGATTGGTCTTGAACTCCACGGTCAGGATGTCGGAGCCTTCGGGCATCAGCGTGAAGGCGGCGATCCCGCAGGCATTGTCGAGCCCCGCGGTGATGACACCGGCATGCACAAAGCCGTTCTGCTGGCTGTACTCGGGCGCATAGGGCATCGCGAGATCGACTTCGCCCGGCTCGATGCGCGCGATCGAGATGCCGAGCGTCTGCATCGCGCGCTGGCGCGCGAACGTTTCGGCTGCAACTGCGCGATAGTCGGGATTCTTCGGCTCGAAACGGGGCATGGCGGTCATGCGATCGCGGGTTCTGACGGGACGAGATGCGGCATCGCTGCGTAGCGGATCGCCGGCGCAAACGGCGCCGATTTGCGCGCGGCGCGATCGATGTGCACGGCGGTGATCTCGCAAGTCGCGGCGATCTCGCCGGTCTCGGCGTTGCGCATCTCGTGCAGGATGCGGATCGACTTGTCGCGGAACTCGACCAGCCGGCTCTTGACCTCGACGAGGTCGCCGGCGAGCAGTTCGCGCTTGTAGGCGATACTCTGTTGCACGGCGGCCATGCCGCGGCCGGATTCGCGCAGATAGGTGGGCGTCAGGCCAAGCCGCGCGAACATGTTCCAGCTCGCCTCGTCGAACTTGCCGACATACCACATGACGTTCATGTGGCCGATGTGGTCGCAGTGCCAGGGATAGACCGTGCCGCGATAGGTCGCCTCGCCTTCCATTCTGCTCCTCCCCGATTGTGATACGGTAGCGTATCAAGCGCAAGGCGGGCTAGCAATACGGCACCGTATCAAGCACGATCCGGACCCGCAGGGCCGCGTTAGCGCAAAGTGCGCAGCGGTTTTCCGAAAAGATCGTGCTCAAACAAGAGCCTAATGCGCGACGACCCGATCGCGCATTGGGCTCCGCGGAGATCACATGACTGAGAGCAAGGGCGACGTCTGGGTCGCGGCCGGCTTTGCCGAACTCGCCCATAGCGGCGTCGACGGCGTGCGGGTCGAGGTGCTGGCGAAGAATCTCGGCGTCACCAAGGGCGGCTTCTACCGCCGCTTCAGGGATCGCGCCGCGCTGCTCGAGGCCATGCTGACGCGCTGGCGCGATGGCCGCGTCGCCGCGATCGAGAAGCAGACCGCGCTGGACGGTGCGAGCGCGCGCGAACGGCTGAAGGCGATCATCACGCTCTATTCGGATCGCATGAACACCGAGGCGATGGCGGTCGAGCTCGCGATCCGGCAATGGGCGCGCACCGACGAGGCCGCTGCGACCGCCGCAGCGAGTGTCGATGCGGCGCGGCTGAAGCAGGTCGGCCAGCTCTATCGCGCCACGGGGCTGCCGACTGAAGAGGCCGATGCGCAGGCCTTCCTGTTCTACTGCTTCATCTTCGGCCAGAGCCTGCTGTTTCTCGAGCGCGGCCCGCGCAAGCGCGCGCAGCTGCTGGCGCAATCGGCGGACAAGCTGCTGGCGGAAGGCCCGTAGAGCCTCGGCCAAAAGAAAGCGGCCGGCTTGCGCCGGCCGCCTCGTCGAAAACGCATCGCGAAGGGCTCAGGCGCCCTTCAGGTGCTTGTTGCATTCGCTGTAATAGCCGCCGCCCTTCTGGATCCACTTCATGCCGGCATTGCCGCCGGTGGTCTTGTTGGCGTTGTACTGGTCGAGGCAGCTGTGCATGCGCTGCTTGCCTTCGGTCTCCTTGGCGTATTTGGGATCGACCGCGTTCGGAAACACGGCGGGTCCAGCCGGCATTGCCGGTGCCGCGGCCGGAGCGGCTTCGCGCTTGGCTTCCTTCGGCGCGG
>NZ_LGHK01000122.1 GCF_001908235.1 Bradyrhizobium sp. NAS96.2
GTTCGGCCCCGTCATGAGCGGCGAGAAGAGCAGCTAGAGCATGATCCGGAAAAGTGCGAAGCGGTTTTCCGGAAAGATCATGCTCAAACAATGAGCTAAAGCGCGATGATGATTCACCCCAATCTCATCGCGCTTTAGGGATTTCCTCCACAACTTTGGGCTTCATGATGCCCGGCCCTGCGCCGGGCATCCACGCCTTCGACACGATTCACGCGCAAGATTCTTGTCACGCGCAAGATTCTTGCAAGCAAGACTCCTCACAAGCAGACTTGCAACAGCCGGAACCCACGCGAACCTAAGCGAAGCCGCGCGCAAGCTCGCCGTAGTTGGGCTAGAGTGTCCGGCAATCACGCGCTCGCGGCCCCTCCTGCGATCGGAAGGACAACAACAATGAAAATCACCGACGTCCGCGCCCATCACATCCGCATTCCCTATGACGCTGGCCCTGCGAGCTTCCGCCAGGGCGCATCCGCGATCTCGGCGCTCGACATGGTGCTGGTCGAGGTGTCAACCGATGCCGGCCTGACCGGCTGGGGCGATGCCTTCGCCTATGTCTGCCCGAAGACGAGCTGCGCGGCGGTGGCCGAGATGATCGCGCCGCAGGCCCGCGGCCTCGAAGTACCCGACGCCGCCCAGATTCCCGCCGCGATGGAGCAGATCCAGCGCAATTTGCATCTGTTCGGCCGCTACGGCATCACGATGTTTGCGATCTCGGCGCTCGACATCGCGCTGTGGGATCTCGCCGGCAAGGTGAAGGGCGTGCCGCTGCATCAACTGATCGGCGGCGCGAAACGCAACACGATCCCGGCCTATGCGAGCCTGATGCGGATCGGCAATCCCAGCCACATCGCCGCCGAATGCAAGAAGGCGATCAAGCTTGGCTATTCCGCGATCAAGCTGCACGAGACCACCGTGCCCGCGATATCAGCCGCGCGCGAGGCAATCGGCCCCACCGTGCCGCTGATGGTCGACATGAACTGCCCGCTGGACGGGCCGGCGGCGATTCAATTCGCCCGCGACTGCAAGCAGGCCGCACCGATGTTCCTGGAGGAGCCGGTCTGGCCGCCGGAGGATTTTGCGACGCTTGCGGAAGTACGCAGGGAAGGCCGGCTCGATATCGCCGCCGGCGAGAACGCCTGCACCGTGCATCAATTCCGCCAGATGATGACCGCCGGCGCGGTCAGTCATGCGCAGCCGTCGGTGATCAAGGTCGGCGGCGTCACCGAATTCCTGCGCGTCGCCGTGCTCGCCGACGAGTTCGGCGTCCAGGTGATTCCGCACTCGCCCTATTTCGGGCCGGGCTTCCTCGCCACCCTGCATCTGATGGCGATCCGCGACGCCGGGCTGATCGAGGTGTTCTTCATGAAGCGCCCCGCCTGCCTGTGGGGCGACCGCATCGACGTCGACGCCAACGGCCACGTCGCCGTGCCGCAGGGCCCCGGGCTCGGCTACGAGCCGGATCGCGACGTGATGGAGAAGTATCGAGTGGCTTGAAGAGCCCGACTCTCTCCACCGTCATTGCGAGGAGCGAAGCGACGAAGCAATCCATCGATCCGCATATGCGGCGCAATGGATTGCTTCGCTGCGCTCGCAATGACGATCCCTACTTCGTCCCGTCCTTCGCGGCAGGCGCCGCATCCTTCGCCGGCGGCGCGTCGGCTTTCTTCTTCGTGTCTTCGGTCAGCTTGAGCTGCGCTGCCTGCAAATCGGCGACGAGCTTCTGCAAACCGGCGAGCGAACTCTTCAAACTGTCGATCTGCCGGTTGGCGGCGTCGAGCTTCTGCTGATGATCAGTCGTGAGCTTGGTGATCGTCTTCTGCAGGAAATCGACGTTGCTCTGCAGACAGCTGGTGCGCCGCTCCATCGTCTTCTCGACGGTGCAGATCTCGATGCCGGGAACGTCCTGCGCATGCGCGGTTCCGACGAGGCCGAGCGCAAGCGGCATGAGCAGGACAAGAGCGAAACGAGCGATCATCGGCATCCCCAATCACATGCGTCATTCACAGTTTTGTGCGCGCGACGCTGAAAGCTCGGCAGACATACCACACTGAAACCGTATTCGAGCGGTGTGCTGCACCCATTACGGGGACTACTCGTGGGGACGGGGGCCTTCGGAACTTTGTTTGGTTCGACCCCTTTTGGCTCGACCTTGGGCAGTGGAGACAGATCGCATGGCAACGCGCGAAAAACGGCTGGCGCAATTCGACGGCAATGGCGAACCCTCGCCGGAACAACGCGTGGAAGTGCTTTGTGAGGATCACAGCGGAACGTATCAGCTGCCGTTCGCCTGCCGCTTCGTCGACGGCCAGTGGCGCAATGACACGACAGGTGGCGCACTGGAAGCCAACGTCATCGCCTGGCGCAAGCCGCGCGAGAAGCAACCGGGCATGGCCTGAGCCGATCAGGCGCCGTCCTTATGCATGGTCCTTCCGGGACCATGCATGTTGTTTCAAAACGCGACGCGCGTGCATCGCGCTTTAAGATTTGGAACGCGGATGGAACGAACCGCGTCCGAATCACTGATTGAGCAGCGTACTCCGATGTTCACGGCTAGATGTGGTCAGCAGCCCGAGCCGGCGCACCACATACAGAAGCATGACGATCGGCCGCAGCCAGCGGCCGACAACAAAAGTTAATTCCTCCGCAGACGACATTTGCGATCCCTCTCTGATCCTGCTTGGCGATCATTTCCACGGCGTGATCGGCGGCACGGTCTCGGTCGCCGGCGGCACATCCACGGTCTTGAAATCGGCGGGGCTGACGATCTCGAGGTATTCCATGTCCTTCGAGTAATCGAACAGGTAGTGCGTGATGCCGGGCCGCTGGTGGACGACGTCGCCGGCCTCGACCAGCGTCTCCTTGTCTTCGTACATGAAGCGCGCCCAGCCCTTGGTCATGATGACGATCTGGAAGTCGCACAGATGCTTGTGCCAGCCGGTGCCCTGCTCCGGCGGCAGGTCGGGATTGGCCTTGACCAGATGGCAGATCACCTGCCCGCCGGTGGCATCGGCAATGCCAAGATCGCGATACAGGAAGAAGTCGCGCAGACCTCCGCCCTTGAACTCGGTGTCACCGGGTTTGACGTGGGAGAATTTGCTGACGACGGCGTGCTGGTTCATTTCAAGCCTCCACGGTTCTCGTGTTTGCGAGATCGCGGCGGGGCTCAGCGTCCAAATTTTCGGCAGCGTCGCATCGTCGCGGTCACAGCTCGCATATTGCTATGCGAAATCCTTGCCAGCTCGGCCACGCTGCGGCGATCGGCCTCGCCATGCTCGGCCATTACAGCGGAAGCATTTGGCGCGAGGCGCATATTTGCGTTCGGCGCGCGCTGCGCTCGATCGCCGCGCGGCGCCCGATGCCCGACGCCGACGGCGCGTCGATTGAGCAAGTCTTGCCTGGAACTTGAGCCGCCGGCGCAGGCAAGCCGGGTGCGCGGCTTGCCTAATATTCGACCTCGAGCTCCTCGACGTCGGCAGGCTCCGCCTTGGCGGCCTCGATCCACTCCTGCATTTCGGGCATCGCCATGATGGTCCTGGCATAGCCTGCGAGAACCGGATCGAGCTTCACGTCATAGGTCATGAAGCGGGTCACGACGGGCGCGTACATCGCGTCCGCCATGGTGCGGCGCTCGCCGAACAGGAAGGGACCGCCTGATTTGCCGAGGCAATCGGCCCAGATGGTGCAGACCCGGTCGATATCGGCCTGCGCGCGCGACCAGATCTTGAAGCCGGGAAAGTGCCCCTTGAGATTGACCGGCAGCGACGACCGCAGCGTGGTGAAGCCGGAATGGATTTCGCCCGAGATCGAGCGGCAATGCGCCCGCTGGATCCGGTCGTCCGGCAACAGCCCGGCATCCGGCATGATCTCGTTGAGATATTCGCCGATCGCCAGCGTATCCCAGACGGTCGCGCCCTCATGGCGCAGGCAGGGCACCAGGATCGACGACGACAGCAGCAGCAGCTCGGCCCGCGCCGAAGGGTCATCGGGCGCGGTAACCACCTCCTCGAACTCCAGCCCGGCGAATTTCGCCAGCAGCCAGCCGCGCAGCGACCAGGACGAATAGTTCTTGCTGCTGATGGTGAGTGTCGCCTTCGCCATATCGGTCCCTCACGCCTGAACGCGTCCTAAGCTCCCGGACCCTGCGCACGGGTCCAACCGCCGCGCCCCCGGGAGCCGGTCATTTTCGCAGCAAGCGACGTGCCAATTTGCCGGGCAGCCGGCCCGCCTCTGGCCTCGATATTGCTTGGCAGACCGGGCCACCGGGTGGATGCGTATGATGTCAATGCTGTACCAGGCCTATCAGAACCAAATGGACCTCACGGCGCCGTGGCGGACCGGCGCCGCGGCGGCGTTGCGCTATCTCAATCTGGTGCCGCGCGGCACCTCCGACCGGACGTTCGGCCGGCTCGCCGCCGCGCTCGAGCTGATCTCGCGCTCCACCCTGACCTACGCCCGCCCCGACTACGCCATCGGCAGCGTGACCGTCGGCAACAGGGAATTGCAGGTGACCGAGGAGGTCGCCTACGCGACGCCGTTCGGCTCGCTGCTGCATTTCAGGAAGGTGGACGGTCCGGAGCAGCCGCGGCTGCTGCTGGTGGCGCCGATGTCCGGCCATTTCGCCACGCTGCTGCGCGGCACCGTGAAGACGCTGCTGCAGGACCACGACGTCTACATCACCGATTGGCACAATCCGCGCGACATCCCGCGCATCGAGGGCCGCTTCGGGCTCGAGGACTACACCGACCATCTGATCGACTTCTTAGGCCAGCTCGGCCCGCGCGCGCATATGGTGGCGATCTGCCAGCCCTCGGTGTCGGCGCTGGCGGCCGCCGCAATCATGTCCGAGGACAATCACCCGGCGCGGCCGGCGTCGCTGACCCTGATGGCCGGGCCGATCGACACGCGGATCCAGCCGACCAAGGTGAACGAATTCGCCAAGAGCAAGCCGATCAAGTGGTTCGAGGACAATCTGATCAACTACGTGCCGATGCAGTGCAAGGGCGCGTTGCGTCAGGTCTATCCCGGCTTCGTGCAGCTCACCGCGTTCGTCTCGATGAACCTGGAGCGCCACATCAAGCAGCATATCGACCTCGCCGACCATCTCGCCAAGGGCGAGACCGACAAGGCCGAGGTGATCAAGACTTTCTACGACGAGTATTTCGCCGTGATGGATCTGCCGGCGGAATTCTATATCGAGACCGTGCGCGACGTATTCCAGGAGCATCTGTTGCCGCAGGGCCTGCTGATGCATCGCGGGCGCCCGGTGAACCCGGCGGCGATCCGGCGCATGGGCCTGATGACGGTGGAAGGCGAGAAGGACGACATCTGCTCGATCGGCCAGACGCTCGCCGCCCAGGACCTCTGCACCGGCGTGCGCACCTATCGCAAGGTGCACCACATGCAGGCCGGAGTCGGCCATTACGGCGTGTTTTCGGGCAAGCGCTGGAACAACGAGATCTACCCGCTGCTGCGTGATTTCGTGCATGTGAATGCGTGAGGGCGCGACGACGCTCCCTCCCCGTCATTGCGAGCGAAGCGAAGCAATCCATCGCCCCGCATACGCGGAGCCATGGATTGCTTCGTCGCTTCGCTCCTCGCAATGACGAGTGGCGACTAGTCACACCTCTTCCCGAGCTATAGTCTCCCCGACCACGACGACCCCCGCTTTCCAAGAATCGTCCAGGGAGAAACTCCATGCGCGCCGCGACCGCCTTCCGTGCCCTTACGCTCGCCGTCATCGGCGCCCTCGCCTTCACGTCAGTCGCATCCGCCGCAGAGGTCCATGTCATGATCTCGGGCGGGCTGACCGCGGCCTACAAGGCGCTGGTGCCGGAGTTCGAGCGCAAGACCGGGCACAAGGTGGTGACCGCCTTTGGGCCGTCGATGGGCACGACCACCAACGCCATTCCGGTGCGGCTCGCGCGAGGTGAACCCGCCGACGTGCTGATCATGGTCGGCTATGCGCTCGGCGACCTGATCAAGCAGGGCAAGGTCGTGCCCGACAGCCGCGTCGACCTCGTGAAATCGCCGATCGGCATCGCGGTCAAATCAGGCGCACAGAGGCCGGACATCAGCTCGGCCGACACCGTCAAGCAGGCGTTGCTGGCGGCGAAATCGGTCGCCTATTCCGACAGCGCCAGCGGCGTCTATGTCTCGACCGAGATGTTCGGCAAGCTCGGCATCGCCGACCAGATGAAGGACAAGGCGCGGATGATCCCGGCGACCCCGGTCGGCGAGATCGTCGCCAAGGGCGAGGCCGAGATCGGCCTGCAGCAGATCTCGGAGCTGAAGCCGGTCGCCGGCATCGACATCGTCGGCCCCCTGCCGGAGCCGTTGCAGAAGATCACGGTGTTCTCTGCCGGCATCGCGTCGGCTTCAAAAGAGCCCAACGCCGGCAAAGCGCTGATCAGCTTCCTCGCCTCATCAGATGCGCGCGAGGCGCTGGTCAAGAGCGGCCTCGATCCGATTGCGGCTGGCGCGACGCATTAGGTTGGTCCTGGCTGCGCACGTTGGCCTATCCCCCGTCATCTTGAGGTGCGAGCAGAGCGAGCCTCGAAGGATGCACGGCCCGGCTGGTGGCCGTCGACCCTTCGAGACGCGCGCGAGTGCGCGCTCCTCAGGGTGACGGGGATAGGTCAATGGATACTACCGCCAGTGATGCGCGCCGTACGCCAGCAGCAGCACCACGGCGAGCGCGAGCAGTAGCGTGGTCGACTTCCAGAACAGCACCGGGTTGCGCTCGATCAGCGGGGTCGATGACGTCGTCAGGTACTTTGCGTTGGGATTGCGCAAGTCGAACAGAAACTCGGAAAAGCTGTCATAGCGCTTGAGCGGATTGACCTGCACGGCGCGCTCCAGCGTGCCGTCGACCCAGCTCGGAATCGCGCGCCCGCCATGCGCGGCCGGACGATAGACCAGCCGGTTGAAATCGGCGCGGGTGCGGGCCCGCGCGATCTGCGCACCGTAGGGCAAGCGGCCCGTCAGCATCTGATAGGTGACAACGCCGAGCGAGAACAGGTCGGAGCGCGCGGCGCCGCCCTCGCCGAGGAAATACTCGGGCGCGGTGTATTGCTGGGTGCCCAGAATGTCGTCGACGCCCGCCGGCGCCGCCTCGGCAACGCCCGAGATCCGCGTCGAGCCGAAATCGATGATCTTCACCGTTCCGGTAGCGTCGATCATGATGTTGTCGGGCCTGACGTCCTGGTGCAGCATCTCCTTGCGATGAAAGGCGCGCAGTCCTTTTGCAATTTGCTCGGTGATGTCGCGCACCGTCTCGAGCGACGGCGCAGGATTGTCGATCATCCACTGTGTCAGGGTCTGGCCGTCGATATACTCCATCGCGACATAGAGGAAGTTGCGCTTGCGTTGCGGCAGCCACGGCTTCAGCACATGCGGGCTGTCGATCCGCTTGGCGACCCACTCCTCCATCATGAAACGCTTCAGATAGGCGCCATCGTCGCGCAGGTCGATCGAGGGGATCTTGATCGTGACGGTAGTGCCGGTCTCCTCATCGACCGCAAGATAGATGTGGCTGCGGTGCGATGCATGCAGCTCGCGCACGATGCGATAGCCGTCGAACAGCATCCGTGCATCGAGCAAAGGCGGCAATGGCAGCTCGGCGGGCCGGCCGAACACCTCGCTGGCATCGCCGTCAGGCAATTCGTCGATCCGGACGATCTGCGCGGTGAGATTGTCCGGGCTGCCGTTTTCAAAGGCCTGCTCGACGATCGATTTCGCTGTCGCGTCGAGGTCGGCAGCACCGTCCCTGATCGTCTTCGCCAGCTGCCGCGCCGGGACATGCTCGTAGATACCGTCGGTCACCAGCAGGAAGGTGTCGCCGCGCTCCAGCCGGAGATTCTGGTAGTCGATCTCGAGCTGCGGGTTCACGCCGAGCGCGCGGCCGAGATAGCTCTGCTGCGAGGACAGCACGACGCGGTGGTCGTTGGTCAGTTGCTCGAGGCTGTTGCCCGCGACGCGGTAGATCCTGCTGTCGCCGACATGAAACAGATGCCCGGTGGTCGACCGGATCACCATGGCGCTCAGCGTGCAGACGTAGCCCTTGTCCTTGTCGTAGGGGTTCTGGCTGCGCCGTGTCTGCGCGTGCAGCCAGGAATTGGTGGCCTCGAGCACGCGTTGCGCCGAGGTCTTCACCGACCAGGATTCCGAGGTGCAGTAATAGTCGGTCAGGAAGCTCTTGACCGCGGACTCCGCGGCGATGCGGCCGACGCTGCTTGAGGAGATGCCGTCGGCGAGCACCACGGCGATGCCCTTCAGGCCGAGCAGCGGTTCACCCGGGATCAGCACGCCGTGGAAATCCTGATTGGTGTCCTTGCGGCCCTGATCCGAGAATTGCCCGACCGATATTTTCAGCGCGCGCGGCATCGTCCGTCCCAATGCGAATGGGGCTCTCCGTGACAGGAGAGCCCCATCTGCCGGCCAGGATCAAGCCGCCAGGCGCTGGCGCTTCGGCGCCGTCTTCACATGCGTGGTGTAGAGTGTCAGCCCGGTGAAGGCGAGACCGCCGGCAAGGTTGCCGAGCACGGTCGGGATCTCGTTCCAGATCAGGTAGTCCATGATCGAGAATTTGGCATGGAGCATCAGTCCCGACGGGAACAGGAACATGTTCACCACCGAATGCTCGAACACCATGTAGAAGAACACCAGGATCGGCATCCACATCGCGATGACCTTGCCGGGCACCGTCGTCGAGATCATGGCGCCGACGACACCGGTCGAGACCATCCAGTTGCAGAGCATGCCGCGGATGAACAGCGTGGCCATGCCCGCTGCGCCATGCGCCGCGTAGCCCAGCGTTCGCGCCTCACCGACGTTTCCGATGGTCATGCCGACCTTGTCGGGCTCCTGCGTGAAGCCGAAGGTCGTCACGAACGCCATCATGAACGCCACCGTGAGCGCGCCGGCGAAATTGCCGATGAAGACGAGGCCCCAATTGCGCAGCACGCCGCCGAGCGTGACGCCGGGACGCTTGTCGAGCAGCGCCAGCGGCGACAGCACGAACACGCCGGTCAAGAGATCGAAGCCCAGCAAATAGAGCATTACGAAGCCGACCGGAAACAGCAATGCGCCGACGAGCGGCTGCCCCGTGTTGACGTTGATCGTGACCGCGAACCAGGCTGCCAGTGCGAGGATCGCGCCGGCCATGTAGGCGCGGATCACGGTGTCGCGGGTCGACATGAATATCTTGGATTCACCGGCGTCCACCATCTTGGTGACGAATTCGGACGGTGCGAGATAGGCCATTCGTAAATTCCCCTTGCGCAATTCGGCCGCGCCGGTTGCCTGCCGGAAGCGACGCGGGTTGGTAGAAATGCTCGTCCGTCCGGGGAAGATGGGGATGCAACGATTGCTCGCGGCGCCCGGGCCAGGCGCCTTGATCCCCTCACCTCGGCCAGCACTGGCTTCGGCAATCCGGAGGACGGCAGTCGTCATTGACTGGTGCAAGCAAAAGCAATGCATATGCCAACCGGAGACGGTGGCGGACGGCTTTAAAATCATGTCAATACAATAGGTTAGACAGACGGCACAGGAGTTGCCCGACGCGATGGCGCAGAATTATGCAGCATGCCCAGTTGTCGCCCAGACCGGGCGCGCCCATTCCATCCGCATCATCCCCGCGCAAAGGCTTCGCCTTTGTCGCTGGAGGAGCGCGTAGCGCGTCTCGAAGGATGCACGGCCCGGCTGGTGGCCGTCGATCCTTCGAGGCTCGCAAGAGCTCGCGCCTCAGGATGACGGGTCGATACGCGCGCTACTTCACCTCGGTGCTGACCGGCGAGCCCTTCAGGCCATTATTGTCGTAAGCCTTGCGCAGCGTACCGTTGGCGATCGCATCGGTCATGAACTTGGTGGCGAACGCCGCGGCCAGCGGATGGTCGAGCGGGACCGCGACCGCGGTGACGGTCTGCTTGAAGGTCTCGTCCAGCACGCGGCTGCCCGGAATCTTTTTGGCCATCGCATTGAGCTGATCGCGCGACAATGCGAACGCGTCGATCTCGCCGCCCTTCAGGAGATTGAATATCTCGTCATAGGTCTGATAGCCGGTCACCTTGGCGTGCTTGAGATGCGCGATCGCGCCGCGCATCGTCGTGGTGGCGTTGACGGCAGCGACCTTGACGCTGTCCTGATCCAGCGCGGCGAAATTCGCGATCGTCGAGCCCGGCCTGACGATATAGGTCGCGTCGGCGACCTCGTAGATCGGCCCGAACGTCATCTTGGTCTCGCGCTCAGGATCCCTCGGCAGGAAGGTGATGTCCCAGGTGTTCTTGGCCGCGGCATCGGTGATCTGGCCGGAATTCTGGTGTACGACATAGTCGACGGGAACGCCGAGTTGCGCCGCCATTTCGCGGCCGAGATCGACGGGAACGCCGGCATAGCCGTTCTCGGTCCTGGTCGACCAGAACGCGCCACCCGCCGGGCTGATCGCGATCGCGACCCGGAGCTTTCCGGTCGGCGCGATCTGATCCTTCAAGGCGTCTGCATTGGCGGATGCGGCCATCACAATCACTCCCACAACGAGGCCAGCCAGACGCAGCAGTCGAGACAACATCGGACGTCCTCCACGCCGGCTCTTGCGCCCGGTGGCGCGCAACAAACCGCACGAGGCCGCCTTGCGCAAGCCGTGCTTCGCGCAAGGGAGCCATCCGTATCGGCCTATTTGACGCGGATGGTGATTTTTTCGGAGACGACCGGCGGGTTGAATGGATAGTGCTTGGCGTCACCCAGCACCAGCTGCAAGCTATGCTTGCCGGGCGCCAGATCGAGCTGCGTCTCCGTCTGGCCCGCTCCGAAGTGCAGATGAGACTTGTCCGACGGAATCGGCTCGTTCGGATTCAACGGCTCGTCGACGTCGACCAGAAGATGGTGGTGGCCGCTGTTCGGAAAGTCGTCGCCGGCATGCGTGACGCCCATGTTGCGCAGCCCGAAGCGGCACACGAACGATCCCTTGAGCGTCGCGCCGTTGTGCGGCCAGATGAAATACAGCTTGGTGTCTTTCCCTGCCGGCTTGTTTTGCGCGCTGGCCGGACCAGCGAGCAACGCCAGTGCCGCAGCGATTATGATCAAGGATGCACTTCTCATAGCCCCTCCATGAAACCCGGCGATTGCAGATGATCGCTTAAGGAGACAGCGCAACCCGGAAGCCGTGGGTCGGGTAGCGAACATTGGTGTCGTAATTGTCGCGGCTGGCCGGACGGACATAGCGCGCGTCATTCTTCCAGGAGCCGGAGCGAATGACATGGGAGCCGCAGTCGCCTCCGGTCCAGACTGCGCCGTCGTCCGGCGCACCCTGATAATTCCTGTGCCAGCAATCCTCGACCCACTGATCGACGCCGCCACCCATATCGTAGAGACCAAACGGATTTGGCTTGAAGCTGCCGACCTTCACCGGTTGTTCGGCTGTACTGTCGCCGCCGCAGTCCTTACAGCCGGCATGGCCCGGCTGCATCTGATCGCCCCACCAGTATTTCGATTGCGATCCGCCACGCGCCGCGTACTCCCATTCGGCTTCGCTCGGAAGCCGGTAGGGCTTCTTGCTACGCTCGGCGAGCCAGGTGACATATTGCTTCGCATCGCTCCAGCTCACATTGGTAACCGGAACGTCGTCCTTGCCGCTGGCCGTGAAGCTACACGCCTTGGCCGCTGCGCACGCATTCCACTCCCGCACGGTGACCGGGTATTTGCCCATGGCGAACGGCCTGACCGTCACCCTGCGGATCGGCCGCTCCGACGGGTCGTCATTGCTTCCCATCGAGAAGCTGCCGCCCTTGAGCGAGACCATTTCGGGCTCGGGCAACTCCGCAGCGGGGCTCGCGGAAGGCGCGGGTTGCGGCGACGCCTGCTGTATCGGTGCCGCCGGAACCGGACTTGAACTCTGGCTTGGCGCCGGTACCGGCGGCTGGACGGCAGGCGATGCCGCCGGCGACGGCGGCGCTTGCGCCAATTCAGCCTGTTTGCCGCGCGGTTGCGCGAGCAGGTACCACAGCACGCCACCGGCGATGATCGCGATCGTCAGCCCAAGCAGCGTCAGCAGGATCGACTCGCGGCGCCGGCGTGTCCTTTGGTAGGCGGCGGCGTCCGGCAGCACGCGGTAGACCCGGATCGGATCGGTGATGTTCTTCACCTTCTTGTCGCCGAGCGATTCGTAGCCGCAGACCATCTTGTGCTTGATCTGCTCGTAGATGCCGCCGGAGATGAAGACGTCACCCGGCGCCGCAATCCCCTCCAGGCGCGAGGCCACATTGACGCCGTCGCCATAGATGTCATCGGACTCGATGATGATGTCGCCGAGGTTGACGCCGATCCGGTACTCGATCCAGTGATCCCGCGCGATCGCAGCGTTGCGGCCGATCATGTTCTGCTGAATCACGATGCTGCACCGGACCGCCTCGACCGGACTGTCGAACATCGCGATAAAGCCGTCGCCGGTGGTCTTGATCAGCTTGCCGTGGTGCTCGGCGATGGTGGGCTCGATGAGATCGCGTTCGGTCCGCTTGACGCGGGCATGCGTGCCCTCTTCATCGAGCTGCATCAGCCTGCTGTAGCCGGCGATGTCGCCGACAACGATCGCGGCGAGCCGCCGCGGCACGGCATCGCGGGGAGGCTGTGGCCGGCCTGACTTGAAGTCGCGAATCTCTCCCATGGCGCTCCGGCTGCTCCACACATTCGTGCTCGCGGCGCAACCGGCGCCTTCGTGCCCGACGCACAGCCAAACCTACCACACCTGCGGGTCGGAACAAAGTTCGTGAAGCGTGACCCGGTCACGGATTGCCGCGCCGCCGCCGTCCCGGCGGAAGCGCATCGTCTCGACGGCAAACGGCGCAAAAACGCCCTGCGTCACCCCGCCTGCGTGGCGGGGGTGCGGATCTCGCGCGGCAGGATGATCGCGGCCGCGATTGCCAAAAGGCACAGCGCAGCGAACGCTCGCAGCATCATCGAGAAGCCGCCCTGGTCGTACAGCCAGGCCACCAGGCCGACGGAAGCGCCCGCCGCGGTGAAGCCGACGAAATAGCGCACCGCATAGGCGCGCGAGCGCCATTCCTCGGTCGTGTACTTGCCGACCATGGCATCGTTCACCGTGACCTGGCCGAACGCACCCATCACGATGCCGATCGAGACCACGATCAGCGGCAGGTTGGACAAGCTCGCCGCCAGATAGAGGAACGGCGCCAGCAGGAACGACAGCGGCAGCGCCACCGTCTTCAGCGAATATTTGTCGAGCAGCTTGCCGATCGTGTACTGCGTCATGGCGCCGAACACATAGACCCCGGCCGCGATCACGCCGAGCAGCGCCGGGCTCTTGGTCAGATCGGCGAGCCGTTCGGCGAACAACTTCGGCAGCGCCACGGTCACCGCGTTGAACGTGGTCGAGATCGCGATCACCACGATCAAAAGCGACAGCACCACCCGCCACATGTCTTCCTTGGCGACACGCACCTGTGCTGCGGCCTGTTTGGAGCCCTTGCGGTCCTCATGCACCACCGTCATTGCAAACGCGATGCCGATCAGCACGGTGACGGTGCCTGGCACGATGAAGGCCCAGCGCCAGCCGAGATACTGGCCGATCACGCCGGTGACCAGCGCCGACGAGGCGACCCCGAGATTGCCCCAGACGCCGTTGATCCCCATCTGGGCGCCGAGCTTCTCGGCATAGGACACGATCATCGCGGTGCCGACCGGATGATAGATCGAGGCGAAGATGCCGATCGAAAGCAGCGCGGCTCCGAGTTGCAGCGGCGTCTGCACGAAGCCGACCGAGATCATCGAGGCCCCGATGCCGACGAAGAATATCACCATCATGTGGCGGCGGCTCCAGCGATCGCCGAGCCAGCCGGTGATCAGCGAGCCGGCGCCGAAGGCGATGAAGCCCGGGGTCGCATAGGGCAAGAGTTCCGAGTAGGCCATGCCGAGCGCCGGGCCCATGATGATGACGGCGGCGGCGAAGATCAGCATCGCGTAATGGTCGATGAAATGGCCGGCGTTGACGAAGCTGATCACCCGGCTCGGACTGTTGCTTGGACTGTTCTTTGGACCATTCATGGACACGTCTCTCACGCGATTCTTCAATTGGCTCGAAATAGGTTATAGGTGCTTGTCCTGACGGGATGTCGCCAATGACTATCGCTGAGCCGCCAATAAGAGCCCTCCACAAGGACCGGCGTGTCACCGGCGACGGCGTGCACATGGTCGCGCGCAGCTACCAGAAGGGTGTCCGGCTCGACCCGCACATGCACCGCGAGGCGCAGCTGGTCTATGCCGCCAGCGGCACCATGCAGGTGACGACGCCGAAGGGCCGCTGGCTGGTGCCGCCGGACCGCGCGGTGTGGGTCCCTGCCCTGCTCCCGCACGCGATCGACGTGCTTGCCGACATCGAGATGCGCACGCTGTATTTCGACCAGGCCTGGCTCGCGCGCGAGAAGCGCAGCGACAGCCTCGGCCATGAATTCGTGGTGCGGGTGTCGCCGCTGGTGCACCAGGCGATCCTCGCGCTGTTCGACGCGTCCTGCGGACGCGAGCGCACCGAGCTGCTGATCAGGCTGGTGATGCTGGAGCTGCACCAGGCCGAGGATTCCGCGACCTTCATCCCGCTGCCGCAGGAGCCGCGCTGCCGCCGCGCCGCCGACATCGTGCTGGCCGATCCAACCCGGGACCACGAGATCGACGCGCTGGCGCGCACGGTCGGCACCTCGGCGCGGACGCTGTCGCGGCTGTTCGCGGTGGAGACGCAGCTCTCCTTCAAGAGCTGGTGCCAGCGCGCCCGCATCGCGGCCGCGATCGAGCGCCTGTCGACCGGCGCCAACGTCTCAGTCAAGCAGGTCGCCTCCGACCTCGGCTATGCCAGCGTGCCGGCATTTTCCCACGCGTTCCGCCAGGTTACCGGCAAGACACCGACCTCATTCGCGGAGAAAACGTGAACGGGCTTTGTCACCGGGCGCAGCGATGACGAATTATGCCGCCTGTCGCGCTGCGACATATTTCCGTACGATCCATGCGCTTGATTGCATTCCTGCCGACCTTAAATCCCGTGTAAGGTCCGGCTTCACTGGATACGACCCGCTGGATACGACCCGTAAATGGCCAACGCTTTCTTCTCAGACCTGCTCTCCACGATCTCCGAACGCGGCCGCGTCCTGCTCGGCCGCGCCAGCCCGGCCAACGACAAGCAGGATGCGTCCGAGCTGCTGGAATTGTGCGAGGCGCTGCTGTCCGGCCGGGGCGAAGCCTCCGGCACCGCAATGGCGCGCGAAGTGCTCGACCGCTACCACCACCTCGACGCCGCCGGCCGCCTGTCGTTCTTCCAGACGCTGGCCCGCGATTTCGGTCCCGATCACGCCAAGCTGGCCCAGGCGATCGAGAGCTGGCGCGCCAACGCCAATGGCGACGACGCCAGCGACCTGCATTTCGCCTCCGAGCCGCGCCGCCAGGAATTGATCCGCCGGCTCAATCGCGCGCCGGGCGGCACTGGCGAGCTGGTGTCGATCCGCTCGGATCTGCTTTCATTGATGAAGGGCAACAAGGACCTCGCCGCGCTCGATCGCGACGTGGTGCACCTGCTCTCGTCCTGGTTCAACAGGGGATTCCTCGTGCTGCGCAGGATAGACTGGTCGTCGCCGGCCAATATTCTGGAGAAGATCATCCGCTATGAGGCGGTGCATGAGATCCGCGACTGGGATGACCTGCGCCGCCGCATCGATCCGATCGATCGCCGCTGCTACGCATTCTTCCACCCGGCCCTGGCCGACGAGCCCTTGATCTTCGTCGAGGTTGCGCTGACCGAAGCGATCCCGGGCGCGATTGCGCCGCTGCTGGCGGAAGAGCGCGAGCCGGTGCCGGTCGAGAAGGCGCGCACCGCGGTGTTCTATTCGATCTCCAACACCCAGCGCGGCCTCGGCGGCATCTCCTTCGGCAGCTTCCTGATCAAGCAGGTGGTCGAGGAACTGCGCCGCGAATTGCCGAAGCTCGACAACTTCGTGACGCTGTCGCCGGTGCCGGGCTTCATGCAGTGGGTCAAGCAGGCCGACGACGTGCCGCTGACCGACGAAGACCGCCAGCTGCTGGAGAGCCTCGGCAAGCCCGACTGGACCGAGAACGCCGAGCTCGCCACGCAGCTACGCGCCGTGCTGGAACCGCTCGCCGCCTACTACTTCCTGAAGGCGCGCACGCCGAAGGGACGGCTGATCGATTCGGTCGCCCGCTTCCATCTCGGCAACGGCGCGCGGCTGGAGCGGATCAACTGGCTCGGCGACCTCTCTCCCAAGGGCCTGCGTGAATCCGCCGGCGTCATGGTCAACTATCTCTACCGCCTCGACGACATCGAGAAGAACCACGAGGCCTATGCCAACAATGGCGAGGTGATCGCCTCCAGCGCGGTGAAGAAGCTGCTGAAGGGCGAAGGCCGGCGGCTGCTGGACATGCGGCTGGGGTAGGCCTCCGCTCTCCCCCATTGCGAGCCAACGGGTCGCGCGAACGCGCGCCCGATGACAGGCTCCGCGAAGCAATCCATAGTCCCGCAGCGGAAGCGTGGATTGCTTCGTCGCTTCGCTCCTCGCAATGACGGAAAAGCAGTAACCGCCCCCCACGACTGAGACTCAAAACCTCGCCCGCGCCATCAGCTTTACCGTGCGGCCCTGCCCCGGCGAGATGTTGTTGTTGCCGTCGGCGGAGGCCCAATAGCCCTTGTCGAAGATGTTCTCGACATTGAGCTGGGCGCTCCAGGTCTCGTCGATCTTGGCATAGACCGCCGCATCGAAGCGGACGAAGCTCGGCAGCCGCACGGTGTCGTCGGACGAGGCAAAGGAATCGCCAAAATAGATCACGCCGAGCGCGGCCGACCACATCGGCGTGAATTGATACTTGTTCCACCAGGCAAACTGATTGTAGGGCACCAGCTGGACGCGGCTGCCGGGCACGACGGTCGCCGAGGTGGCGCCGGTGATCTTCGCGTCGGTGTAGGCATAGGCCAGCGACGACTGCCACTGCTCGGTGACATGGCCGGTCAGGCTCGCCTCGATGCCGCGGGTCTGGGTGCTGCCGGAGGGAAAGAAGAAGCCGGGATTATTGCCGTCGGGGATCGGCTGGTTGGTGCGGTTCAGATTGTAGACGGCGGTCGAGAACAACAGCTTCGGATTGATGTTCCACTTCATGCCGAGCTCGACATTCTCGAAGCGCTGCGGCTGCAGGATCAGCGTGCCGTCGGTCAGCGAGCTGAACTGGTCTCCCGACGCCGGCAGGTAGGAGATGCTGTAGGCGGTATAGACCGACATCTGCTCGATCGGCTTGATGATCAGGGCGCCCTGCGGCGACACCAGGTTGTCGACGCGGCCGCGATTGATGTTGGTGTTCATGTCGGTCGCCGACATGTCGAAGCGGTCGAACCGCGCGCCGGCGATGATCTGCACGGCGCGGGAGATCTCGATGGTGTCCCTGACATAGCCGGACTGGATGTTCAGCGCGTAGCGGCTGTTCGAGTCGGGCGTGGTGACACCGTCGGTGTTGGTGCCGGTGAAGTGGTGAAGGAACGTCACCGCGCCGAAATAAGTCGGCGCGAACGGGTTCTGCACGATGTTGGTGCCATCAGGGAACACGCCGGTGTTGCGGATGTCGACGCCGCTCTGACGGCCGAACTCGGTGCCGAAACCGACGGTGTGGAACAGCGGACCGGTCCAGGTCTTGTAGGTGAAATCGGTCTGGTTGAAGACGTTGTCGCGGTTGGTCGTGTGCTGATAGGCGCCGAGATTGACCGCGGTGTCCGCCGGATTGACCGCGCCGGCAAGCGCGCCGCCGGTCGGATAGACGTTCTGGTAGAATTTCTGGTAGTCGGCGGCGATGGTGCCGTTGCGCACCGTCAGCCCGTTCTCGAAATCGTGCTCGATGATGGCCATGCCGGTCTGCACCGTCGCCTGCGCGGTGTTCAGGCTCGGACTGCCGAAGAAGGTCGAGAAGTCCCCGTTCGGCGCAAACGGCGTCGTCGGGTTGAAGCGGGTCGCGCCGCCCGGCAATCCCTGCGAGGGATTGCCGCGATCGGCGGTGCGTTCGTCGTGGAAGTACTCGTAGCTCAATTTGATCTTGGTGTTGTCGTCGGGCTTCAGCGTCACCGTCGGATTGATGCCGTAGCGCTCCAGATGGTTGAAGTCGCGGAAGGCGTCGGCGCCCTCGTAGAACACGTTGAGCCTTGCTGCGACGTTCTCGTTGATCGCCTGCCCGGCATCGAGCGTGACGCGGCGATCGCCCCATGACCCGGTCTGCGCTGTCGCCTCGTAGACGCGGTTGCCGTCGGCCTCCTTGAGCGTGCGGTTGAGCAGGCCGCCACCGGCGCCGCGGCCGAAGGTCAAGGCACTCGGCCCCTTCAGCACCTCGATGCTTTGGGCGTTGTACATGTCGCGGAAATACTGCACGTCATCGCGAAAGCCGTTGACGAAGAAGTTGGCGCTGGAATCGACGCCGCGGATCACCAGCTCGTCGCGATTGCCCTCGCCCTGATGCACGGCGACGCCGGGAATGTAGCGGGTGACGTCGGTGACGCCCTGGTAGTTCTGGTCGCGGATCTGCTCCCGCGTCACGACGCTTAGGGATTGCGGGATGTTGACGATGGCTGTGTTGGTCCTGGTCGCAACCGATGTGCTGTTGGCGAAATAGCCTGACGTGCCGGTGCGGGCATCCTGCGATTCCGTGAAAGGCTTCGGCGCGGCCGCAGGCTCGATCCGCCGCGCCGTCTGGGTGCGGCGGCCGCGCGCCGCGGTCGTGTTCCGCGATGTCGACGGCACACTGCGGCGGTGCTGCGCGGCCGGCGCGGTGACGGTCACCGGCGGCAGTGACGATGCGCCGCCTTGCGCCGGGGACGACTGCGCCTGCGTAGGTGACATTGCGAAGGGAATGCTGAGGGCAAGATAGCTCGTCGTGAGCAGCGACAGCTTGGCAAGCAAAGCGATGCGACGATTATTTTGTGATCTTGATGTCATGACGTCGTCCCCAAGCAACTCTCGCCTTGAGCGAAGGCGATGCGTCGTCCTCTAGAGACGTGAGGTGCACTGCGTCCAGACGACGCGCCCGGGAAAATTTTTGCGTGACGACGGAATAAAACCGCGACGAAAGCACGCAGGTGCTGCTCCCAGCGAGCGCAGGATGAGAAAAGTCAAGGATGCAAATGGTTTCCGTCGGCTTCCGGATTAGCGCGTTGAAACGAAGAGCGGCGCTTGCGCGCCGCCCTTCTTGTAGAGATTCCAGATTGTATCGGTTCTAAGCGGCCTCTTGATAGGCCGTCGGCGTCACGCGATTGCCGATCGCGGCCGCAGTCCCGCCGGCAGATGCGTGTCGATCCAGGCCGTGATCGCGCGTTCGTTGCGATGGTAGAGCAGGCCCGCGGCGATCACGGCAATGCCGATCAGCGACAGCGAGAACGGAAACCACAGCGAGTCCTTGAACACGACGTCGGCGAGATGTCCGAGATAGAGGCAGATGCCGAACGCGCCGAACACCGCATACGCACGCCGCATCAGGATCACGGCGATCACGACGAGGCCGACATTGAGCAGGCAGTAGATCGCCTTGCCCAGTTCGGTCGAGCTCGAGGACGCGGTGATGCCGCCCCAGAACGCCATCAGGCCGAACAAATGCAGCCAGAACGCAAAGTCGGCGTTGCGGCTGCGATAATCCACGATCCAGGCCACCGCGAGGACGGCTAATCCGAACCAGACCGACACGCGGCGCTGCGTCTCGAAGTCTGCATGGGCCGTGCCGCTGAACCATGGCGCCAGATCCATCGACATGAACCACAGCGCAAACGCGATGATCGCGACGATGAAGGCGAAGCGGAAGTAGCGCAGCGCGACGACGCCGGCGGCAACCGTCGCGAGCTCCATGAAGATCCAGCTGCCCTTCACCCAGACGTAGAAGTCCTGCACGGTTCCGGGCTTGCCGAACTTGCCCCACCAGCCGAGCTCGTCCTGGATGCCATAGACCGCAAGCGGTGCCATCGAGACCGCGATCGCGATCAACAAGCCGCCGGGAACCCGCAGATTCCTGCCGTACCAGAGATGGTGACCGGCGACGCCGAACGCGACGGCATAGGCGATTGCGCAGGCTGTGAGGGCTCGGCCACCCATCTGGGTGAATGCCAGGGTCGAGAACAGGCCCATGGCGCCGATCACGATCAGCGCGCCGGCGTACCAGAGCACATGGGCGGCATCGAACTTGGCAGTCGGGCTGGCATCGCCGGCGGCACCCTGCCCCTCATGACTGGCCAGGAAGGCGAGCAGCCGGTCCAGATCAGCCGCGCTGATCACCCCGGCATCAGCAGCTTCCCGAAGACTCTTCGCTGAATATGGCATACGGCTGTTCCTCATGGCCGGTTCCGGCGCCTTCCCGGTTCCGGACGAGGCGCCGCTCCTGCATGAGTATACCGAAACGTGAGCGACGTTCAATATTTTATTGAGCGACGCTCAAACTGTCTTACAAGCAGACCCAAGCCTGTCGGGCTGGCCGGATTGGCACTGGCTAATCGGCCAGCGCCTTCATTTCCTTGTCGAGGTCCGACTTGCCCTCGAAGCCGATGCCGGGGAGGTCGGGCATCACGATGTGGCCGTTCTCGACGCGGACTCCGTCCGGGAACCCACCATAGGGCTGGAACAGGTCCGGGTAGCTCTCATTGCCGCCGAGCCCGAGGCCGGCCGCGATGTTGAGCGACATCTGGTGGCCGCCATGCGGGATGCAGCGGCTCGGCGACCAGCCGTGGGTCTTCAGCACCTCGAGCGTGCGCTGATATTCGCAGAGCCTGTAGGACAGCGCGCAGTCGAATTGCAGCCAGTCGCGGTCCGGCCGCATGCCGCCGTAGCGGATCAGGTTCCGTGCATCCTGGTGGCTGAACAGGTTCTCGCCGGTCGCCATCGCACCGGGATAGAATTCGGCCAGCGCGGCCTGCAACGCGTAGTCGAGCGGATCACCAGCCTCCTCGTACCAGAACAGCGGATACTCCCGCAGCATCTTGGCGTAGGCGATCGCGGTCTCCAGATCGAAGCGGCCATTGGCATCGACCGCAAGCTGCGCGTCGCTGCCGATTTCCTTCAGCACCGCCTCGATGCGCTCGCGGTCCTCGGCAAGCGGCGCGCCGCCGATCTTCATCTTCACGACGTTGTAACCGCGGTCGAGATAGCCGCGCATCTCCTTGCGCAAGGCGCCGAGGTCCTTGCCCGGATAATAATAGCCGCCGGCCGCATAGACGAACACGCGCGGATTGGCGGTGAGACCGTGGCGCTCGGCAAGCAGCCGGAACAGCGGCTTGCCCGCGATCTTCGCCACCGCGTCCCACACCGCCATGTCGATGGTGCCGACCGCGACCGAACGCTCGCCGTGGCCACCCGGCTTCTCGTTCGACATCAGCGTCGACCAGACCTTGTCCGGATCGAGATTGTCGCCGGTGGCATCGAGCAACGCTTTCGGATCGGCCTCAAGCAGACGCGGCGCAAAGCGTTCGCGGATCAGACCGCCCTGCCCGTAGCGGCCATTGGAATTGAAGCCGTAGCCGACCACCCGCTTGCCGTCGCGCACCACATCGGTGACCACCGCGACCAGGCTCGAGGTCATCTTGGTGAAGTCGATATAGGCGTTGCGGATCGGCGAGGAGATCGGTTTCGTCACCTCGCGGACGTCGACGATGCGGACGGACATGCTGTTGCTGCTCTCTATTTTGGGTGCCCGCTTCTCTCCTCACCGTCATTGCGAGGAGCGAAGCGACGAAGCAATCCATTTCTCAACAAGTGGAGGAATGGATTGCTTCGCTGCGCTCGCAATGACGGCAGAGGAAGCGCCTCAGGACTTCGCCTTATCCCGGAAATACGGTTCGACCGGGCCGTGCACCTTGATGGTCAGCGGATTGCCGTAACGGTCCTTGGCATTGCCTGCGGTGACCCGCACCCAGCCCTCACTGATGCAGTACTCCTCGACATTGGTCTTCTCGGCGCCCTTGAAGCGGATGCCGACGTCACGGGCGAGAATCTCCGCGTTGTAGTACGGGCTGTTCGGATCGACCGAGAGGCGGTCGGGGAATTGGTCGTTGGTGTCGTCGCTCATAGCAGCGCCTCGATTTCCTTCTTCAATCCTTCGGGCCGGGCGGTCGGCGCATGCCGCGCCACGACCTTGCCGGCGCGATCGACCAGAAACTTGGTGAAGTTCCATTTGATCGCCGGCCCGAGCAGGCCCGACTTCTCATGTTTCAAGTGTTCGTACAATGGATGCGCGCCACTGCCATTGACGTCGATCTTGGCGAACATCGGAAACGTCACGGCGTAGTTGGTCTCGCAGAACGCCGCGATCTGCGCGGCCGTCCCCGGCTCCTGCGCGCCGAACTGGTTGCAGGGGAAGCCGAGCACGGCAAAGCCGCGCGGCGACAATCCGGCGTGCAGCTCCTGCAGGCCCTTGTATTGCGGCGTGAACCCGCAGGCGCTCGCCGTGTTCACGATCAGCAGCACCTGCCCCTCGAACTGCCGCAACGGCGTATCCTCGCCGGCAAGCGACTTGGCGGTGAAATCGTAGACCGTCGGCATGTTAGATCACCGGGTCGATCGGCGACGACGGCGTGCCGCCGGCCTCGACCGCTTCACCCGCGGCAAGACAGAGATCCTCGCGATAGCGGGCCGCCACCAGTTGCACGCCGACTGGAATCCGTCCCACCAGCCCGGTGGAGACGACGAGCCCGGGGAGACCCATGAACGGGATCGCGATCTGCGGCAGCTGGGCGTGCCACACCCGCGCGAACGATGCCTCGTCCTTGCGGTCGAGATGATCGGGGAACGGCAGCTCGCCGGAGACCGGCATCAGCAGCACCGGATATTTGTCGAGGAAGGCAAACCATTCGCGGGTCAAGGTCGCGCGGCGGGTCAGCGCCTGCGACAGGTCGAACGGATGCACCCTTGAGCGGACGCCGCGCAGGCAGGCCAGCGCGCCGGGATCGCCCTCGCGTTCGGCAAACGCAAGCTGCGCCTCGTAGCCGTCGCCGAGCCAGAGCCGGGTCTGGATCTCGGCCGCCTCGCGCAGCGACGGCGTGTCGGCGACCTCCTCGACGATCCAGCCGGCGGCTTGCAGACGCTTGCCGGCATCGGCCACCGCGGCGACGACTTCCGGCACCGGGTTGAGACCATCGGGATTGAGGCACATCGCAACGCGCTTCTCGCGCGGCGGTCCCTCGAGCGGCACCGGCGCGTACCAGGGATCGCGATAATCAGGCGCCGACATCGCCGCGAGCGAAATCCGCAGATCGCCCACGGTACGCGCCAGCGGGCCTGAGACCGCGCTGATTTGCGGACCGATCGGCCGCTCCGGCAACGCCGCGTTGAAGGCCGGGATGCGGCCCATGCTCGGCCGCAGGCCGTGCACGCCGCAGGCATAGGCCGGATAGCGGATCGAGCCTGCGATATCGGTGCCATGCGCGATATGGCCGATGCCGGCCGCGACCGCGGAGCCCGCGCCGCCGGACGAGCCGCCCGGCGTGATGCCGGGATCGCGCGGGTTCTTGGTGTCGCCGTGAATGAGGTTGGTGGTGAACCAGCGATAGGACACCGCCGGACAATTGGTGCGGCCGAGCAGCACCGCGCCGGCCTTGCGCAGATTGGCGACCACGGGGTTATCGGCCTTAGCGATCAGGTCGCGCTGCGCCTTCAGGCCGTTGGTGGTGGCGTAGCCTTCCTGATCGACATTGACCTTGATCGTGATCGGCACGCCGGCAAGCGGCCCGACCGCCTCACCGCGCGCAATTGCCGCATCGATCGAGGCCGCCTGCGCCAGCACGTCGTCCGGCCGGTGATCGACCACCGCGTTGATCTTCGGGTTGACCGCATCGAGCCGGGCGAGCCCGGCCTCCGCCGCTTCCTTCGCCGATACCTTCTTCGATTTGATGAGGCCGGCGAGCTCGGTTGCCGACAGACGCCAAAGATCCTGCATGAGACACTCCGTATGACGGAGGCGTTTTAGCGCTACATGCAGAGCAAGGCCAGCTTCCCGCCGCGTAGCCGGTCAGCGGAAATGCGCGATGTAATAGGCAAGGTCGCCGATCTGCTCCTTGGTGACCGTCTGCATCACGTCCGCCATGGTGGCGTCGTAGCCGTGGCGGCTGTTGTCCTTGTATTCGGCCAGCGTCTTGGCGAGGTAGTCCTCGCGCTGGTTGGCGATGCGGGGAACGTTGTCCTTGCCGGAGAAATCGGTGTTGTGGCAGCTGTTGCAGCGGTTCTGCTGCGCCAGCGCCTGGCCGCGCGTCATCCGCGCCGGATCGCCGGCATCCGCGGGCGGCGTCGGCTTCGGCAAGGTGGCGATGAAATCCGAGAAGCTGCGCAAATCGTCGTCGGTCATCGGCTTCGCCATCTCGTTCATCGGGTCGAATACCCTGAGCTTCTCGCGAAACATGAAGAGCTGGATCAGCGCATAGGGCGCCTGCTGGCCGCCGAGCGAGGGCGTGTTCTCGGTTTCCGACGTGCCGTGCTCGCCGTGGCAGGCAAAGCACGCCGCGGCGCGTTCCTGGATGGTCTTGGCATTTGCCGGCAGAGCGATGCAGGCGAGTGCCAAGGCCGCGATCATTGTTTTATGCATTGGCCGCTCCCGGCAAATTCCGTCATTGCGAGGAGCGAAGCGACGAAGCAATCCATGTCGCCGCAAGAGGCAGAATGGATTGCTTCGCTTCGCTCGCAATGACGGTGACTGAGCTACTTTGGCTTACTGATTTGCGACCTTGGGCTTGCCGTAGCTGACGCGATAGACCGCGCCGTTCCAGTCGTCGGAGACCAGCAGCGAGCCGTCCTTCAGCAGCATCACATCGACCGGGCGGCCGACATACTTGTTGTCCTCGAGGAAGCCGGTCATGAACGGCTCGACCGACTTCACGGTGCCGTCCTTGTTCAGCCTGACTGCGACGACGTCACCGCCCTGCTTCTGCGACTTGTTCCAGGAGCCGTGGCGCGCGACGAAGATCACGTTCTTGTAGGTCTTCGGGAACTGGCTTCCGGTGTAGAAGCGCATGCCGAGCGATGCGGTATGCGGGCCCATCAGGCCGACCGGCGGCGTGTAGTCCTTGCAGTTCTTGCCCCAGCCGAGCTCCTGGTCGATGATGTTGCCCTGGTAGCAGAACGGCGCGCCGAAATCCTCGCCCGCCTTGGTGACGCGGTTCAGCTCGTCTTCCGGTACCGTCTCCGACAGCCAGTCGCGACCGTTGTCGGTGAAGTACATCTGCTTGGTCTCGGGATTCCAGTCGAAGCCGACCGAGTTGCGCACGCCGAGCGCATAGACCTCGGCGCCGGAGCCATCGAGATTCATGCGACGGATCTGGCCGTGGTCGGCGTCATGCAGCACGTTGTTGCCGGGCTGGCCGACCGGGACGTAGAGCTTGTTGTCCGGACCGATCGCGATGAACTTCCAGCCATGCGCCTCGTCCTTCGGCAGCTTGTCGTAGATGACGGTCGGCTTCGGCGGGTTGTCCAGATTGTCCTCGATCTTGTCGATCTTGGAGACCTTCGAGAGCTCGGCGATGTAGAGCGTGCCGTCCTTGAAGGCGACGCCGTTCGGACGATAGAGGCCGGAGGCGATCACCTTGACGGAGCGCTTGCCGTCCTTGTTGACGATGGCATAGACCTTGTCGACGAGGCGGCTGCCGACGAACACGGTGCCCTTGTCGCCGAGCGCCAGCGAGCGCGCATTGGCCATGCCGGCGGCGTAGACCTCGACATTGAAGCCGGCCGGCACCTTGAGCTTGGCGAGCGGCAGCTTGTCGGGCGCTGACGGCAGCGGCGGCGGCGCCACCGGCGCGAGCTTGGCGGCGGCTTCATTGTCCGGACGTCCGATCAAGGGCGAGCCCGGCGGCAGTGGCTGGGCGGCCGGGGCTGCACCTGCGGCCGGCTGCTGCGCCGCAGCAGAGAGCGTAAACGCGCCCAGCATGGCCCCCGCCAGCAGCAGGCTGCGCGGTGCGAACGAGTGATTTTTCATGGAAATTCTCCCCTGGGTGGAAGCCGTTGT
The DNA here is from genome assembly GCF_001908235.1 of Bradyrhizobium sp. NAS96.2. Taxonomy (GTDB): domain Bacteria; phylum Pseudomonadota; class Alphaproteobacteria; order Rhizobiales; family Xanthobacteraceae; genus Bradyrhizobium. The sequence goes on from NZ_LGHK01000122.1 coordinate 26,002, forward strand.
TGGTTGCGCGCCATTGAGGTCGAGCGGCGCCATCAGGCTTTCCGTTCATAGTCTTGCGAATTTGTCCGGACAATTGCAATCGGAAACATGCCGGCACCGGCCAACGCATGGTTGTAGCCGCGCGGCCTTGTCAGCGTGCGTCAGTGCCTGGTCATCGAGCGGTCCGGGCGATCGAGAATCGCCTCGGTGAAGGGAAACTCCAGCACGATCTCGCCCTCGTCGTCGGTCACCTCGATGACCGCGCTGAGCAACGCGCCGTCGGCGCCTTCGGTCTTGAGCAGCTCGCGAATCATGGCCCGCGCCATCTCCCACGCGCGATCCGGGTCGCGCAGGATTTCGCCGTCGGGATCGGAGATCAGCTCGTCGCCGATACGGGTATTGAAGAAATAGCGTGGCATCGGCTGAACTCGGCTCGGTTAGTCGCTTCCCGTGACGGGGAAGCACGGAATCGTCATCAGGACCTTCGGAGGATCATCTGGCCCCTGTCTCATAGTCCAAGATCATCATTCGCCGTGTGGCGAACAACAGGAAAAAGGTCTGATGCCACCGGGTTTTGACGGGAAAAGCGCGCACAAATTTGTGAGTGGGGCGGATTGGCCTTCCGCAGTGCAGCATGCCGTCCCCGAGGACGCCTTGCGAAAAATTTAAGTGGCGAACTTTTCCAACCACAGTAGTTTACCGGCAGGGCGGAAAGTTCGTCCGGTTGCAACAAGGAGAGCCAAATGGCCTGGAAAGCACCGAAGATCGTCGAAGTGTCGGTCGGCATGGAAATCAACATGTATATGTGCGCCACCCGCAAGTAAGCGGCAGCGCCCTATACACGTTTAGCGTTTTAGCGCAGGTGGACATCCGGGCGTAACGCGCTCCCGAGCACGGGGGTGTGTTCCAATGCCGGAGTCCACCTCGTAACGTTTCTGGGTCCAAGTCTCTGGGTCCAAGTCAAACTTCAGAGTCAAACTCTCCAGGGGACGGATCATGCTTCGTATCGTCGTCCTGGGTGCCGCGGCGGGTGGCGGCGTTCCGCAGTGGAACTGCGGCTGTGCCGTCTGCAGGACGGCACGAAGCGACCATCCCGAATTGCAGTGCACGCAAGCCTCGATCGCCGTCAGCGGCGATGGTGCGCACTGGTTCCTGGTCAACGCGTCTCCCGATCTCCGTCAGCAGCTGATCGCAACGCCACAGCTGCATCCGAAGCCCGGCGCGCTGCGCCATAGCCCGATCGCGGGCGTCATCCTCACCAATGGCGAGATCGATGCGGTCACCGGGCTGTTGTCGATGCGCGAGGGCTCGCCGTTCGCGATCTACGCCCATGAGCGGGTGCTGGCGATCCTGCGCTCGAACAGCATCTTCAACGTGCTCGGCGAGAAGAACGTCACCCGGCTTCCGATCGCGGTCGACCAGCCCTTCGAGCCGGCCCTGCCCGACGGATCGCCGTCCGGGCTCGAGGTGCTGCCGTTCGAGGTTCCCGGCAAGGGCGCCTGGTATCTCGAGGGCAAGGCACACCCGGCGGGCGCCGACGGCGTCGGCGATACGCTGGGCCTGCGTATTGCGGACAAGCGCAGCGGCAAATATTTCTACTTCCTGGCCGCCTGCGCCCGTGTGACCGACGACCTGAAAGCACGGCTCAAGGGCGCGCCCCTGGTGTTCTTCGACGGCACGGTGTGGCGCGACGACGAGCTGATCGCGGCGGGCCTCGGCAACAAGACCGGCCAGGGCATGGGACATATCGCGATGTCGGGCGATCAGGGCGCGATCGCAAGCCTCGCCGGGCTCGACATCGGACGAAAAGTGTTTTTGCATATCAACAACTCCAACCCGGCGCTGCTTGGGACCTCGGCCGAACGCAAGACGGCCGAACAGGCGGGTTGGCAGATTCCCGCCGACGGAACGGAGATCGTGCTGTGAATGTCGTGCCTACCTCTGGAATGACCGCGCTCTCGATCGGCAAGGGCATCACGCTCGATAGTGCCGAGGAGATGGAGGCGACGCTGCGCACCATCGGCGCGACGCGCTACCACAGCCTGCACCCGTTCCACCGCCTGCTGCACGGCGGCAAGCTCAACAAGGGCCAGGTCCAGGCCTGGGCGCTGAACCGCTATTACTACCAGAGCACGATCCCGCTGAAGGACGCGATGGTGATCTCGCGCTTCCGCGACCGCAATACACGGATCGAATGGCGCCATCGCATCGAGGATCACGACGGCGATCTCGGCAATGAAGGCGGCATCGAGCGCTGGCTGAAGCTGACCGAAGGCCTCGGCCTCGACACCGCTTATGTCGAGTCCACCGAAGGCATCCTGCCGGCGACGCGCTTCGCCGTGGAGGCCTATGTGCATTTCTGCCGCGACCGCACGCCGCTGGAGGCGATCGCCTCCTCACTCACCGAATTGTTCGCGCCGAACCTGCACGAGGAGCGCATCTCGGGGATGCTGAAGCACTACGACTTCGTCAACCCCGACATCATGAGCTATTTCAGCCGCCGCCTGACCCAGGCGCCGCGCGACGCCGGCTTTGCACTCGACTACGTCAAGCAGCATGCCAGGACGCCCGCCGAGCGCGAGGCGGTCTGCAATGCGCTGATCTTCAAGACCAACGTGCTGTGGGTGCAGCTCGACGCGCTCTATCACGCCTATGTCGACGGCCAGATTCCGCCCGGCGCCTTCGTGCCGAAGACAGGTTAAAGCATGATCCGGAAAAGTGCGAAGCGGTTTTCCGAGAAGATCATGCTCAAACAAGGAGCTAAAGTGCGATGACGATTCAACTCAATCTCATCGCGCTTTAGAGACAGACATCATGGCCAGCCGCAACATCAGCGTCAGCGAGACCAGCCGGCCGAAACTGCCGCGCCACACCAGGCTGAAATTCGACGAGACGCGGCAGGTCTGGGTGATCCTGGCGCCGGAGCGCGTGCTGGCGCCGGACGAGATCGCGGTCGAGGTGCTGCACCTCTGCGACGGCGTGCGCAGCGTCGCAGAGATGGTGGACCAGCTCGCGGAAAAATACGCCGCGCCACGCGAGGCGATCGCGACCGACGTGATCGCGATGCTGCAGGATTTGGCCGACAAGGGCTTTCTCACCGAAGTGCGCGAGAGCACAGCATGAGTGACACGCTCGCCGGCAACAAGACGACAGCAGGCCCAACCGACGGGCTCGCGGTGCTCGAGCAAACGCGCTCGGCAGCCGAGACCTACGGCATCCCGCTCGCCGTGCTGCTCGAGATCACCCATCGCTGTCCGCTGCAATGCCCCTATTGCTCCAACCCGGTCGAGCTCGACCGCGGCTCGACTGAGCTCACTACCGACGAGTGGACAAAGGTGCTGAGCGAGTTGGCCGAGCTCGGCGTGCTGCAGATCCATTTCTCCGGCGGCGAGCCGACCGCGCGCAAGGACATCGTCGAGCTGGTGCAACACGCGACCGATGTCGGGCTCTATTCCAACCTGATCACCTCGGCGGTGCTGCTGACGAAGGACAAGCTTTCGGCGCTGGCCGACGCCGGCCTCAGCCATGTGCAGATCAGCTTCCAGGGCAACGAGCCCTTGGTTGCCGATCGCGTTGCAGGCCTGAAGGACGCGCACAGGAAGAAGCTCGAGGTCGCGAAGTGGACGCGCGAGCTCGACATGCCGCTGACCGTGAATGCGGTGATGCACCGGCAGAACCTGCATCAGCTGCCCGACATCATCCAGATGGCGGTCGATCTCGACGCCGACCGGCTCGAAGTCGCCAACGTGCAGTATTACGGCTGGGCGCTGAAGAACCGCGCCGCGCTGATGCCGACGGTCGCGCAGATCGAGGAGACCAGCCGCATCGTCGAGGAAGCCCAGGTGCGCCTCAAGGGCACGCTCGCGATCGACTATGTGGTGCCGGACTATTACGCGCTGCGGCCGAAGAAATGCATGGGCGGCTGGGGCCGCCAGTTCTTCAACATCTCGCCGGCCGGCAAGGTGTTGCCGTGCCACGCCGCCGAAAGCATCACCGGGCTCGAATTCGAGTCGGTGCGCTCGAACCATTCGATCGCTTGGATCTGGCAGAACTCGGAGGCGTTCAACCGCTATCGCGGCACCGGCTGGATGCCGGAGCCGTGCAAATCCTGCGAATTCCGCGAGGTCGATTACGGCGGCTGCCGCTGCCAGGCCTTTGCGCTGACCGGCGATGCCGGGAATACCGACCCGGCCTGCGCGCTGTCGCCGCGGCATGAGGAGATCTTCAAGCAGGCCGAGCGGGAATCCGCCGGCTCGCAGAACCGCTTCCTGTATCGCAACTTCGCCGGCGGCACGCTGGAGACGGACGAACGCCAGGAAAAGCCCCAGGACAAATCTCATGGCGCCTGACGCCGACGCCGGCAAGGCTGCCAGGCGCGCCGATCCCTTTGCTCCCCTGACATCGGAATGGCTCGATGTCGGCGACGGCCACAACCTTCACGTCGAGAGCGTCGGGCGCGAGGGCGGCATCCCCGCGGTCTATCTGCATGGCGGCCCGGGCAGCGGCTGCCAGCCGGATCATCGCCGGCTGTTCGATCCCGAGCGCTTCCACGCCGTGCTGTTCGACCAGCGCGGCTGCGGCCGCAGCCGGCCGAAAGGCAGCCGCGACCACAACACGACGCAGCACCTAATTGCGGACATGGAGAAGATCCGCGAACGCTTCGGCTTTGCGCGCTGGATCGTGGCCGGCGGCTCCTGGGGCGCGACGCTGGCGCTGGCTTATGCAGAAGCTCATCCCGAGCGGGTCAGCGGCCTCGCGCTGCGCGCGACATTCCTCGGCACGGCCGAGGAGCTGGAAGACGTCTTTCTGCGCGCCTTGCCGCGCTTCTATCCCGATCTCTCGGAAGACTTCCTCAACTTCCTGCCCGAGTACGAACGCTCGACGCCGCTTGCGGCCTATTATCGCCGCATCCTCGATCCCGACGCGGCCGTGCATGCACCGGCGGCGCGCGCCTGGCACGACACCGAACGCGTGCTATCGGAGCACACCCCGAAGCAGACGCGGCTCGATCTGAAGGCCTCAGGCGCCCTGCCCTCGACGCCGTTCATGGAGGCGCACTACTTCGCCAACGATTGCTTCATGCGGCCGAACCAGTTGATGGACGAGGCCGGCAAGCTCGCCGGCATTCCCGGCATCCTGGTGCAGGGCCGCTACGATCTGCTGTGCCCACCCGCCACATCGCACGCGCTCGCCGCGCGCTGGCCGGGCAGCGAGGTCCGCATCGTCGATGGCGCGGGCCACATCCTCTACGATCCCGGCATCCGCAACGCCGTGATGAAGTCGATCGCCGACCTGGCGGCAAGACCATGACCAAGGCACCCGGCATTCTTCCGCGTGTCGGCTGACGAGGATAAACCGGCCCCCACCGAGCATCGGCAAGATCGACGCAATCGACCCGTTGCGGACTCAAAGCTCTCCTGTCATGCTTCCCAAATGGTAAGCGGTTTGGAAAAGGCTCGACGAATGGAATTGCGGCGCGCTACAGGCACGCGTGCCGACCCGCGTCCTCGGCCCCCGCATCCAGAGCTATCGCTGCAGGGACGCAACTATCTCATTGCCCATGCCTGTTTCGATTGCCGGAAATCATGGAAGGTTCGGGCGAATACGAACACCGTTTGCCCGCATTGCGGCTCTTACCTTCATGAGATGGGTCGCGCGTTCAAAGCTCCGAAGCGGGCCGATGCCGAGCAATGGCTGAAGGTGGAGGCTCTCTGGTCGGCAGGCTTCCGCTTTTGGCACTACGCGGGCGCACAGCCATTGCCAGAGCGACTACGGGATGTTGAGGACTTCATACGCAGAAATCCAGAACACCCGGCGCGCATCGCGCGCTGATGTCCGCAATCGGCCCCGTAGCGGACACGACGTTGACCCGACAAAGGGCGCCCTCGATGCTTGCGCAGCGAGCACGCAGCGCCTCAGCCTGCTGTCCGGGTTTCGTCGCGACGCCAATGTAAGCCGCGCGCGCGTTCAGGGCGGCGTAGTCAAGCCGACGGGATTCTCGGAGAGCTGTTGGCGGCGCCCGGACCGGCGGCCGACGCCGTTGCCTATGCCGGCAGCACGATCACCTTCGTTTTGACGGGCGTTCGCGAATAGAGGTCGAGCATGTCCTGGCTGAGGAGGCCGGTACAGCCGCTCGTAATGCCGTTCCCGATCGTTTCGGGATCGCTGGTGCTATAGATCGTGTAAAGCGTGTACACCCCATTTTGATAGAGGTAGAGCACGCGGGCGCCGAGTGGATTGTCGAGACCTCCGGGCATGCCGCGAGCATATTTGCCCGCCTCCGGCTGGCGCGCGATCATTTCCTTGGGTGGCGTCCAGGTCGGCCATTCGGCCTTGCGGCCGACATAAGCCTCCCCGCTCCACCGGAACCCATCGCGGCCGACATTGGCGCCATAGCGGGTCGCGTTTCCCTCACCTTCAATGCGGTAGACATAGTACTTGCTGGGATCGACGATAATCGTACCGGGCGCCTCATTGCTGTCGTAGCGCACTGTCTTGCGAAAATATTTCGGATCGACCTTGCTGACGTCGATCGCGGGGATCGGGAATTTCTCGTTGGGCACGGGCCCATAGACTTTCTCCGCCTCGGCCAGGCTCATGTAGTCGGATGCGCAACCAGCCAGGCTAAGCGCGGCGAGACCGGCAGCGGAGCCGAACAGAAACGCCCGGCGGTTGACAAGCCGCGACCGATGACCAGGCAGAGTCCCCTCACCCATCGCGCCGGCGTCGGCAATTCCACGGTCCATAAACATGATTTCGGATTTTCCCTTGTCCCGTTGTACGCCCGGAAAAGACTTTGGCATACAGCAGGAGGGTGGAGAAAAAGTTCTTCGTCAGTCGAGGTCGAAATCTCCTTGACCAACAGGCGCCTTGTGAGTCTCACCTGAGAACAATGCGAGAACTCTCTTCTTGAATGCTGCTGACCCATCGCTGCTTCGTTGAATCCAGTGAAGCGAAAACGGCCTAGGCCGGATCCATTCCCTTGGACTTGAGCACGGCGGAACCGGTCGGACCGGTGAGGAGTTCGATCAGCGATCTGGCCGCTGCCGGATCCTTGCTCGTGGATCCGATGCCGACCGCGAAGACGATTACGCTGTTCAAATCACCGGGTAGAGGACCGACCACCTGAGCCCCCGGAACCGCGGCAATTTCCGAGGCCTGTGCGACGCCCATTTCGACTTCGCCCTTGGCGACGAGTTCGCCTGCTTCGGCGCCCGGCACCAGGACGGTCTTGGATTTCATCTGGTCGGCGATGCCGAGACGATCAATGACCTTGGCGAAATAGACGCCACTGGCACCGCCCCTCGCTGGATCGGCATAGGAGATCGATTTGGCGGCGAGAAGCGCAGTCTTCAGTTTCTCCACCGTGCTGATATCGGGCTTGGGCGCACCGGTACGTACCCCGACGGCGACATAAGAGCTCCCCACGTTGACGATGCTGCCCTGGGCAACCTTGCCCTGGGTCATTAGACCGTCGAGGGCAGTGCGCGAGAGGATCATCACATCTGCGGTTTCGCCGGCCTCGATCCGCTTCTTCAGATCGGCGATCGTGCTGTAGACGACCATTAGCTTGTTGCCGCTGCCGCTCTCGAACTTCGGGATCAGTTCGCCGAGTGTAGGGGTGAGCGCGACCGTGCTCATGACCTTGACGTCGGCGGCATGCGCGGCGGGTGCTGCCGCTCCCAGAGCCAACAGGAACGAACACTCGACGACCGCTGCAACGGCGGCCCATCGCGAGAAAAACCGTCCCATCATGGCTTTCTTGCCCCCCGGTTGGCTGGATCCCAAACATAACCGAAGCGCCATCGGAGCAATAGGCCTCACTGCCGCGTGGTCAGCCCGCAATCCGGCTGCCTGCGGACCGCGAAAAGATAGTCGCCTGCCTTCTTGTCGGTTGCTCTCAGATAGTCGTCGACGGCTTGCCGCAGCGCCCCTTTAAACCAGGTTCAGGTCCTTCGGCTTGATGCCGGTGAAGATGCGCTCGAGGCTCGCCTGCTGCAGGCCGTAGACGTGCTGGATCAGGCCGGCGAAGAACGCCTTGTAGTCGGTCAGCACAGGAAAATCGCGATTCTGGAACAGCGTCGCCTGCGCGACCTGGACCTGCTCGCCGGCCATCCGTCCGCCGTTGATGCCGCCGCCCATCACCCAATAGACGCTGCCGTGGCCATGATCGGTGCCGCGGTCGCCGTTCTCGCGGAAGGTGCGGCCGAATTCGGAGATCACGACCACGACCGTATCGCGCCACATCTGAGGACCGATCTCCTCGGAGAAGCCGGCAAGGCCCCTGCCCAGTTCGCCGAGACGGTCGGCGAGATAGCCGGTCGCCGCGCCCTGGTTGACATGGGTGTCCCAGCCGCCGACGTCGACGAAGCCGAGGTTGAATTGCTCGCGCATCAGGCGGCCGATCCGCCGCGCCGAGAGTTCGAACCCGCGCGGCGACACCGCACCGCGGTTGGCGGCCATCATCTCCTCGGACACCGATTTGTAGACGTCGTCGCGGACGCGAAAGCCTTCCGACACCGAATTGGCGAGATCGCCCTTCGCATACATCTCCCTGATCAGCCGCGCCTGCCGGTCGTCGACACCCGGCTTGCTGACGCTGGCGATGCCGATGTTCGGGATCTGGTTCTGGCCGCGGAAGATCAGCGGCAGCTGGTCGGTGAAGGAGATCGGCTTCACCCGCGTCAGCTCGGTCGCCAGCCGGCTCATGAAGCCGGAGCGGTAGTCGCGGCTGCCGCCGACCGCCTGCCCGAGCTCAATCGTGTCCTGGGTTTCGAAATGGCTGCGCGAGAGGTCGTCGCTGGTGCCGGCAAACGGGACGAAAGCGATCTCGCGCCTGGCCCAGAGCGGATAGATCGAGTCGCGCAGCGCCGGATGCAGCCCCCAGCCGGCGTCGAGCGCCAGCGCCGCATTCGGATTGCCTGCATCGGGCCGCGCCACCGCCAGCGTCGGGCGCGAGGCGTAATAGAATTCGCTGCCGACCGGCACGACCACATTGGCGGCGTCATAGGCGCCGCGCAAGAACACGACGAGCAGACGCGCGTCGGTCGCAGGCGCCGCCCAGACCCGGCCGGCAAGGGTGAGCGACGCAGAAGCGGCGAAGGCCTTGATCAGTTCGCGGCGATTCATTGGCGAACCTCCCTTTCAGTGCATGAACTCGGGTGACGACAGAAACAGCGTGTTCCAGTCCTGCGGCGAGACGGCCTGGTCGAGCGCGGCGAGCGTGGTCGGGCTCAGCGTCTGCCTGATGTTGCTGAAGTAGAGGCCGTTCATGACCAGCGGAAACGCCGGCTGGTCGACGGCGTTGGGCTCGTTCGGCTTGAACAGCCCGGCCGATCCCGAGCCGATCGCGCGCGCGATCTCGAAGCGCAGCATCATCTGCCCGGGACCGTTCCAGGCCGCCGACAGCATCGAATAGCCATCCGGCGTCTCGTGGTTGAACAGGCCCTCGGACAGGCGATTGAGCCAGCCCTGGATCGGCAGCGTGTTGAGGATGACCTTGTTGTCGTAGGCAAGCCGCACCGACGACATCACGTAGAGCATCGGGTCCTTGAACTTGGCGCCGCCCTTCAGGCTCGCGGTGAATTCCGGTGCATGAACCAGCGTCGACATCACGGCCGCGATATCGCCGTCGGTCTTCTGGAAGGTCTGCGCCATCTGCTGCACCAGCGCGGGCGGCGGATTGTCCGAGACGAAATAGGTCGCCAGCTGCTTTGCGATGTGCGCGGCGGTCGCGGGATGACGGCAGAGGATGTCGAGCGCTTCATCGACCTCGGCGAGACCGCGGCCCTTGATCTGATGGCCGAGGAAGGTCTTGTCGCCGAAATCGTGGCGCGCCGGATTGAACTCGAAGGCGCCCTCACGGACCAGCTGGGATTGCTGCTCCGGCTTCAGCTTCGGGTCTTCCGACTTGAAGTCGATGCCGACGCCGGTGAGGATCCGCGCCAACGCCTCGACATCGGCCTGGGTGTAGCCGGAGCCGACGCCCATGGTGTGCAGCTCCATGATCTCGCGGGCGTAGTTCTCGTTGAGGTGACCGGCCGCGTTGTCGGCGTTGTCGAGGTAACGCAGCATCACCGGATGATGCAGCGTCGCCGACAGCAGGTTGCGGAACTTGCCGAGCGCGTTGGCGCGGATCGCGCGGTCCTCGTAGTCGCCGACCAGCACGCGGATGTTGGACTTGTACTGGTGGACATTGAAGTGGTTGAACCAGAACCAGGTCAGGCGTTCGCGCAATTGATCCGGCGCATAGAGCGCGTGCAGGATGGTGCGGGCCGCGGCCTGCCGGGCGCGGTCGTTCATGGCCTGCTGATAGACCTGTTGCGCCGCCTTTTTCTGCTCCGGATCGGCGACCTGGTTGGCGGATTTCCCCTGCTGGTCGAACGAGGCCGCAATGTCGAACGGGAAGCGATGCACGTCCGGCATCGCCTCGATCTGCTTCTGGACAGCGGCCGGCAATGCACTGTTGGCCGGATGCAGTTGCTCCTGCAGCCAGCGTTCGACGCCGACCTCGCGCAGATGCGCTGCGCTCGACGCATTGACGCCCCAGGTCAGGCGGTCGAGCAGCGCGATGTCCTGTGCCGCGAGTTCGGCCGCTCGCGCCGGCTGGTGGAACGCCACCACCCCCGCGATCGTGCCGATCATCAGTTTCGCAACTGTCCGCGGTCCGAGTGTGGCCGTGATGCTCATGAAGGCTGACCTGCTCGGCTCATGGTGTCATGCCCTCAGTGTTTGCATTTGCCGGGAGGACATGCCGGCGCGGCGGGGCGTGGTGCTGCGGGCCTTGGTGGCGGGGGCGCTGCCATCCGCGGCG